>NZ_BAABDS010000034.1:0-922 GCF_039539745.1 Oceanisphaera sediminis
CCGGTTCGCCTCGTTAAGCTATGTATTCACTTAACGATACTGCACTGAGTGCAGTGGGTTTCCCCATTCGGAAATTACGGACTCAAGCGCTTCTTACCAGCTCATCCGTACTTAACGCAGGTTAGCACGTCCTTCATCGCCTCTGACTGCCAAGGCATCCACCGTGTACGCTTAGTCACTTAACCATACAACCCCAAGAAGTGTGTTTTATGCGGCTTCATCTTAGTGATTTCGTCGTTGCGGCTTTCACTCGCTCCATCACATAGTGAACTATGCTCAGGAGACTCGTTCAAACCGCGCCTCGAACTCACGTCGATGACGCTCGCCTACATATATTGCTATATAAAGGCAGCATAAAAACAACTTGCTCAAAGCGGGGTTGACGCATCAGTGACTGATGCTTACAACATATTTCGCCAAGAAGTTCCAAGACACTTGCGTATCAAGAACTACAAATTATTTCTATCAGCTTTCCAGATTGTTAAAGAGCAAGAGTAGTGAAACTCTAAGCGTTAGACTTTAAGAGATAATGTTCTCTTACAGCGTAATGCTTAGTGTTCTGCGCGATGGCGTCCCCTAGGGGATTCGAACCCCTGTTACCGCCGTGAAAGGGCGGTGTCCTAGGCCTCTAGACGAAGGGGACCAAAAATCGTGGTGTCGAAACAAGTTTCGACGATTTTTGGTAAGACGAGTGCCGAGCCGGCGAGGCCGAGTGGCAAGTCTTATCAAAAAAGACACGGTAGTTAACCGCATCGATTTTTGGTAAAGGCGAGTGGTGAGCTCCGCGAACCCGAGCGACAAGAATAAGGTTATCCCTGTACGCGGTGTTTGCTTTACTCGGTGTGCAACAAGCTATAGGCGAACTGGTTGCCACGCCCTTATCAAAAGCGCTCTACTCATATCAAGCAAACTGTGTGAACAC
>NZ_BAABDS010000035.1:0-188 GCF_039539745.1 Oceanisphaera sediminis
GCAGCAGCCACTCCAGTCAATGGCAATGATACAACTGGGCAGGCATGCCGTGATGCGGCGGGCGATAGCGGCACTGATGGCGGTGTTTTCATCGTGCAGTTTTTCATTACCGATAAACCGGTCTACCCGCTTTATCTTGTGCTTTACATTGGCCTTTCCGGGCAGATGGCGACCAATTCGCGTCAGAG
>NZ_BAABDS010000035.1:244-55745 GCF_039539745.1 Oceanisphaera sediminis
TGCGAACGGCAGGCATGGCGGATCCTCTTTGTTTTTTTGGCGATTAACAAAAGAGAAAATCTACCATGTCTGCCTATTTTTTTGGGGATCCCTCAGCGCGAAGGCGGGAATCCAGAGCCTGTCACGCAGAACGGTCAGACTGCGAGTAGCCTGCAAAACACTGGACCCCCGCCTTCGCGAGGGTGACGATAAAGGCAAATGCAGGCTTGGCCGCAGCCTTCACCCCGCTAATCAATAAGCCCCGCCGATGGCCGGACGCAGGTGATCGTACAGCGGCACCACCTTGTTGAGCTCGGCCACCGAGCTGCCCGGTGCCAGCGTGGCCAGGCGCTCCCGGGCCCGCAAAATGCGGTGACTGCGCAGCAGCTGCACATTGGGATAGAGGCGCCGGGCTTCGTTAAGCAGCTGTTGCGCCTCGTCTTCTTCCCCCGCCGTGGCCAGCGCCAGATAGGCGTTGTAATACACCCCCGCCCGGGGCGTGTGGGTCAGAAAACGCCGGGCCCAGCTCACATAATCCAGCAGCTGTGCTCGGTCTTCGGCCAGCAGGGCCCGGCTCAGCTGCCAGTGATGGCGATAAAATGCCACCCTGTCATACCAGATCAAGGGGTTCACCACCGCCTGTAATTGCGCCTCGGTGCGCTCTTCATTCTTCTCGTAACGAGTCAGCTGCTGGCCCGCATAAAGACCGGTGGCCATAAACAACATCAGCCCCAGGCCCCAGGCCCGCACCGGCCAGCGGCTCCAGCCCGGCGGTGCCGCCAACAGCCGACGCCGGCCGTATTCCGCATCCATCACATAAAGCAGCACCAGTATCATCAACCAGTGCGGCAGCGAATGATAAAACGGAAACTCGGTCTGACTGTGAATGAAAATGGGAGCCAGGATGCCAATCCAGGCCAGGCTTCGGGCAAAGGGCAGCCGGTACAGCAACTGCAACACCAGGCCGGTCATCAGCACCAGTCCCAGCAACGGCACCACGCCCCCTTCGATGGCCCAGAGCAGAAACTCGTTATGAGGGTGGCCCATCTCGGTAAACAGCGGCGGCGCCCCCGGGGTCAGCTCGCGCCAGTCGGCATAGCTGCTGTAAAAAGCCGACTCGAAACTGCCGTAACCAAAACCGAACCAGGGCTTGTCCAGCCACATACGCAGGCCGTGGGCATAGATATCGAAACGGCCATCGGCCTGGGTATAAATGCTCAGACTGCGCTTGCTCATGTCGAAGGCGTCCAACCCGAACACGCCCAGCACGATACCGAGCGGGATCAGCAGCAGGCTGGCCAGCAAACGTTTGGAGCGGGTCTGGATCAGGGTTTGCCAGATCAGCGGCTGCAACAACAACAGCCCCAGCAGCAGGCCCAGCTGACCGGCCCGGGATTGCAACAGCACCACCAGCATGCCGCCGGCTCCCAAGACCGCCGCAAACCACGCCGATTTCAGCACAAAGCCGCGCCAGGGGGACTTGGCTTCGTTCAGCCAGAGATACAACGCCAGCACCATGCCGGTGGCCAAGAAACTGGCCATCACATTACGGTGCTGAAAAATACCGTAGGGCGAGCGCACCTCGGTGTTATAGCCAAACCAGTTGTCCGGCTCCAGCACGAAAAACTGGGCCAGCCCCAGTAGTATTTCCACGCTCACCGCCGCCAGCAGGCAATACAGCAGGTAGCGGCGGCCCCGGCCGTTAAGGCGGCATTGCTGCAACGCCAGATAAAACAACAGGCCGCCGCACAACCCCAGCATGCGTGGCAGGGCATGCCCGGCCACCGAATTGTTATGGCTATAGAAGAACGGCAGCCACAGCAGGCTGCTCGCCACCACCAGCCCCAGCCAGAAACGGCTGGTCAGCAGCCGGCGGCGATGCCAGTGCCACAGCCCCAGGGTGGTCATCAGGCCGATAAAAAACCAGCCGATCACATTGAAAGGCAGTTGCAGCCCAATGCCGAACAGATGAGGTAAATAAAGGTGCATCGCCAGCAGGGCGTAAAACGCCATGCAGGCCAGCATGGTTTTGGCCAGCCGTTCCTGTTGCAGCAAAGGCGAAGACATCATAATGGGGCGTACTCTCGCAGGCCGGGCATGGTTACAAGGCCCTACTGTACCCAAGGCCGACCCAAAAAGCATGAGCGGCGCGGTGCCGACCCGGCAAATTCTGCCACAGCAAGCCGGTTATACCGATCACATTAAACAAGTGGTCTATTTAATTTCTGTATCAATGTCGGACAAAGGGTCTGCTCCACCGACTCGCTCAAGCACCTCCTTGTGACGCTCAGCACATGACGTCCTGTCATGTGATGGTCGGTGGAGCAGATCCCTTTGCCCTCCTTGATGCTCCGGCGTCGCCTGTTAACACAGCCTGAAGACAACTCGGTGTTTCAGAAGAGGCAACAGAGAACGGCTCCCACGACCGTGAAATGCCATGGCCGAAAAATGCTCCTGCCGTTCCGGCATTCCCGCCTTCCCTGGCGGTCAGACGGCATTTCCGAGCCCCCATGGGGCAGCTTGCTGCCTGCATCAAGTTTGGTGATGGACCAAACATCCAGTTAATGTTTGCAGCCATCGCCAAACGCAGATGGCCTTAGCCCATGGCGTGTCGAGGGAGGCGGCTGTGTTGCCTCTGATCTGAGGCCTTAATATGACCAGATCATTACTGAGATTGGTATTACCTGTAACGAGTGAGGGGTCAGGCTTAACCTGCCGGGCACCATTATCTAAAACTCGAAGCGATAGAAGATATCGATCGCCTGACTCAGACCACTGGTCGCCTGCAAATACAGCCGGGGCAACAGCTCGTAACGCAGCCGCAGCTCGCCGATGGCCGAAAAGACCCCGACGCCATAGCCGATTTGCAGCCCCGGCAATACATAGGCACTGATATTCACCTCGGTGCTGTCACCGCTGCCGCCGGTATCCAGCGACACGTCCTGCAGCCCCAGCGCCTCGCCCACGTTGGTGACCAGACCGCCGATTTTGCCGACCCCGGCACCCAGCAGCATCGACTGCACCAGGGCGTTGCCGTCGGTTTCACCGCCGCCTTCAAGGCCGCGTCCGCGCAACAGGTAAGACAGCTGCTCCACCTGCGGCATGGCGGGATCCGAGAACACCTCAAGCGTGGGTTGTGTGGCGCTGCCCGATACCCGCACCCCTACCACAATGCTGCTGTCGGACATGCTGGACGGATTGCGAATCGCCTCCACCCGAAGATTGGGCTGATCCAGCGGACCGCTGAACAGAATGCTGCCATCCCGGATCAGCAGGTTCTGGCCGTAGGCGCGAAACCTGCCGTCAATCAGCCGGATCTCGCCGTTGGCACGCAAACTACGCATGGGCCGCTGCACAATGCGCAGCTTGCCTTCCAGCCGGGTGTCCAGACCAAAGGCCTCCAGCCGTACATCTTCTGTCAGCCGCACATTGATACGAATATCCAGCGGCAGGCTGGGCGCCTTGTCGGGCACGATGCCCGACGGCTGCACAATCACCACATCACTTGACCGGGCCACGGCGCTTTCGGGCAGTTCCTTGACCTCGATGCGAGCCCAGGGGATCAGGATCTCGCCCCGCACCGTGGCCTGCTCACCCAACGCGATTTGCAGATCCGGGCTGACCCGCACCCGCCCCATGCCCGGATAACCGGCTTCCAGCTCGGTGCCCTTGAGGCGAATCTCGCCGCTCACCGGCAACTGCCGCCAGTCCAGCTCACCGCTGATATTGAGCGGCCCGTCGCCCACCCGGAGCTGACCGTTGATGGTGGCGTTGGTGCCCCTGATATCCAGCCGGGTACTGAAGTCGCGTACCTTGACCATGTCGGAATAGGTGTCCACCTCGCCGCCGGTCAGGCTGATATCGCCAAACAGCAAGGGGGCCTGCAGGGTGCCGTCCAGCCGCGCCCTGCCGGCCAGGGTGCCCTGCAGGCGGGCCACTTCCGGCAGCAGCGGCGCCAGCCAGTCGAGTTTGAGCTGTTCAATACTCAGGTTGCCACTGAGCGCACGGCGTCCCTTGAGATCCGCCACATTGGCATCCAGTGACAGTTGGCCCAGTTGGGTCGAGCGAAAGGCCAGCAACGACTGCAGCCGGTTGTCGGCCATCTCGCTGGTGAGTGAGAGGGTCTGGTAATCGAGTCGGGTATCACCGCTGACAAAGGTGCCCGGCGTGGTGCTGATGTTGGCATTCAGCCGGGGCTCGCCATCCTTCCAGCGCAGATCGACCCGCCCCCCGAGTATCGCCTCCCAGGCAAAATCTCGCGGAAAGAACGGCTCCAGGCGGGCCAGATTCAGATCACGAATATTTACCCCGCCCTGGCCTTCTTCGGCGCTGGCGGTGAGAGCGTCGAAACACAGCGACGCCTCGCCCGAGCCCCAGCAATGGGGATCGGCCCGAAAACGTTGCTCTCGCCATGTCATGGCCACTTCCTGCTGCAGGGCCCAGCGTTCAAACGGGGTATCCAGCACCGCCCGGCTCAGCCGGCCGCGCCAGCCGTCCTTGTTCAGGCTGCCGTCGAGGCGCACATCGGCCGCCAACGGCTCACCCGCTACCTTCAGCTCGAGCCGGTGCGCCGCCTCATCGCCACCGGCGGTAAGCAGCAGCTCATTGAAGGTCAGCTCACCGGCCTGAATGCGGTCGATATTCAGCCGAATATCGCCGCTCATCTGCTCGCCCAGGGTGGCCTTGGCCTGCAGCTTGATATTGCGCGCCTGGGTATCGTTGAAGCCGGCTCGCTCGCCCTGAAGGCCGGCCTCGATTTGCGGCGCGGCCAGCGCCCCCCGCACGCGAATATCGCCGGCCAGATCACCGAACAGACCGGGTGCATAGACGGCAAGCTCCGGCGCCTTCAGCACCCCGTCCAGTTGCCAGCTGTCGGTGATACGGCCATTCACCGTCAGCTGGTTATTGCCGTTGATCAACTGCAACTGGTTGATGTTGCCTTGCAAGGCCTGATCCAGCACCACCTCGCCCTTGAGCAGCAACGGGTAATCCCGCAGCTGGCCCTGAATATCGGGCCGGGCATTGAGCTCCCACTTGTTGCCATTCAGCACGAAACGGGTGTCCAGCTCGCCGTTGAGGCGACCATCCAGCCCGGCCACAAAGGCGCCGGGATCGACCTCGCTCAGCGCCAGCAATCCTTGCCAGTCGATGCCCCCGGCCCAGCTCAGGTCACCGGTTACCTGCGCTTCGCCCCGGGGCAGCGTCAGGGTCAGCGGGCTCAGGCGGGCGCCTTGCAGATCCCCCTTCGCCGCCAGCGCGATACCGACCGGCGGCAGCTCCGGCCCCTGCCCTTCGGCATTCAGGGTCAGTTGATAGTCTTCCAGCCTGCCGTTCAGGGTCAGCTTGCCCTGCTCCAGTCGCCATTGGGGCTTTTTCAGCGGCCAGCCCAGTTGTTGCCAGTTCAGCGCAACATCGAACGGCAGTGCGGGATCCAGCGGTTGCAGTTGCAAGGTGGCCAATGCTTCCACCACCCCGCCCAGGGTCAGCTTGCCCTTGAGCTGTTGCACGCTGTCCGACAGGGCCAGATTCAGGGTCTGGCCGGCCAGTTGTCCGTCCAGCAGCGGCTGGTGCAGGGTGGCGTTCAGTGCCAGCGCCAGCGGATAATCTCCGCTCAGGGTGATGTTGCCGTCGAGACTAACGGTGGCCAGCGCATGGTCGAGCTCAGCGGTCACTATGGTCAGCTCGCTGTTCTGCCCTTCCACATTCAGCGCCAGCGCCTTCAAGACCTGGGTTTGTTCTCCCTGAATCAGCCGGCTGTTGGTCAGGTTGACGTCTTGCAGCCTGATCGGGAACGGCAGCACCACCTCCGGCAAGATCAGCGGCTCTCTGGCGGCCGTGGCGGGCTTTTCATCGGTGGAAGCGGCAGCGTCAGCAGGAAGTCGCGTCAGGGTCAGGCCGTCCAGATTCGGGCCGGTGATCACCATGGCATCGGCATCCCAGTGGGCCGCCAGCTGCAGGCTTTGCCAGGCGATGGTCTGGCCGGGCAGCGAAATGGTCACCCGATCGGCCCGAATGTCATCCAGATCGAGTCGCAGCGGCGGCGTTATCTGCCCCAGTGGCTCGCTCGGCGCCTCTTCTTTAGCCGGCGGCAGTGTTTTGATGGTGACATCGATGTCTTCGGCTACCAGCTGGCGCAGCCAGAAGCGGCGTTCGAGCAGCTTGCCCAGTTGCCAGTCGATGGTGACCTGCCGGGCCGAAAAGGCCAGCGAGTCCTGCTCATAGCGCAATTCGTCAAACTGCCAGCCCCGGCCGAGCTGGCCGGACACCAGGGTGCCTTCAAGGCCCGGCACCTGCTGCTTGGCCAGTCCCCATAGCCACTGATTGCCCAGCTGGGTAAACAGCAGGCTGAACAACAGCATCAAGAGTAAACACAGGGCCACCACCAGGCCGCTGAAGAGTCGCATCAGGTTCATAGTTCGGGCCCCAGGGTAAAATGTATCCGCATGGGGATATGTTCTTCCGACACACCAAAGGCCAGATCGAGGCGAACCGCGCCCACCGGTGTCAACCAACGTACCCCGACGCCGCTGCCCACCTTCCAGTCTTCGGTATAGTCATTGGTGGCGGTACCGGTATCGACGAAAGTAGCCACTCGCCATTTTTCCGCCACCTTGTAGTCATATTCCAGACTCAGGGCGGTGGCATACTGGGCCCCCAGCCGATCGCCGTTTTCATCTATCGGACCTATGTCCTGATAACCGAAGCCGCGTACCGTCATGTCACCACCGGTAAAGAAACGCAACGACGGCGGCAGATCCTGTACATCCTCGACCCACACCGCGCCCTGCTCGGCCCGGGCGATCAGCCGTTGCTTGTCGGCAACGGTGCGCAACCACTTGCTGCGTCCCCACAGGCGAATAAAACGGGTGTCCGAGCCCCACCAGGGTTCGGACAACTCCAGGGTGGCCAGCTGGGCATCGCCCCACACCGGGTCCAGCCCGCCACGTAATCGGGTACGGCTGTAGGATACGCCGGGGATCAACAGAAAACTGGTGTCCTGCTGCTGACCCTGGGTATAGGCTTCGTATTCGGAGCGAATAAACACATCCCGGGTCCAGTCATTGGCATCCTTGTCCCAGCGATGTACCGAGGCCACCAGGCGATCACTCTCGGTGTCGTCCTGATCCAGCAGCTGATAGCCACCCTGAATGGTGTAATAGTTGTTGAGCGGATCGCCACGGGGGATCTTGTAGACGACGCTGATGTCCTGCTTGGGGGCCGACAGTTTGAGGCTGGTTTTCAGGCTGTGCCCCAGGCTGTTGATCCAGGGTTTGTCCCAGCTGGTCGAGACTCTGGGGCCTTCATCGGTCGAGAAACCCGCGCCTACTTCAACTTCGTTGTCGGCCTTGGCCCGCAGCAGCACCGCCAGCGGAATGCGGTTGTTTTCATCGGCCTCGCTCACCACCGGCAACACTTCGACCTGGCGAAAATAACCGGAAGCGGAAAGGTTGCGACTCAGCTCGGCCAGACGGGTGGCCTGATAAGGATCGCCGGGGCTCAGCGTTAACAGTGGCGTCAGTATCCGATCGACCGGCCGGTCGGCGTCCACTCTCAGTTCACCAAAGCGGTAACGGGGGCCGGAGTCGAAAGTCAGGCCCACATCGGCGGCTTTGTCCTGGGGGTACACCAGTACCTGACTGCGTTGATAGTTGGCGTCGAAGTAGCCGCGTGTCAGCGCCAGACTGAGCAGGCTCGCCTTGACCTTTTCATACCGGTCGTGACGAAAGACATCGCCTTCTTTCAGTGACAGGTTGCCGACCAGCTGTTCAAACTGCGGATCCGAGGCCGAGTCGCCCTGCAACAGCAAGTCCAGGGTGCGAATACGCACCGGCTCACCGGCAGTTACCCGCACCTCTACCCGCTCCGGCTTGTCCGTATCGGCGATAATATCGATGGTCGGATTGTAGTAGCCCAGCGATTGCAGGCTGTTGATGACCGCCGTTTCGATGTTGTTGCGAAAGCGGGGCAGCTGCTCGGCGTCGATGGCCGGCAGCTGATCCAGATACACCTGGGTATTGCTTTTCAGTTTGCCCTT
Organism: Oceanisphaera sediminis; assembly: GCF_039539745.1. NCBI lineage: Bacteria > Pseudomonadati > Pseudomonadota > Gammaproteobacteria > Aeromonadales > Aeromonadaceae > Oceanisphaera > Oceanisphaera sediminis. Next base: position 8,259 of record NZ_BAABDS010000035.1, read on the forward strand.
CAGCCCGCTCAATTCAAGGCTGATGTCCTCGGCCCTGACATTCAGGCTGAGCAACAGCAGGATCAAGACTCCCCATATTCCTTTGCTCATGGCGCAACCCGTCTATTTTGTGTTTGTGTATTATACCGGCTCGACGTGGCAAACTGGGTGCCTGTCAACCGCTTACAGGATGCCTCATGTCCCCTTCTCATCATGCCTGTGCTCTGCTCGGTGTTGCCGGTTTCAGTGGCAGCGGAAAAACCACGCTGCTGCGACAACTGGTCGGCCTGCTGACCCGGCGCCAATTGCGTATTGGCATCATCAAACATACTCATCACGATGTAGAACAAGATCAACCGGGCAAAGACAGCTTCGAGCTGCGTCATGCCGGTGCCGGCCAGTGCCTGCTGGCCGGGCCCCATCGTAGCATTCTCACCTGGGAAAATACCAAGCCGGAAGAACCTGATTTGAATGAATCTCTTTCGCGACTCAGCCTCGACCGGCTCGATCTGGTACTGGTTGAAGGCTTTCGCGAAGCCCCCATCGCCAAGCTTGAGGTGCACAGGCCTGCCTGTGGCAAACCCCTGCTGTGCCGGCACGACCCTCATATTCTGGCGGTGGCCAGCGATGTATCGTGCCTTGTCACCCCGGTGCCGTTGCTGGATTTGAATGATGCCGCCGCCATCGCCGACACTATTGTTCAGTGGCAACAAGCAGGCCGCCTGCCAATGCCTGCAGCGTGAAACCTTCGCCGGCCGGATAGCCGCACATGCGCCGATAGCCCGCATAAAGCAGCGGATGCTGCTGATAGTATTGCTGATGCCGGGCGGACGCCGGTTCGAACGTGCCTTCCGGCAGTATTCTGACCCGAATTTCCCGGTTATCCGCCAGCGCCAGTCTGGCCCGGCTTTGCTGGGCCCACTTTTGCTGCAGCGCCCCTTGTACATAGAGCGCCGGACTGAATTCGGTCCCCCTATCGCAAAACTGGCCCTCGCCGTCAACGGCATCCACCGCCGCCCAGTACAGGGTCAGCAGCTCGCCGTAACTCAGGGTCTGGGGATCGTACTCCACCCGCACCACCTGCCGGCGCAGATGACGGCTGCCACTGTTCATCCAGCCCGTTTCGGTGGCTTGCACCCCCGGTTGTTCCGCAAACAACCGTTCCATCACCCAGAAGCTGCCACCGGCAAACACCGCCTGAGCGGCCTGGGCCGGTAGCGCCAATAACAACAACAGCATCATCAGGGTTTGTCTGACCACCCGCTTACTCCTTTACAAGCCGCCTGGGCTTACCCATAGTCAATCGATGTGTATGCTAACCGATTGAAACCATATGGAAACACTTTTTACCTACCGTTGGTTACTGGGTTCCCTGGGCTGTTTACTGCTGCCGCTGCTCGGCATCGTCGGCACCCGCTGGCACTGGTGGCCCTACACCCCGGGATTGATGCTGCTGGTGGCGGCATTGGGGCTGGCCATCTTATTGCTGCCCCTGGCGCTGTGGCACCGGCAGTGGCTGGCCGCCCTGCCCCCGCTGCTGCTGTTGATGCTGGTATTTCCCTTCGTTCTGCGAGGCCTGACCCTGCCCGCCATTCACGACATCAGCACCGATACCACAGAACCTCCGCCGCTGACCGCCGCCGCCCGTCTGCGCTCGGCCTCCGATCACTCCACCGATTATGAAGGCGAGGCGCTGGCCCGCCGGCAAGCCGCCACCTGGCCGACCCTGGGCCCGCTGCTGCTGCCCTACCCGCCCGAGCAGGTTCACCGCCAGGCACGGGGTTTGATCGTACAGCGGGGCTGGGCTCTGACCGCCGACACGACCGCCGATAATGAACGGCTGCTGGAAGCCGTGGTCAGCAGCCGCCTGTTCGGCTTTCGCGACGACGTGGCCATCCGCCTGACCCCCGTCGATACCGAATCCGGCATTCATACCGACGTCCATACCGACGTCCATACAAAAGTCGACATGCGCTCCGCCTCCCGGGTCGGCAAAAGCGATCTGGGCGCCAACGCCGAACGGATCCGCGCCTTTCTGGCCGATCTGGAGTGATAACTTGAGGTATGGGGCAACAGAGGCAACGGTGTTACCTCCCCCGACACGCTTCAAGCACATCCATGTGACGCTCAGCACATGACATCCCTGTCATGTGACGGCCGGCTGAGGTAACACCGTGGCCTCTTTCACTGAGCCCGAGTCGTCGGTTAGAGGAGCCGCCAGATGACTTGGGTGCTTGGGTAGGGCAAAGGGATCTGCTCAGCCGACCTTCCGTTTCAGGGATGAAACGGAGAGCGTACAAGGAGGTATCTATAGCGAGTCGGCGGAGCGGGCCCTTTGGCCTACGTACACCGCCTCTTTAACCAGATTGAAATGAGTTTCGGGATCAAGCATGCAACTATTCGGGCAACTGGCCTGGTTCTTCAAGGCTCACTGGCGTACCTACAGCCTGGCACTGCTCATGCTGGCCACCGTGACGGGGATGAACATGACCATTCCCTATCTGATCGGCCTCACCGTCGATCAGCTGGTCGCCTCGCCCGACGGTGAAGCCGATGGCCGCCTGCTGCTGTTGATCCTGGCGCTGGGCCTTGTCGTGTATGGCCTGCGTCTGGGCTGGCGCCGCCTGCTGTTCGGCACCTCTTACCGGCTGGGTAACCTGTTGCGCCGTCGTTTCTTCGAGCGGCTCACTCGCCAGGGTCAGGCCTTTTACAGCCGCCACAATACCGGTGATCTGATGGCGCGTGCCACCAACGACATCGACGCCATCGAAATCGCCGCCGGTGAAGGGGTACTGTCCGGCTTCGACGGTCTGTTGACCCTGCTGCTGGTGCTGATCATCATGTTCGGGTTTATCGACTGGCGGCTGGCACTGGTGGCCCTGCTGCCCTTTCCGCTGATGGGGCTGGCGTTTTACCGTATTTCCAACCGCATTCATCATCATTTCAGGGCCGCGCTGGAACAGTTTTCCGTGCTCAACGACAAGGCGCAGGAAGCCATTGCCGGCATTCGGCTGGTCAAGTCCATGGGCCGGGAGTCAATAGAAAGCCGTCAGTTTGGCGCCATTGCCGAGGCCGCCACCGAACGCAACTATCAGGTAGCCCGGGCCGAGGCCCTCTATGAGCCGGTGGTCTTTCTGTCGATGTCCGCCGCCCTGCTGCTGACCCTGGGTTTTGGTGCCTGGCTTATCTGGCACCAGCAGCTGAGCGTGGGGCAACTGACCAGCTTTACCCTGTACCTGGCCCAGCTGATCTGGCCGATGTTCGCCTTTGGCTGGCTGCTCAATATCGTCGAACGCGGCAGCGCCGCCCTGATCCGGGTCGAGACCCTGCTGGCCGTTCCCGACAGCGTACCCGACCACGGCACCCGCGAGCCACAAGGGGCCGATCTTCGGGTGGCGGCGCTGAACTTCAGCTACCCCGGCAGTCAACAACCGGCGCTGCAACAGCTCTCGCTGACCCTGGCACCGGGTCGGGTGCTGGGCATCGCCGGCCCCACCGGCGCCGGAAAGAGCACCCTGTTGCAATTGCTGATGCGCTACTGGGAGCCCACCGGCGGACAGATAACCCTGGGGAATGTGCCCCTGGCCGAGTGCCGGCTAAACGCCCTGCGCCGCCAGTTTGCCTATGTGCCGCAAGACGCCTTTCTGTTCAGCGCCGGCATTGCCGACAACATCGCCTTCGGCCGACCCGATGCCAGCCGGGAACAGATCATGGATGCGGCGCGCCAGGCTTGTGTGCATGACGACATACTGCGTTTGCCCGGCGGTTATGACGCCCAGGTAGGCGAGCGAGGCATGAGCCTGTCCGGCGGTCAGCGCCAGCGACTGGCCATCGCCCGGGCCCTGATCAGTGAGGCCCCAACCCTGATCCTGGACGACGCCTTGTCGGCGGTAGACGTGCATACCGAACAACGCATACTGCAGCAGTTGCGTCGCCGCCGGGGCCAGAGCTGCATCATCGTCAGCCACCGGCTGTCGGCGCTGGAACATGCGGACAACACCCTGGTGCTGCAGCATGGTCGGCTGCAACAGTCGGGCCCTCACGCCGAACTGATTAAACAGGACGGCTGGTACAGCCGCATGTGGACCTATCAGCAACTGGAGGCCCGCCTCGATGACGACTGAAGACACGCCCCGCCATCATTCCCCGACCGACCCTGCTTCGGCCGAACATGTCCAGAAACAGGGCAAGGGTACCTTCGGCCTATTGCTGACCTATGTCTACCGGGACAAGCCGCTACTGGTAAAAACCCTGCTGCTGTTGCTGCTGGCCACCGCCGCCGATGTGGCGGGCCCGCTGCTGGCCAAGGTATTTATCGACGACTATCTGCTGGCCGGGCAGTTGTCGGTATGGCCGGTGGTCGGGCTGGCCCTCGGCTATGTGCTCACCCAGCTGGCCGCCGCCTGGCTTCGCTACCGGCAGACCCTGCGCTTTACCGACATGGCGCTGGCCGCGGTGCTGGATATTCGCAAGCATATCTTTACCCATGTACAGCAACTGCCGATGGCCTTTTTCGACCGGGCCATGACCGGCCAGCTGGTGAGCCGGATCACCAACGACACCGAGGCCATCAAGGATCTCTATGTGCAGTTTCTGTCGGTGGTGCTGACCAATGTGGTGCTGCTGGTGGGCATTATTGTGGCCATGGCGTTATTGAACGTACAGCTGATGCTGGTGGCACTGCTGCTGATCCCGACCGTGGTCGGGGTGATTTATCTGTACCAGAAGCTGAGCGGCGCCGCCGTAGCCGACAGCCGCCAGCTGCGCTCCGACATCAATGGCACGCTTGGCGAGTCCATCTCCGGCATGGCGGTATTGCAGGCCTGTGGCCTGCAGCACAACGCCGCCGAGCGCTTCGAACGCCTCAACCGGCGTTACTACCGGGCCCGCATGCGCACCATCAACATCGGGGCGGCGCTGCTGCGCCCCGCCATCGATCTGCTGAGCGTACTGGTGCTGCTCGGCATTCTCCGGGTGTTTGGCTGGCAGCAGGTTAATGGTGTGGTGGAGGTCGGCGTGCTTTATGCCTTTCTCAACTTCATGGGCCGCTTTACCGAGCCGCTGGCCGAAATCACCCAGCGCTTCAACCTCTATCAACAGGCCATGGTGGCGGGAGATAGGGTGTATCAGTTGATGCAGCAGCCGCAGCAACACTACGGCACCAGCCATAACGCCATTGACCGAGGTGCCATTGCCTTTCACGGAGTCGACTTCGGCTACCGGCCCGATCAGCCGGTATTCACACAACTAAACCTCGAAATTCCCGCCGGCGCCTTTATCGGCGTGGTGGGTCACACCGGCAGCGGCAAGAGTACCCTGCTGAACCTGTTGCTCAACTTCTATGCGGTGGATGGCGGCCGGATCACCATCGACGGGCAGCCCCTGAGTGGTTATGGCCGGCAGGCGCTGCGCCAGGGTATCGGGCTGATTCCGCAGGAGCCCTTTATTCTGGCGGGCAGCATTTATGACAACATCGACATGGGCCGCCAGCTGCCCCGTGCTCGAATTGAAACCGCCGCCCGGCAGGCGCACCTGCTGGACACCATTAACGGCCTGGCGCACGGCTTTGACACCCGGCTTGGCGAACGTGGCAGCCGCCTCTCTACCGGGCAGCGCCAGCAACTGGTCATTGCCCGGGCCCTGGCCGCCGCGCCGCGTATCCTGCTGCTGGACGAAGCCACCGCCAACGTCGACAGCGAAACCGAGCAGGTGGTGCAACGGGCGCTACAGGCCCTGCACGGCAAGGTCACCCTGATCGTGGTGGCCCACCGTTTGTCCACCATCAAGGCGGCCGATCGTATTCTGGTGATGGCCCACGGCGAGCTGATGGAGTCCGGCACTCATCGCCAGCTGATGAGCCAGCCCGAGGGGCGTTACCGCGCCATGTATCGACTGCAACAACAGGCCCGTCAGGTGGAGCTTGCCGAACGGCACTGACGTTTATTCCCCCCAACGCCCTGTTTGTCCAACAAATAATTGGCCTGTCCCGCCCCGAAGCGAGGTCGTCAGACTACGCTTTTACTATAAAAACCCTATTGTCAGGGCTGACACCAAGGGGGAGAGAATGGATGCTGAACACCCGGTCGAACACACTGATCTTGATGCTTATCACCCTGCACCGGCGGCGACGCCCCGCGCCGGTCGGCGCATCTGGCGCCTGCTGCTGTGGTTGCTGGTGCTGCTGATACTGACGGCTTCCGCCGCCTTGATTGCCTTTGAAACCCGAACCTCCTGGCTGCAGTCACGCGAGATCAGCCGCTATGCCCAGACCCTGTCTTACCGGCTCGAGCCCGGTCCCAGCTCGGCCATTCGCTATCCCGATCACGGCCCTTTCGATCAACGACTCGGCTACACCCGGCTGCCGCTGCTGCTCGCTCAGCTTCAGCAGCGACAGTTTGTGATCGAACAGCAGGTGCAGTTTTCACCGGCACTGCAACAATACAGCCATCACAGTCTGTTTGTACCCTATCGGGAAAAAACCCAGGCCGGGCTCTTTATCGGCGATTGCCGCGACGAGCCGGTCTACGACTACCGCTATCCGCAACGCCATTACCCGGACTTTGCCGGCATAGCGCCGCTGGTGGTCGGCACCCTGCTGTTTATCGAAAACCGGGAACTGCTCAGCCAGACACAACCGCACATCAACCCGGCGGTAGACTGGCCACGCTTTACCAAGGCGGCGTTGTCACAGCTGGGCCGGGCACTGAAGATACAGGATGACTCGGCCGGCGGCAGCACCCTGGCCACCCAGATAGAAAAATACCGTCACTCGCCGGGGGGGCGCACCACCTCGGCCGGCGAAAAACTGCGCCAGATGTTCTCCGCCAGCGTACGCGCCTACCAACAGGGGCCCGAGACCCTGGCCGCCCGCCGGCACATCGCCCTGGCCTACCTCAACTCGGTGCCGCTGGCTGCCGCCCCCGGTCACGGTGAAATTCACGGCCTGGGTGACGGTCTCTGGATCTGGTTTGGCGCCGAACTGGATGAGGTTAACCGCCTGCTGGGCAACCGCCCCGGCAACCCCGCATCGCTGGCCGAACAAGGGCTGGCCCTGCGCCAGGTGATGGCGCTGATGATTGCCCAGCGCCGCCCCTCCTACTACCTGTATCCGGGGCGAGACGATTTGCAGCAACTGACCGACAGCTACCTGCGACTGCAGGCAGCGGCCGGCCTGATCAGCCCGGCACTGCGTGACGCCGCATTGGCGCAGCGGCTCGTCTTTCGCGATTTTGGCGAAGCACCGGTCACACAATATGTCGAAAACAGCAAAACCCTGCTGGTCACCCGGGGCCGACTGGCCGGCTTGCTGGGACTGTCGTTCTATGAGCTGGACAGACTCGACATGGCGGCCCGTACCACCCTCAATGCCGGCTTGCAGCAACAGGTTACCGACTACCTGCACCGGCTGGCCCAGCCCGAAGTGGCCGACGCCATCGGCCTATATGGCAAACGGCTGTTGTCACCGGAAAAAACCGCCGAGGTACGTTACAGCTTTACCCTGTTTGAACGCGGCACAGAAGGCTTTGAGGTACGGGTACAAACCGACAACACCCGGCAGCCGTTTGATATCAACGAAGGCAGCAAGCTGGAGTTGGGCTCCACCGCCAAGTTGCGGGTGCTGGCCACCTATCTGGAAATGATCGCCGAGCTGCACCAGCGTTACGCCGGCTTGTCTCCCCGGGCACTGCGCGAACTGGCCCCCGAGCGAAACGATCGGCTCAGCCGCTGGGCCATCGACTACCTGCTGCGCCACCCGGATCACGCCCTGCGGCCCATGCTGACCGCCGCGCTGCAACGGCGCTATTCCGCTGGCACCGGGGAACGGTTTTTTACCGGCGGCGGCCTGCATACCTTCAACAACTTTCGCCGCGAGGACAATGGCCGCAGGCCCATGCTGATTGAGGCCTTGCGCGAGTCGATCAACCTGCCCTTTATTCGACTGATGCGCGACCTGGTGCGTTACAGCATTTACCAGAACGAAGATCGGGCTCAGCTACTGAAAAACGACCGGGATCCCCGTCGGCAGGAATACCTGAGTCGCTTCGCCGACCGGGAAGGGCGGGTGTTTTTGTTGCGTTTCTGGCGTAAATATCAGGACAAGACCCCCGAACAACGGCTGGACAGCTTTTTCGATGGCCTGCGCCCTACCCCGGTGCGGCTGGCGGCGGTGCACCGCTATCTGTTGCCGAACGAAAGCCTCGGGGCCTTTGCCGCCTTTCTGCAACAACGGCTGCCCACCACAAGCCTGAGCGACAAACGCCTGAACCAGCTGTATACCCGTTATGGCCCCGGCGCCTATAGTCTGCCGGATCAGGGTTACCTCGCCCGGGTGCATCCGCTGGAGCTGTGGCTGCTCGGCTATTTGCAGCAGATGCCCGACGCCGGCTTTGCCGATGCCGCCGACGCCAGCAAGGAGCAACGCCAGCAGGTGTATGGCTGGCTGTTCAAGACCCGCCATCGCAGCGCCCGCGACAGCCGCATCCGTACCATGCTGGAAGTCGAGGCGTTCAGCGATATTCATCAGCGCTGGCAGCGGCTGGGGTTTCCGTTCGATCATCTGGTGCCGTCACTGGCCACCGCCATCGGCAGTTCGGGCGACAAACCCGCCGCCCTGGCGGAGCTGGTGGGCATTATTCTGAATGAGGGCGTACGCCTGCCCACCCGGCGTCTGGACAGGCTGCAGTTTGCGGTCGACACCCCCTATGAAACCCGGCTGGCGCGCCAGCCACAGCAAGCCCAGCGGGTGATGGCCAAAGAAGTGGCCCTGGTGCTGCGCGACGCCCTGTCACAGGTGGTGGAAAGCGGAACCGCACGCCGCCTGCAGGGCAGCTTTACCCTGCCGGACGGCAGCCCGCTGGTAATGGGTGGCAAAACCGGCACCGGCGACAACCGTATCGAAACCGTCACCCGTTACGGTCAGGTGATCAAATCTCTGGCCCGCAACCGCACCGCCACCTTCGTATTCTTTCTCGGCGAGCGCCACTTCGGCACCCTCACCGCCTACGTACCGGGGCAGGCATCGGACCAATTCAACTTTACCTCGGCGCTGCCGGTGCAGGTGCTCAAGGGCATGGAGCCGATATTGCGCCCCTACCTGCAACCGGGCAGCCGAAGCGGCTGCCACACGCAACTGGCCGAGGCCGCCGAGCTTAACGAGCAGGAGCCGACACAGGCCCGGCATGATGATGCGAGTCGTCCAGCCAACGGTGCAGCGGCGGCAACGGCTCCCCCAGCGCCCGCCGCCACAGCCAGTTGAACGCCGGCCGCATCGGCGGTCGCTCACCGAGCTGACGGGGAATACTCAGCGCCTGCCACTGCTGCGTTGGCCCCCGCTCGGCCACCACAAAACTGAAGGTGTAACTGGGCTCCTGGCCCATGCGCAAATCGGTTATCAACAGCTGGCCCCGGCGCTCGCTCATCCTGAAAAAGCCCTTGCTGAACCAGGCCAGACGCGCCACCTGGGGATGCTGCTGCCACTTCTTGTACAGATCCCGCCCCTGCTGATGACCAATAAACTGCGGCTCCTCCCGATCCAGCAGCGAAATAAAGCCTTCAAGATACCCATCCGGCGTTATCACCAGTACCCGCCACAGCAGGGTATTGAAGGCGGTGGGCGTGATCAGCCGTCGCTCGACCTCAATCCCCTGCTCTGCCAGTACCCGATCCGCCGTTTGCCCCACCTGCCACTGGGCCACCAGGCTCCAGCACAAATACAGGGTGCTCAGCCCCACCCCCAGGCGGTTGGCCGAAAGCCCCCTGCTGCCACGCCGGAACAAGGCCACCGTCAGTCCCAGCAGCAACGGCAGTGTGTAGAGCGGATCCATGATGAAGATGCTGCCGATACCGAACGGATAATCGGTAAACGGCCGCGCCAGCTGGGTGCCGTACACTGTCATGTTGTCGAGCAGCACATGGGTGATGAGGATGAGTGCGAGTGTCAGCGTCCATCGTCTCCAGTGCCTTCGCTGGCCGGGCAACCGACAGAGCAGCCAGGCAAACAGCGGCGACAGCAGACCGAGGTAGAACAGGGAATGGCTGTCGCCGCGGTGATAGGTCATGTTGCTGATGGGATCACCGTAGTCGATCAACACATCCAGATCCGGCAGGGTGCCGAAAAAGGCGCCGATCAGCGCCGCCTTGCCCACCCCGGTCCGCTTGCCCATGACCGCCACACCGACGGCGGCGCCCAGGCTCAGTTGAGAAAGTGAGTCCATCTAAGCTGTTCCCCTTGCTGGCTGAAAAGGTTGAGCGCCGGAATCCCGGTCGAGCGGATAGTCTGATAGCATACGAGCTTTACCTTTTACCGGCGAGCGTTATGACTCAGGATCCTTTTGTACCCGACGCACTTATCGTGCCTGTCATTCCCCCACTGGCCAACGCCAAACTGGGCCGACAGCTGCGCCAGGTGATCGATCACAAAACCAAGCCCCTCGGCGCCCTGGGTCGGCTCGAAACCCTCGCCTTGCAGTTGGGCCTGATCCAGGGCGGTGTGCATCCGGTCATCACCCAACCGCAGATCCGCGTGTTTGCCGCCGATCATGGCCTGACCCGCCACGGCACCTCGGCCTACCCCAGTGATGTGACCGCCCAGATGGTGCACAACTTTCTGCAGGGCGGCGCCGCCATCAACGTCTTTGCCCGCCAGCACGGCCTCGGCCTGCAGGTGGTGGACGCAGGCGTGGATGCGGAGTTTGACTATCATCCGGCGCTGCTTGATTGCAAGGTGCGCCGGGGCAGCCGGGATGCCCTGAGCGAGCCGGCCATGACCGAGGCCGAGTGCCGGGAGGCGATTGAGCAGGGCATGGCACTGGTCGAACAGCTGCCCGGCAACCTGCTGATCGTGGGAGAAATGGGCATTGGCAATACCTCCGCCGCCAGCCTGCTGCTGAGCCGCCTGGGTGACCTTCCTCTTGCCGACTGTGTCGGCCGGGGCACCGGGCTGGACGATGACGGCTTGCGTCACAAGCAACAGATACTGGCGCAGGTGTTGCAGCGTCATGATGCCGCCACCACGCCGCTGGCCGCCCTGGCGGCACTGGGCGGACTGGAAATCGCCATGATGGTCGGTGCCCTGATCAAGGCGGCCAGCCAGCGCCGCATTCTGCTGATGGACGGTTTTATCGCCGGGGTCGCCCTGCTGGTGGCCGATCAGCTGGCGCCGGGCGTGCACCAGTATGCGGTGTTTGCCCATCACTCCGCCGAGCCCGGCCATGATCATCTGCTGCGCCTGCTGGATGCCAAGCCGCTGCTCAAGCTGCAGATGCGCCTGGGCGAAGGCAGCGGCGCCGTGCTCGCCTACCCGCTGTTGCAATCGGCCTGCGCCTTTCTCAATGAAATGGCCAGCTTCGCCGATGCCGGTATCAGTGCCTCCAATGGCGATGCGGCACCATGACCCTGTCGCAGCATAACGCCCATGAGCAAAGCGCTACCCCGGCGGGCCACCCTCTGAGCCGACGACTGCGCCACGAAGGACGGCTGTTGCTGGTGGCCACCCAGTTTCTTACCCGGCTGCCGGTGCCCCAACTTGCCGACTATCAACCCGACTGGCTGCACCAGAGCAGCCGTCATTTTCCGGCGGTCGGCCTGCTGATAGGGCTGCTCTGTGCCGGGATGTTCTGGCTGGCCAGCCTGCTGTTCAGCCCGCTGGTGGCGGCCGTGGCCAGCACCGCCTTCGGTATCAAGCTGACCGGCGCCTTTCACGAAGACGGCCTGGCCGATACCTGCGATGGTCTGGGCGGCGGCCTCACCAAAGAGCGGGCGCTGACCATCATGAAAGACTCGCGCCTGGGCACCTTTGGCACCCTGGGGCTGGTGATGGCACTGTTGTTGAAAGTCAGCCTGCTGGCGGCCATGCCCCTTTCACTGGCACTGGCCGCCCTGGTGGTGGGTCACAGCGGCTCGCGCCTGATGTGCATCAGCCTGCTCGCCTTGCTGCCCTATGGCGGTGATATCGAACACGCCAAGGCCAAACCCATGGCCCAGCAACTGACCCCGATGCAGGGCCTGATGGGTGCCGGCTGGGTATTATTGTCGCTGCTGTTGGTGTGGCTCTGGCTGCCGATGGCCGACGTCGAGCTGACCCTGTGGCACTGGCTGCTGCCGCTGGCCATGGCCCTGGTGGCCACCGATTACATGCGCCGGCTGATGAAGCGCCGCCTCGGCGGCTACACCGGCGATGGACTGGGCGCCACCCAGCAACTAAGCGAAATCGCGATTTACGCCGGCCTGGCCGCGCTGTTGTAAGGACACTCCATGACGCTTTATATCTGGCGCCACCCCAAACCGCTGCATGCCGCCGGTCTTTGTCTGGGGCAGACCGATGTGGGGGTGGAACAACGCAAGCTGCGCCGGCTGGCCAATCAGATACAGGGTTTCGCCCGGCGTCACCGGCTGCCAAAAGAGGTCTGGGTCAGCCCGCTACAGCGCTCGCGGGGAGTGGGCACCATTCTGGCCGCACGCGGCTTTCGCTGTAACCTGGCTCCGGCGCTGGCGGAAGTGAACTTCGGTCACTGGGACGGTCGCCCCTGGCAACAGATTCCCAGGGCCGAGATTGATGCATGGTGTGAGCGGTTTGCCGACCATGCCCCCGGCGGCGGCGAAAACCTGCACCAGCTGTTTGCCCGGGTAGAAGGGTGGCTGGCAACCCTGGAGAACCAACCCCAGCTGGCGGTGGGTCATGCAGGCTGGATCAACGCCGCCCGCCTGTTGGCCGCAGGCCGGGGCGTGCCCACGCAAGCCGGCGACTGGCCCCGTCCCGTGGCTTACCGGGCATTGAGCGTGCTGACTATTCCAGCCGCTCTACCCGCACCGGTACCACCCCCGCCCGTATCATGTTGAGCTCTCGCGCCGCCTGGGCAGACAAGTCGATGATGCGCCCCTTGGCGTAGGGTCCCCGGTCGTTGATGCGCACGACCACCGATTTTTTGTTGTTGAGGTTGGTCACCCGCACCCGGGCGCCGAATGGCAGGGTGCGATGGGCCGCGGTCAGCGCATGCTGGTTGAAGGGTTCGCCGCTGGCGGTTTTGCGCCCATGATGGCGGGCGCCGTAATAGGACGCCATGCCTTGTACTCCGGCAACCGATGTGGCCTGGGTTGAAGCGGGTGATGATGGCAAAAAATTGCTGCTGCAGGACTGCACCAGCAGCAGTAGCGGCAGCCACCCAAAGCAACGTAAATTAAACGTCATGGCTTATCTCTGATATAAAGCGGTCTTTAAAAACCGTGAGGGGTAAATGGTGAGGCGTTAGCAGTTTCCTCCTCTACTCTGTACGGAGAAAAGGAGGCACTGTTTTTATCTTTAACTGACAGCTTAACGCTGACGGCTTATCGCTTTTCTATTGCTGCTCCAGCCAGGCCACCAGTGCTATGGCCTCGGCCGGGGTGCGCACCACCAGTTTGCTGGTGCAGCAGACGCCCAGGCTGGCGGCATAGACTTTAAGCCCGGCATTGAGCTCAGGCAGCGATACTAACCGCAGCAGAGGCTGCCAGTACAGGGCGCCGCCTGTTTGCTGCGACAGAAGGTGCGCATAACCCTGGCTGTCGAACAGCCGATCGCCGAGGCTGGGTCGCTGCGCATCAACCTCTTCCGGGCCCGCCACCCAGGCATAATCGTGCCCGTCGCCAGACTCGATAATGGCCGGCCAGTGAATCATGTTTACTCCCTTTTTCAATATGATAAGTGCATCTTGCCTTGGCCGCACCGCATGCCTGGCAGGTCATTCCCGCGAAGGCTGGAATCCAGGGCATGTGGCACAGGCCTGCTCACGATTGGTATCGGCGACCGTGACACGCTGAACCATCACATCATACCGTTATTTCAGCGTGTCGGCTGGTGGACTCCCGCCTTCGCGGGAGTGACGGGATTAAGTCTCGGGAGTGACGGGGTTATCCCTTACCGCCCCGCGCTGAAGAACTGACTCTCGGCGCTCACTGCCGTCTCGTCATGGCCGGCCACGAAGCGCAGCGGATGTAGGCTGCCGGGCAACAGGTACGGATCCATGGCCAGGCTGATGGGCAGGTTGACGCTCTCTCCTGCCGGTACCCACACCTGGTCTGCTCCTCGCCAGGTGGCCCCGTCCAGCCCTTCCACCCGTACCCGATATTGTTGAGGCTGCTGGGTCCGGTTCGACAGCTTTAAGGTATAGGTGTTTTCCACCCAGCCTTCCGGGGTTTCCCGAAACAGCTGATTGCGATCCCGCTGCACATCCAGTGCCATCGGCACCCGGGTGGCGGCGGCATAGACCAGTGTCGCCAGCATCAACAACAACATGGCGCCATAGCCCACCAGCTTGGGCCGCCAGAGCCGGGTTTTGCCGCCGGCCAATTGGCTTTCGCTGGCATAGCGGATCAGGCCGGGGGCGTAGCCCATCTGGTTCATGGTCTGGTCGCAGGCATCGGCACAGGCGCCGCAGTTGATGCACTCGTACTGCAGACCATCGCGAATATCGATGCCGGTGGGGCACACCTGCACACACAGCTTGCAGTCGATGCAATCGCCCAGTTTCAGGCTGGCCACATCGGCCTTGCGCGAGCGCGGCCCGCGACGTTCACCCCGGGTGGCGTCGTAAGCGATGCTGTAGGTATCCCGGTCGAACATCGCCGACTGAAAACGGGAATAAGGGCACATGTGAGTACACATGATAGCCCGCATCCAGCCCGCGTTGAGGTAGGTACAAAGGGCGAAGAAGGCCACCCAAAAGGTCGGCAATGCCCCGGCAGACCACTGCAGCAGGCCGGCCCCCAGCTCGGTGGCCGGTATAAAATAGGCGATAAAGGTAAAGCCGCTCAACAGCGAGGCCAGCCACCACAGCAGGTGCTTGCCGCCCTTGCGCACCAGCTTGTTCAGGCTCCAGGGCGCCTTGTTCAGCTGACGGCGCTTGTTGGCGCTGCCTTCCAGCTTTTCTTCTATCCAGATAAACCAGAAGGTCCACACCGTTTGCGGGCAGAGATAACCGCACCAGACCCGCCCCAGAAAGGCGGTAATGAAGAAGAGGCCAAAGGCGGCCACCATCAGAAACAGCGCCAGCAGGGTCAGATCCTGCGGCCAGATGGTGATCCCGAACAGATGAAAACGCTGCTGCTCCAAATCCAGCAGCAGTGCCTGTTGGCCGTTCCAGCGCAGCCAGGGCCCCACCAGAAACAACAGCATCAGGCCCCAGCCAATCAGCCGGCGCAGCCGCTGCCAGCGACCCGACTGGGCACGCACATAGACATGACCCTGATCGATGGGTCTGGGCTCGGTACAAATATTAACAACGTCAATCCGGGAAGAAGGGTTTTCCATAAGGCTCACACTGCTGGTTATGACAAAGGCAGGCGCGTACCGGCCGGTACCCCCTGCGACGACCCGCGCAGTAGAGCATGGCCGTCCAGGCGGCAACATAAACAGTTGTGATGAATTCGACTATAACAGTGTGATTTATTGCGCCAAACACTATAACAGTGCCGTCGCTGCCAGCCGGTCAGCGCAAGGCAAGTTGCTCGGCAATCAAGGCCGCCAACTGCTTGATGGCCGCTTCGCTGCGGGCATTCCAGGGCAGCGAGGCATTGAGCCGAAAGCAGTGCCGGTACTGCTCGCCGGCGGCAAACATGCGCCCCGGTGCTATGGTGATGCCCGCCTTGAGCGCTCGCCGGTACAAACGGGTGGCACAGCAATGCGGCGGCAATTCCAGCCACAGAAAGTAGCTGCCTTCGGCGTAATACACTCGTATTGAGGCGGGAAACTCCCGCTGGATGGCCCGGTAAAAAATGTGTTTGCGCTGTTCCAGGGTGCGGCGCAGGGTATGCAGGTGCTTGTCGTAACGGTGCGAAGACAGGTAATCGGCCAGCGCCAGCTGCATGGGCGCACTGGTCGACAGCGTGCTCATCAGCTGCAGCCGCTGAATGGCCTCGGCCTGCTGCCCCGCCGCCACCCAGCCGATGCGAAAGCCGGTGGCCAGCGTCTTGGAAAAGGAACCACAATGCAGCACCCGCCCTTGCGTGTCCCAGGCCTTGGCCGGTCGGGGTGGCGTCAGCCCCGCATACAGCTCGCCGTAAACGTCGTCTTCAATCAGGCTGATCTGGTGCTCGGCCAGCAGCGCCAGCAGCCGCTGCTTGTTGGCATTCGGCATGGTGCCGCCCAAGGGGTTCTGGCAATGGCTCATCAGCCAGCAGGCCTTGACCGGATACTGCTGCAACGCCTGAGCCAGCGCATCCAGATCCATGCCCTGCTGCGGGTCCGTGGCCACCGCCACCGCCTTGAGATGATGCCGCTCTATCGCCTGCAGGGCACCGTAAAACGCCGGTGATTCCACCACCACCCAGTCGCCGGGTTGGGTCAGGGCCTGCAGGCTGAGGTTGAGCGCCTCCAGTGCGCCCGAGGTGATCACGATTTCGTCGGGCGAAATCTCCATGCCCCGGGCGGCATAACGCTGGGCGATGCTGCGGCGTAAATCGGCACAGCCCGGCGGCAGCGTCACGCCGGTAACGTCGGCGTGCATCTGGCGGGCCACCCGGATCAGAGCGCGGGACAACTGATGCTGGGGAAACAGCGACGGATCGGGAAAGGCAGAGCCCAGCGCCACGCAGTCGGGATTGTTACCGGCCTGCAACACGCTGAAGATAAAGGCGTTGATGTCTACCGTTTCTGCCGGCTGCAGCGGCTGTTGCGGGAAGGAATATCGGGTCGCCTCCCGGGCGGGGGCGACAAAATAGCCGGACTGGGGACGGGAGCGCACCCAGCCCTGGCTTTCAAGCAGTTGATAGGCACTGAGCACCGTCATCAGGCTCAGTCCCGAACGCCGTACCGTTTCGCGCAGCGAGGGCAACTTGTCGCCCTCTTGCCAGACCCCGGTACGGATCTGCTCACGCAGCTGTTGGGCCAGCTGCTCGTATCGGGTCATAACGGCAAACGCTTAACCCCGGGGCAGCAAGCAGTTTTCACCTTCCAGTTCGGTCATCGCCTGGCTCAAATCCTGGTCCAGCGCCTGGCGAATATCGTTAATTTCCTTCTGGTGCGCGCGGCGCAGTTTCTTGCGCAGTTTGCCCATCACGAACCGGCGCATTTCTTCTTCGTCTTCCAGCTGCAAACCGGCCACCGGGGTGGGCTTGCGGGTTTCTTCATCCAGCGCCACCATGGTGAAGTAGGAGGTATTGGTGTGCTTGACGATGCCTTGTTTGAAGTCTTCCGACACCACCTTGATGCCCACTTCCATCGAGCTCTTACCCACGTAGTTGACCGACGCATACAGGGTAAGCAGCTCGCCCACTTCCACCGGGTTGACGAAGTCCACCGAGTCGACCGAGGCGGTGACACAATAGCCCTGAGCATGAGTGGCTGCGCAGGTATAGGCGATTTTGTCCATTAACGACAAAATGATGCCACCGTGCACCTTGCCGCCGAAATTGGCATAAGAAGGCACCATCAGTTCCTTGAGGATCACCTGCGACGATTTAACCGTTCTGAAAACCACTTCGCTCATTACTTCACCTGAAAATTAGCTTTACTGAATAGACTGTTTGTTATCTTCCCGGCAGCGGGCCGGATGACGGCGCTAAGGATGTATGAGCCGGCCCCCGTCGTAAACCGTTTGTGACCGAAAATAACGACTTTTTTGCAGACTGTGGCACAGGTCATCCCGGTGCAGGCTCGTATCGCCGGCGGGTGTAAGGTATTATTTACACCTCTATGAGGTTTAAGACATTACCATGCGCTTAAAAGTAACCTGTGAAGACCGCCTGGGGCTCACCCGGGAACTGCTGGACATACTGGTGGCACACCAGATTGATTTGCGCGGTATCGAAATCGATATCAGCGGCATCATTTATCTCAACTTCCCCACCCTCGACTTTGCCGCCCTGCAGCACCTGATGCCGGCCATTCGTCGCATTCCCGGGGTGTTTGATGTTAAAACCATCGCCTGCATGCCCTCGGAGCAAGAGCACAACGCCATTATGGCGCTGCTCAAGGCGCTGCCCGATGCGGTGGTGGCGCTCGACACCCAGGGCCAGATCACCCTGGCCAACGATGCTGCCTGCGCCCTGCTGAACCAAAGCCCGCAGCAGCTGGTGCAGCAACCCATGGGCCCGTTACTGAAAGGCGTGCATGTGGCGCGCTGGCTGGAGCAGGCCTCGCCCCAGCCGCTGAGCGAAAAAGTCACCCTGGACGGCGAACCCTACCTGGCCGATTTTTTGCCCATCTGGGTCACCGAAGAGTCTGGCGAACAAAGCCTGGCCGGCGCCGTGGTGGTGTTTAAATCCGCCTATCGCATCGGCCAGCACTTCAAGGTGATGCGCAGCCGCGACAGCGGCCACTTCGACGGCTTTATCGCCCAGAGCCCGGCGATGGACAAGCTGCTGCGCGAAGCGCGCCGGCTCGCCACCCTGGACGCCCCGCTGTTGATTCAGGGCGAAACCGGCACCGGCAAGGAGCTGCTGGCCCGCGCCTGCCATCAGGCCAGCCTGCGCGGTGAAGGCCCCTTTATTCTGCTCAACTGCGCCGCCATCCCCGACGACGCCGCCGAAAACGAGCTGTTCGGCTACGCCCCCGGCGCCTTTGGCAACAACACTCAGGGCAAACGCGGCGTGCTGGATCAGGCCAACGGCGGCACCCTGGCGCTGGATGAAATCGGCGAGATGTCACCACTGATGCAGATGAAGCTGCTGCGGGTGCTGCAGGACGGCGTGTTTCGTCGCCTTGGCGACGAACAGGAGGTCAAGGTGGATATTCGGGTGATTTGCACCACCCAGCAGGATCTGGCCACCCTGGTGCAGGGCGGCCAGTTTCGGCAGGATCTGTTCTATCGGCTCAACGTGCTCAACCTGCGCATTCCGCCGCTGCGCGAACGGCAGAAAGACATACTGCCGCTGGCCCAGCACTTCTGCATTCGCTTCGCCGCCGAGCTGGAACGCCCCCGCCCCCGGCTGGCCGCCAGTTTGAGCGAGTACCTGCAGCATTACCCCTGGCCGGGCAACGTGCGCCAGCTGCGCCACAGCCTGTATCGGGCCATCAGCCTGCTGGAAGGGGACGAACTGAGCCTGACCGAGCTGGCCCTGCCGGAACAAAACAGCCTGCAGGGGCTGGACACCCTGTGCGAAGGCTCGCTGGACGATGCAGTCAAAGGGTTCGAGCGCATGCTGCTGGAGCGGCTTTATCCGGAGTATCCTTCTACCCGTCAGCTGGCCAAGCGGCTCAACATCTCCCACACCGCCATCGCCAACAAGCTCAAGGACTACGGCATCGGCAAGCACAAGAAGTAACAGCGGCCGGGCCACCAGCGCGGCCACAACAACGGCTGACTGATGGCCCGATACACATGCTCGATGGGTGCCGCCATCTGCCAGCAGGTGATCAGGTCATAGTGTGTCATGGCGCCACTCCCTCTCAGGGTGTGAAGAAGTTGTCGGTAAAGACGGGATCGA
The DNA here is from genome assembly GCF_039539745.1 of Oceanisphaera sediminis. NCBI lineage: Bacteria > Pseudomonadati > Pseudomonadota > Gammaproteobacteria > Aeromonadales > Aeromonadaceae > Oceanisphaera > Oceanisphaera sediminis. Next base: position 27,636 of record NZ_BAABDS010000035.1, read on the forward strand.
GCTCAATCTGCTCCAGCCAGACGGTTTCCAGCCGGTTGCCCCTGTCATCGCTGCCGATCACCTTGAGCGGAAACAGCGACGACTGATCGAGCCACAGCTCGTAACGTGCCACTCCATTCGGCCCCGCCGGCCCCGTTATCACCAGATGCCACACCGCCCGGCCGCGAAAGGTGACCAACTCCTGCACCACCAACTCTCCCGCCTGCTGCAGCTGTAACACCCGGCGCAGCAGCACCCCCACATCGGACTGGTCGACCCGGTGGCCCCGCGAACTGGTGACCAGCGGGTGCTCGGGGCTAAGCGCCACCGACGGCCAGCTCAGGCCAAAGGGCCAGAGCCGAACCTCCTGGCTTACGGGGCGATAAATCAGCACCGCCCCCGCATAGGGGGACTGCACATCCATTCGCACCAGGCCGGGCTTGCGGTAGGCATAAAGCAATTGCTGATTGCCGCCCGGCCCTTCGCTGCGCAGCGCCAGCCGGTAGCCCTCGAGCCGTTCAAATCTTGCCAGCGCCTCTTGCAGCGGCCCCGAATCCGGCAGAGGCGTACTCGTCAGCATTAACGCCATCAGCAACCATAATCCGCTCATTCTTTCCCCCCTGCTTCACCTGCTGTTGTCAGCATAGCAAGGGCACATCGCCAAGAGAGCGGCCGGTAGAGGACAAAGGGATCTGCTCGGCCGACCATCCGCGCCACGGATGGCGCGGCTGAGCCTCCACGGATGGATTTACGGCGAGTCGGCGGAGCTGGCCCTTTGTCCTCCCGTGAACTCCGGCATTATCTGCAGAAACAACCCAAAACATCCTAGGCTTGCCGTGGTCGCCGCTTCACTCGGCAGGCGCTTGATGAGTCGTGCTTGTTATCAATGCGTTGCTTTATCTCCCCAAAGCTCTTTTAGCCGTGCGTCACGACCACAGTTCCAACGATAAACCTTATAGCGAATGGGACTTTTCTTGTAAAAGTCTTGATGATAAATTTCATCACCTTTAATGGGGTAGAAAACCGATGAATTTAAAATTGGCGTCACAACTTTTTTGTCAGGAAACTTCTTTTCAACATCGGCTTTCGTCTGTTCGGCAATTTCCCTTTCTTCTTCGCTGGCTACAAAAATTGCACTTAAATAGCTGGAGCCTTTATCACAGAACTGCCCCTTATCATCAAAGGGATCTATATTAACCCAGTAATAATCCAACAACTCTTTGTAACTCACCTTGTCAGGGTCATAGGTTATTTCAACGGCTTCATAATGACCTTCATGGTTACCGTTGTAGGTAGGATCTTTTAAAACTCCGCCTGTAAACCCTGAGATAACATCGGTGACACCTTCAAGCTTTTCAAAATCTGACTCCATACACCAGAAACATCCTCCAGCCAAAATGGTTTTATCAGCAACAGCATGCGAAGAAATGAACAATAAACTTGCTGACAGGGTCATCAATACCAGTACGTTTTTCATAAAGCTACCTCCTGTTTCTCCAAAACCCGATTTACCACCAGCCCATTTATGCTCATCATGTTGCGATACGACTTATGCTCCCTGTAACCATGCCGATCGTCACCATAATAGACCACTCCTGTGTCGTATCAGCTTCCGCTGACGGAACAGCGCTCGCTCGTACCGTAGAAGCCAGCCCTTGCCTTCGGCCCATGGTTGGCGTTCAATGAACGAACACAGAGAGTCTGCCGCTCACCGGGAACGGCATGATCAGCAACGCTCTCAGACTTATCGGTTCATTTTAGTGGCAGCAGTTACAAGGATTTTGTATGAATGTAGATAAAGCTAAAAAACGAATCGCAAAACAGGTCAAGAAAGGCTTTAAAGGCTACCCGCAGATTACCCTGGAATATTTTGGACACAGTGCTGATTGTGCAACGGAAGTCGCCATTCGCTTTACCCAGGAAGAAGGGGCACAGGTTCAGGAAGAACGGTTTGCCAGTGAAACGGATGTCAGGGAAAACGAGGTAATTCAATCTGCCTTGATTAAAATCATCGATCGAGCCGATGCCAGTTCGGTGATAGAAATCGAAGGTGTGTCGATGCTTTGATTCCGCCTTCCACCTGACGAACGGCTTTGGGTTGTTTTTGCCGTGTTGCACACGGCCTGCCGACTAAAGTGGTATCTACCGGGAGCTATGAGCAGACGATGCAAAGCGTCAGGGAGGGCAAAGGAATCTGCTCAGCCGACCATCTGACCGCCATGGATGGCGGGAATGCCTGGACGGCAGGAGCATTTCCCGGCCGCGCCAGGGAAGGCGCGGCGGAGCCCCCATGGATGGGTTTACGGCGAGTCGGCGGAGCGGGCCCTTTGCCCGGAGTGTCACCGCAAATCAAATAGTGCCATAAAAACAAAATCGGCCTGCGCAGGGCGCAGGCCGATAGTCACTTCTCGAGTCAGGCTGTCATTGCAGCCTTCACCTCAGACAAATACCCGGTTTAGGCAAACACGAAGTACTTGCGAACGGTTTCTACCACTTCCCAGGTGCCCTGGAAGCCGGGCTCGACCACGAAGATGTCGCCGGCTTTCAGGTGAATGGGCTCACCGCCTTCGGGGGTGAGAATGCAGTAGCCTTCACGGAAGTCGCAATATTCCCACTTGGTGTAGTTCACCGCCCACTTGCCGGGAGTACAGATCCAGGTGCCCATCAGCTTGCTGCCGTCTTCCGACTGGTAAGCGTTCAGGTTAACGGTGTGCGGGTCACCCGACAGCTTTTCCCACTGGGTGGCATCCAGCAATACGTCGGGCTGGGTATCGCGCAGAACCGTGATCTTGTTAGACATGATATCTCCTTGTCATGACTTTTTTACTTTAACAGACTTGTCGAACAGGCCTGTTTGCTATGCAGGGGGCGCACCGCGGCTGCGGCACGCTCCCTGCCGGGAATACATCGAACGAGGTTCAGCTGCCCAGTACCACCGTTTTGCCCTGGTACATGAACACCCGTTTTTCGATGTGATACTGAATGGCTTTGGCCAGGGTGATGCATTCCACATCGCGCCCCTTGGCGACCAGGTCTTCCGGGTAATGACTGTGATCCACCGTCTGAATGCCCTGGGTAATGATGGGGCCTTCATCCAGTTCGTTATTGATGTAATGAGCCGTGGCCCCCACCAGCTTCACCCCCTTGGCATAAGCCTGGTGGTAAGGCTGGGCGCCCTTGAAACCGGGCAGCAAGGAGTGATGAATATTGATGGCCCACCCCGCCAGCTGATTACACAACTGCGGGCTCAGCACCTGCATGTAGCGCGCCAGCACCACCAGATCCGCCTGTGATTCCTGCACGATTTGCCAGATCTTGGCCTCTTGTTCGGCCTTGGTCTCGGCGGTTACCGGCAGGTGGTAATAGGGAATATGGTGCCAGTCGGCCAGCCGCTGCAGATCCGGATGATTGGAAATAATCGCCGGGATCTCGATGGCCAGCTGACCGGTGCGATAGCGGTACAGCAAGTCGTTGAGGCAGTGATCGAACTTGGACACCATGATCACCACGTTGGGCTTGCGGCTGCGCTCGGTCAGCTCCCACTGCATGCCGAACTCGTCGGCCCGGGGTGCAAAACCGTCGCGAAACGCCGCTTCATCGAACTCCCCGCTATCGGGCTTGCGAAACTCGGCACGAATAAAAAAGTGGCCGGCACGGGCGTCATCAAAGGTCTGCATGTCCGCCACGTAGCAGCGCTGCTCGCGCAGATAGCCGGTTACCGCGTCCACGGTGCCCAGGCGGCTGTTACAGCTGGCGGTTAAAATCAAAGTATCCTGTTGTGTCATGCGACAGCCTCCTGCTGAATATTCGCCGTACTAACTCAATATCGGTATCAATGATCATGGACCCCCGCCTTCGCGAGGGTGACCAACCGAGCGATGCACCGGCTCATGGACCCCCGCCTTCGCGAGGGTGACCAACCGAGCGATACATCGGCTCATGGACCCCCGCCTTCGCGAGGGTGACCAACCGAGTGATACATCGGCTCATGGACCCCCGCCTTCGCGAGGGTGACCAACCGAGTGATACATCGGCTCATGGACCCCCGCCTTCGCGGGGGTGACACATGATGAAGCCGCTCGGTTCTCTTACTTCTCGATGACCAGGCCGTATTCGCGGCTGGCGTCCTGCAGCCACATCCACAGATAGTCGGCGAAGCTGCGACGAATCACCAGCTCGAAGCTGTCGGCGCCGGTGCGGCGCAGCAGCACCGCGCTCTTGGCAAAGGTGGTGCCCACGCATTTGCCGGTTGGCAGGTTGGACATGTGCACGTCGTAATGACAGGACTTGCGAATCACCAGCTCGGCCTTGGGGCCGGACAACGCCAGTACCGTCTGGCCGCCGCTCACGTCCACCAGCGAATAGTGGCCGGAAAGGTGCTCGCGCAGCTGGGTTTCCAACGGCCCCTCACGTCCGCCTTCGGTGATGATCAGCCACTCGTCCGGCGCCAGCCATTGCACCAGTACCTGCTCGTTTTCTACCGAGCTGCAGGCGGTGGTGGGCAGTGCCACCCCCAGTACCTTCTCTACGGTTTTGGCGAACAAATCGTTGCCGACGTTGCCGCGCAACACCAGGTGGCCCAGATGTGCCTTCTCGCGCAACACCACTTCGCCCTGCTGGTCTTTTTTGGCCAGCGCGTCCAGGTTGGCGTGATACAGCGGGGATTCCACCCGCACGTCAGTTTGAGTTTCGGCCAGTTTGGCGGTGTTGTTAGACATGCTGACGCTCTCCTTTGGGATCATAGAAAATCGGGCTGGTAATTTCGGCTTCCAGCACCCGGCCATCGGCCAGCGGGCAATACACGGTTTCGCCCATGCGATTCAGACCGTCCTTGACCACGCCCATGGCGATGTTGTGGCCCAGGTTGGCACTGTAGTAGCTGCTCGACACATGGCCGACCATGGGTACCGGCACCGGATGGTTCGGGTCCAGCACGATTTGCGCGCCTTCCGGAATCACGGTTTTCGCTTCCTTGCACTTCAGGCCCACCAATTGCTTGCGATCGGTGCGCGCGGTGTCGGAGCGACTCCAGGAACGCTGGCCAACAAACGGGAACGGCTTGGTCTTGCCCACACACCAGCCCATGTTCAGGTCGAAGGGGGTCACAGAGCCATCAGTGTCTTGCCCGACGATGATGAAGCCCTTCTCTGCCCGCAGCACGTGCATGGTTTCAGTGCCATACGGCGTAATGTTGAACTCGGCACCCGCTTCCATCACCGCTTCCCAGGTATGCAGGCCGTAGTTCGCCTGTACGTTGATCTCGAAGCTCAACTCACCGGTAAAGGAGATGCGGAAGATCCGCGCCTTGACCCCGGCTACCGTGGCGTCGCGCCAGCCCATGAAGGGGAAGGCATCGGCAGACAGATCCACGTTTTCACAGATCTTTTCCAGCACCTTGCGGCTGTTGGGACCGGTAACGGTCATGGTGGACCAGTGATCGGTGACCGAGGAGAAATACACCTCCAGCTCCGGCCATTCGGTCTGGTGCCACAACTCCAGCCACTGCAGTACGCCCGCGGCGCCGCCGGTGGTGGTGGTCATCACAAAGTGCTGGTCGTTGATGCAGGCGGTGACACCATCGTCAAACACCATGCCATCTTCTTTACACATCAGGCCGTAGCGGCAGTTACCGGGGCTCAGCTTGGCCCAGGCGTTGGTGTAGATGCGCGCCAGAAACTCGCGGGCATCGGCGCCCTGAATGTCGATTTTGCCCAGGGTAGAGGCATCCAGAATGCCCACGCTGTTGCGTACCGCCAGACATTCGCGGTTCACCGCCTGGTGCATGTCTTCACCCGATTTGGGGAAAAACCAGGGACGCTTCCACTGACCCACGTCTTCAAACTCGGCACCCTGCTGCACATGCCAGGCATGCATGGCGGTAAAGCGCGCCGGGTCGAACAGGTGGTGTGCGTCGCGACCGGCCAGGGCACCCATGGTGACCGGGGTGTAGTTGGGACGAAACACGGTGGTGCCGGTTTCGGGAATGCTCTTGTTCATGGCGCGGGCGGCAATGGCCATGCCGTTGATGTTACCCAGCTTGCCCTGATCGGTACCAAAGCCCATGGCGGTGTAACGCTTGATGTGCTCGATGGACTCGAAGCCCTCGCGCACGGCCAGCTCGATACCGGCGGCGGTTACATCGTTCTGATAATCCACAAACTGCTTGGGCGCACGGCTCACCGGCTTGTTGTGCGGCACCAAAAACAGGGCCTGGGCCGCGTCTTCACGGGGATCTTCGGTCTTGATCTCGGCATCCTGAACCTGGGCGGAAATGTCGCCGTACCCGGTGGCATCGGCGGCATCACGACCGGCGCTCAGGCCTTCGGCCAATACCGCAGACAGGGCATAGGTACCGTGCATACCGCCGGCCAGCAGCTGCTTTTGTACAGACTCACCGGGCACAAAACCGATGATGTCGTCGTTCCATACCGGGCGAGAGCCGGTATGGGCGGTCAGGTGCACCACCGGGCTCCAGCCACCGGAGCTGGCAATGATGTCGCAGGCAAGCGTCTCGGCCGCCCCGGTCACCTGGCTGCCATCGCTGGACAGGGCCGCCACCTTGGCGCCGGTTACCCGCTTCTTGCCAAGGGCTTCAATCAGTCCGTGGCCGGTATAAATCTTGACGCCGCGCGCCTTCAGCGCCTTGTAACGGGCACCGTCGGGACGATGACGGCTGTCGACGACCGCCGCCAGCTTGCGGCCGGCATCCAGCCAGTCCAGCGCGGCCTGATAGCCATAATCGTTACAGGTCATCAGCACCAGGTTGTTGCCCGGGGCCACACCATAACGGTTGACGTAGGTAGACAGCGCACTGGCCACGAAGTTGCCGGGCAGATCGTTGTTGCCATATACCAGCGGGCGTTCATGAGCACCGGTGGCCAGCACCACGCGCTTGGCACGAATGCGGTGCAGACGCTGACGGGTCTTGCCGGAGATGCGCTCGCCCAGATGATCGGTGCGGCGCTCCAACACAGTCACGAAGTTGTGATCGTAATAACCGGCGGCGGTGCTGCGCGGCAGCAGGGTGACGTCGGGCAGGCCCTGCAACTCCTTGACCGCGTTGGCCACCCACTGGGTCGGCGCCTGGCCGTTGATCGGCTGGGTGCTGTGCAGCAAATGGCCGCCAAATTCGTTTTGTTCATCCACCAGAATCACCCGGGCGCCACGGCGACCCGCCGCCAGTGCCGCCGCCAGACCGGCCGCGCCACCGCCCACTACCAGCACGTCACAGTGATGGTTGAGCTTGTCGTAGGTGTCGGGATCCTTGTCTTTCGGCACCCGGCCCAGGCCGGCGGCCTTGCGGATCAGATGTTCGTACTTCGGCCACATGGACTGGGGATACATGAAGGTCTTGTAGTAGAAGCCGGGGGGCATCATGCTGCCGCCGAGCTTGCCCATCACACCCATGATGTCTTTATCTACATTCGGCCAGCCGTTGGTGCTGGCGGCGGTGAGGCCGTCGTACAGCTCGGCCTGGGTACCGCGAATGTTGGGGATCATGGTGGCTTCGCTGCTGCCTACCTGCAGGATGCAGTTCGGCTCTTCGGCACCGGCGGCCATGATGCCGCGCGGACGGGAATACTTGAACGAACGGCCGACCACGTCGACCCCGTTGGCCAGCAGTGCCGAGGCAATGGTGTCGCCAGACAAACCCTGATAGGTCTTGCCGTTAAAGATAAAGCTGAGCGGCTTGCTGTGGTCTACCCGACCCTTGCCCTGAAGACGATGTTGCTGGCTCATGACTGGCCTCCTTGCTGGGGCTGTTCGCCCACCTTATAGGTTTCCTGAATTTCATAGGTCACGGTGTGCCGGGACGCATTGAAGAACTTGCGGCAACCCGCGGCGTGATACCACATCTCGTGGTGCAGACCACGCGGGTTCTTGCGCATGAACAGGTACTGGGCCCATTCTTCGTCGCTGAGCGCATTGGGGTCTGCCGGGCGGGCAATGTGTGCCTCGCCGCCGTAGTGAAACTCGTCTTCTTCCCGGTGTTCGCCGCAATGCGGACAATAAATACTGAACATCTCTATCTCCTCAGTGGGCTACGCCGGCTGCGCCGTGCTCGTCAATCAGATGGCCGCTGGTGAAACGGTCGACATTAAATGCCTTGGCCAGGGGATGCGGCTCATCCTTGGCAATGGTGTGGGCAAATACGTTACCCGAGCCCGGGGTGGCCTTGAAGCCGCCGGTGCCCCAGCCACAATTGAAATACAGGCCCTTGATATGGGTCTTGGAAATAATCGGACAGGCATCGGGACAGGTGTCGACAACGCCGCCCCAGGTACGGTTGAGGCGCACCCGGCTGAAGATGGGGAACATTTCCACAATGGCCGCCATGGTTTCTTCCACCACCGGGAAGGAGCCGCGCTGACCGTAACCCAGGTAGCTGTCGATACCCGCGCCGATAACCAGATCGCCCTTGTCGGACTGGGACACATAGCCGTGCACATGGTTGGACATCACTACTGTGTCGAGAATCGGCTTGACCGGCTCGGACACCATGGCCTGCAGCGGATGCGACTCCAGCGGCAGCTTCATGCCGACCATGTTGGCCATCACACCCGAGTTACCGGCGGTGACACAGGCCACCTTGGGCGCAGAGATAAAGCCGCGAGTGGTTTCCACCCCGGTGACGGCGCCGTTTTCACGGCGAATGCCGGTCACTTCGGTCTGCTGGATCAGGTGTACACCCATGGCGTCGGCGGCGCGGGCAAAGCCCCAGGCCACGGCGTCGTGACGGGCGGTGCCGCCGCGCGGCTGCCAGGAGGCACCCAACACCGGATAACGGGCATTGGTGGAGCAGTCGAGAATCGGCACCAGATCCTGCACCTGCTTGGCATTGAGCACTTCGCCGTCGATGCCGTTCAGGCGGTTGGCGTTGACCCGGCGCTCGATGTCGCGCATGTCCTGCAGGGTGTGGCCCAGGTTGAGCACGCCACGCTGGCTGAACATCAGGTTGTAGTTCAGATCCTGCGCCAGCCCTTCCCACAGTTTCATGGAATGCTCATACAGGTGAGCGGCTTCGTCCCACAGGTAGTTGGAACGTACGATAGTGGTGTTACGGGCGGTGTTGCCGCCACCCAGGTAACCCTTTTCGATCACCGCCACGTTGGTAATGCCGTGCTCTTTGGCCAGGTAGTAGGCCGTGGCCAGACCATGGCCGCCGCCGCCGACGATGATGACGTCGTATCCTTCGGCCTTGGGCGTGGGGTTGTGCCACACGCGCTGCCAGTTTTCGTGGTGGGTCAGGGCATGTTTGAGGAGCCCGAATCCTGAATATTTTTTCATAGTCTCACCTGTCAGTTTGAATTCTGTAGCCGGTGCGTGCGCCGATTGAAGCATCCTCACGCCGACTCGCCGTAAACCCCTCCCTGGGGGCTCGGACATGCCATCCCTGGCATGTCACGGTCGGCTTCGAGGACTGCTCCAATCGGCTGTCAGGCCACGGAGCAACCTGCCTTTAATTAAGAAGTTAGCGATATACCGGGAAGTAGCTGCACAGGCTGGCGACCTGGTCCTTCACCGACACAATCACTTCCGGGTCGTCCATATGCTCCAGAATGTCGCAGATCCAGCCGGCCAGCTGACGGCAATGCTCAACCTTGAAGCCGCGGGTGGTCACCGCCGGGGTGCCGATGCGCAGGCCCGAGGTCACAAAGGGTGACTGGGGGTCGTTGGGCACGGCGTTCTTGTTCACGGTGATGCAGGCATCACCCAGTACCCGGTCTGCATCCTTGCCGGTAATGCCCTTGGCGGACAGGTCGAGCAGGAACAGGTGGTTGTCGGTGCCGTTGGATACCACATCGAAACCGCGGCTCTGAAACACCTCCACCATGGCGCGGGCGTTTTCCACCACGGCTTTCTGATATTCGGTAAATTCGGGCTTCAGCGCCTCGGCAAAGGCCACGGCCTTGCCGGCGATGGCGTGCATCTGCGGGCCACCCTGACCACCGGGGAACACGGCGGCGTTCAGCTTCTTCTCCAGGTCCGGATTACCCTTGGCCAGGATCAGGCCGCCACGGGGGCCGCGCAGTGTCTTGTGGGTGGTGGTGGTGACCACATGGGCATGAGGTACCGGGTTGGGGTACTGGCCCGCGGCAACCAGACCGGCCACGTGAGCCATGTCCACGAACAGATAAGCCCCTACCTTGTCGGCGATGGCACGGAAGCGGGCCCAGTCCATGACCTTGGAATAGGCGGAGAAACCGGCGACGATCATCTTCGGCTTGTGCTCCAGTGCAAGCGCTTCAACCTGGTCGTAGTCCACCTCACCGGTGGCCTCGTTCAGGCCGTACTGCACCGCATTGTAGATTTTGCCGGAAAAGCTGACCTTGGCACCGTGAGTGAGGTGACCACCGTGGGCCAGGCTCATGCCCAGCACGGTGTCGCCGGGGGCGCACAGCGCCATGTACACGGCGGCATTGGCCTGAGAGCCGGAATGGGGCTGCACGTTGGCATAGTCGGCGCCAAACAGTTCCTTGGCGCGCTCGATGGCCAGCACTTCAACCTTGTCTACCGCTTCGCAACCGCCGTAATAACGCTTGCCCGGGTAGCCTTCCGCATATTTGTTGGTCAGTACCGACCCCTGGGCTTCCATCACCGCCGGGCTGGTGTAGTTTTCTGAAGCAATCAGCTCGATATGCTGTTCCTGACGGGCGGCTTCTTCTTCCATGGCGGCCCACAGAGCCGGGTCTATATCCTGAATGCGGGTGTCTTTGCTGAACATCTTGTGACCTCCTTGCGCGGCCCGGGCTGCTCCCGGTGCCTGATGTATCCCTGTTGGCATGGCCACCGGTGTAACCACGGCGGCCTTGCGTTAAGGCGATAATACGGGGGGTCAATATGGCAGGGGTGACTGGCTGCGGCCTAAAGCTGCGTATTTGCGACAACATTTCACATAAGCACAACATTGTGATCAATGCCCGTCACAAAATGGAGCCAGACCGAGCCTGATCCGGCGCTGATACGGTACTACAGGTGCAAAGCCCACCCCGGCGGGGTACTATGCACCTCCAAGCGGTAACATTCCGGACACGCTTCCATTACCCCGAAGCCAGCATAAAAACACCATGTCGCAAATCAGTGAAAAACGTCATTTCAGCCATCGCCTGCGCGATACCAACAGCGCCTTTCTGCCGGCGCGTCCGGCGGGCACAGCGCCGATAAGAGTCGGCTTTATACTGCAGCCCCATTTTTCGATGATGGCCTTTACCGCCGCGGTAGACGCCGTGGTCACCGCCAATCTGGTGCAGGCCACGCCGCTGTTTACCTTTACCACCTTCGGCCTGAATGCCACTACGGTGCGCAGCGATCTGGCCATCGACATTTCGGCCAATGCCACCCTGGACCAACTGGTACTGGAAGGCGACAACGCCCTGGATGTGCTGATTGTGTGCGGCGGCTTTCGCTGCAACCTGAGCGAGCATGGGCCGCTGAGCCAGGTACTGAAGGCGGCGGCCAAACGGCAAAAAGTGCTGGGCGGCCTGTGGAACGGCGCCGTGGCCCTGGCCCACGCCGGCGTGCTTGATCGACTCAGTTGCGCCCTGCACCCGGACAACCATGCCTTTGCCCGGGAACGCTTTCCCTCGGTAGAGGTGTCAACCCACACCATGATGGTGGAAGCGCGCATACTGACCAGCGCCGGCCCCAACAGCGCGCTGGAAATGATGCTGGCGTTAATCGAGCGGCTGCACGGCACCGATACGGTGCGCGCCATCCGCGAAATTCTGAGCAGCGATCGGGTGGCCAACGACGGCGAAAACCGGCTGGCAACGGCGGAAGACGACCCCACCATGCCCGACGCCCTGCGCTCCCTGCTGCGGCTGATGAGCAGCAACATCGAAGAGCCGCTCGGCATCGAAGAGCTGGCCGACTACGTGGGCCTGTCGCGCCGGCGCATCGAACGGCTGTTTCAGAATCACCTCGAAACCACGCCGTCCCGTTATTATCTGGAACTGCGCATCACCCATGCCCGCCGCCTGCTGTTGCAGAGCAGCGACAGCATCTCCAGCATCGCCGTGGCCTGCGGCTTTGTCAGCTCCACCCACTTCAGCCACTGCTTCAAGGATTTTTTCGGCGTTTCGCCCAGCCAGGCGCGTCAGCAAAAGCGGGGCTGAATGCCTCGCCACCTTCCATGACTAGGCCCGGTTAAAATCGGTATTTCCGGTGCCGGGCCTGCGCTTTCGTCCATCCCCTCTTGTCGTTTTAAGGTAACTACCGGCCGCTGCCGGAGTCATGCCTCACACAGGGCGGACGTATCATGCGGGCTCAATAACAAGATAAAACGGGGAGCACGAATGGATAATCGCGTGAAGGGGAGCCTGCTGACCGCGGCCGGGGTGGCGGTGCTGAGCCTGGACGCCCTGCTGATCCGGCTGATCAGCGCCGACCCCTGGATTTTACTGTTCTGGCGCGGCCTGCTGCTCAGCCTGTGCATCGGCGGTGTCTGCCTGTTTCGTGCTCACAGCTACCGCCCCACTCGCAAGCTGCTTTCGCTGGGCCTGGGCTCGGCGCTGTTTTATGCAGTCTGTACCGTCACCTTCGTGATCTCGATACGGCTGACCAGCGTGGCCAATACCCTGATCATCCTCAGCGCCGCACCGCTGATCGGCGCCCTGCTCAGCCGTTTTGTGCTGAAAGAAAGCGTCTCCGGCCGCACCTGGCTGGCGATATTGCTGTGTCTGGGCGGACTGGCACTGGTGTTTTCCGGCAGCCGGGACGGCAGCCACCTGCTGGGCGATATCACCGCCCTGCTCTGTGCCGCCAGCATGGCCGCCAAGTTTGTGGTAGAGCGAGCCGCCAGCCCCGCCAACATGACCCCGGCACTGGTGCCGGCCGGCCTGCTGGTGAGCCTGTTCGCCCTGTTTCAGGCCCCTACCCTGGCGCTGCCGACCCAGGACATAGTGTGGATGGCCATTCTCGGCCTGCTGGTGGTGCCCCTGGCCTATGCCCTGATAACGCAAGGACCGCGCTACCTGTCGGCACCGGAAGTGGGGCTGTTGATGATGCTGGAAATGCTGCTGGGCCCGCTGTGGGTATGGCTGGTGCTGGCAGAGCAACCCGGCCGGCAGGCCTGGCTGGGCGGCCTGGTGGTACTCGTCGCCCTCGCCTGCCAGTCGTGGCCGGTCAAGCGGCGCCGCAAAATGGTATTGGTCGAACGCGCCTGTGAGGCTTGAAAGCGCTCGTTACGGGTCGGCTGACATCGACAAAAACGCCGGGGCTACCCCGGCGTTTGCTTGCCGGCGCTGTCAGCCCGGCTCAGTATTCCACCGCCATCGTCCCCTTCACCGTGGTGCAACAGGAAAGCACATAGCCGGCATCGATTTCTTCTTCGGTAATACCACCGTTATGTTCCATGTGGTAATTGCCAGAACTCACCTTCACCCGGCACGCACCACAGATCCCCATGCCGCAGGCCTTGGGAATGCTCACCCCAGCCTCGAGGGCCGCCTCGTTGAGGTTGGTACCCATCACCACATCGATGCTGACATCTGAATCGGCAAAACTGACCGCCACCGTTTCCAGCAGCTCCTGCTCGGCTTCCAGCACCTCGGCTTCATCCGCGTGTACTTCCGCCTGTTGGATGTCCTCGACGGGCGTCGCGCCGAACGATTCCTCATGGTAATGCCGCATATCGAAACCGGCGTCTTCAAGCAGGTTTCGCACCGCCTTCATGTAGGGCGCAGGGCCACAACAGAAGACTTCCCGCTCGAGAAAGTCCGGGGCAATCAGCTCCAGCATCGACCGTCCCATATACCCCCGGTAGCCACTCCATGACTGGCCTACGTCAATTCGTTCGCAGATCAGGTGCAGCCGGAAGTTGTCAATGCGTGACGACATGTATTCCAGTTCATGGCCATAGATCATGTCTCTGGGCGTCCTGGCGCTGTGGGCAAACACCATGTCCACTTCGGAGTCGGTGTTGAACCACCAGCGCGCCATCGACATCACCGGAGTAATGCCCACGCCGCCCGACAGCAGTAGCACCTTGTCGGCCGGGTAATCCAGACAGTTGAACTGTCCTACCGGACCATGCACCGCCAGCTGATCGCCGGGTTGCAGGTTGTCATGCAACCAATTCGATACCACGCCCCCGGGCACCCGTTTCACCGTGATCGAAAAACTGTAGGGAATGGAAGGAGAGCTGGAAATGGTATAGGAGCGCATGACCCGCTCACCCTCAATCTCCAGTTCCAGCGTCACAAACTGACCCGGCTTGAAGAAAAACAGCACCGGCTGCCCCATCCCGAAGGTAAAGGTGCAGACATCATGGGTTTCCTGTATGACCTTGACACAACGAACCAGATGACGACCATTTTCCCAGGTCTGGGTATTCACCGGGTTAAGAAACTCGGCAGTGTTAATACTCATGGCATACTCCTTGTTCAAACCTGTTCACTGCCTGCCCGGCAAAACAATAGATGCGGTCGGCAATCACAACTCGATACCCGCCAGCCATTCTTTCCAGCGCATGGTCAGGTTTGCGCCCACCGACAAAAAGGGCTCGGGTGGCAGCCGGCGCGGCGCGTCGCAACGGGTAAACTCTTCCAGCAGCGGCGATTGACGACGCACCGCCAGCTCCGCTGCCATCATCCCGGAAAGGGTGCCCTTTACCGTTCCCAGGCCGTTCTGGCAGGCAGCGGAAAAGACCCGATCCTCCAGCTCGCCGAACGCCGGCACCGAATTCCAGGACAGGCAGAGCCGCCCCCCCCAGCGATGTTCCATCGGCACCCCGTCCAGCATGGGAAAACGGGTGGCGAAGGACTTGTCATGGGCCCGCGCCACCTCCTTTATATGTCGCTGTGATATCTCCATCGACTGGTTCAGGGTAAAGCGGTTGCGTACCGTCACCCGGTCGCCACTGCCCATCAGGCTCGAGACCCGGCGCACCGTGGTGCCCATGGGATCGGCCGGTAGTACGCCCCAGTCGGGCTGGCCGCCCAGCCGCGCCACTTCTGCCGGACTCAGGGCCCGGGTCATGGAAGCATAGGTAAACACATGCAGCAACTGACGGGGAAAAAAGCCGAACGACTGGATATGACCGTTGACCGCCAGGATCACGTTCCGGGCACGAATTTTGGCCCCCGGCGTGGTCAGCACATGCTCGTCGCCCAGCTCCATTGCCAGTACCGGGCTTTGCTCATAAATGGACACCCGCCCGGAAATCCCCTTCGCCGCCATCCGGATATAGGCCGCCGGCTGGATCATCACGGCACCGGGGGTAAACAACCCCTTGCGATAATAATCGGTACCCGTCCGCTCTTTCATCTCGGCCGCCGTCAGCAACCGGTACTGCTCACCCAGGCTGCCGAGATGGTTCACATAACTATCGATATGCTGTTCGCCTTTGGCCGAGGCAGCCCCGGTGACTTTGCCACAGGGGTCAAATACCCGTTTGGGCATCTCAAACTCTTCCGCCATCTGGCGGGCAAAGTCGATAGCGGTCCGGTTAAGCCGGATCTGTTGTAGATCCGCTTCCGCCGCACCGGCATAAGTCTCCGAATTCAGCTCATGGGGCAGGTCAATCATGAAGCCGCTGTTACGTCCCGCCGGCCCTTCCGCCAAACGGTTGGCTTCCAGCAAGACGATGCGGTCATTGCCGGTCAACTGACTCAACCGTCGCGCGGCGGCAATGCCCGCAAATCCTCCACCGACCACCACCCATTCAGCTTGGATATCTTCCTTCAGCTGCGGGTAGTGTTTTGCGGAGGGGAGTATCTGATTCCAGCCGGCAGGCCCCGTGTCTTTAGGGATGCGGCTGACATTTATCGTTTTGGTCATTCTCTGGTTCCTCTCGGGGAGAAACGGTGGAATCTGACCCGGGCCGGCGGCCCGGGTCAGAGAAGATCCCCGGCATCATGCCGGGCGCTCTCGGGTTATTAGCTCAGGTCAATCCAGACGGTTTTCAGTTGGGTATACTGATCGTGGGCGTGCAGAGAATTGTCGCGTCCGCCGAAGCCGGACTGCTTGTAGCCACCAAAAGGCGTCGTCGCATCTCCTTCACCGAAACAGTTCACCGTGACGGTACCGGCACGAATGGCCCGGGCCGCACGCAGCGCTTTTTTGGCATTGGCCGTAAACACCGAGGCGGCCAGGCCGTAGTCGGTATCGTTGGCTACCGCAATGGCCTCCTCGACGCTGGCCACGGTGATCACGACCAGTATCGGGCCGAAGATCTCTTCCCGCGCCAGCGCATCGCCATTCTTCACGCCGTCGAAAATAGTCGGTGGCACAAAATTGCCTTCCATCAACTCGCCGCCCAGCAACAGGGTGTGACCGTCTTCCTTGCCTCGATTCAGGTAGCTCACCACTTTATCAAAATGCCCTTTATCGACCAGGGCCCCCAGCTTGTTGGCCGGGTCCAGCGGATCACCGGTACGCCATTCGCGGGTGTGGGCACACACCCGCTCCAGCAGGGCATCCTTGATGTTTTCGTGCACGATAAGACGCGAGCCGGCAGAGCAGTTCTCACCCATGTTCCAGAACGCCGCCGCCACCACGTGTTCGGCCACCGCATCCAGATCTTCGGCGTCGTCCAGTACGATGCAGGGGTTCTTGCCACCGCACTCGAGCACCACCTCTTTCAGGTTGGATTCGGCGGCATAGTTCAGGAACAGACGACCGGTTTCGGTGGAGCCGGTGAAGGTCACCATGTCCACATCCGGATGACGTCCTATGGCAGCCCCTACCTCGGAGCCACGGCCGGTGATCACGTTCAGCACCCCGTTCGGCAGGCCGGCTTCGTGCGCCAGTTCGGCCACACGCAGGGCGGTCAGCGAGGTCTGAATGGCGGGTTTGAGCACCACGGTGCAACCGGCCGCCAGCGCCGGGCCCAGTTTCCAGCCCAGCATCAGCAACGGGAAGTTCCAGGGCAGTACCGCACCCACTACGCCGATCGGCTCACGCACCACCATCGCCACCGCATCGGAACCAACCGGCGCGGTCTGATCATAGATTTTATCGGTGGACTCGGCGTGCCACCGGATAAAGTGGATGGTTTCAGGCACATCAACGGTCTCGCACTCGGCAACCGGCTTGCCGGAGTCGAGGCTTTCCAGTACCGCCAGTTCACGGCTGTTCTGCTCCATCAGCTCGGCCAGCTTCAACAGCACCGCCTTGCGCTCGCCCGGATGCAGACTGCTCCAGCGACCGTCATCAAACGCCGCACGAGCTTTATTAACCGCAAAGTCGACGTCTTCGGCGCTACAGGCGGCAATATTTGTCAGCACTTCACCGGTAGCCGGGTTGATGGTTGGCAGGGTCTTGCCGGACAGAGCAGGGCGGAAGCGACCATCAATAAAACTCTGGGTCGGCAATTGCAGGTCTGAGGCGATGGCGTGGTATTGTTCCCGGGTCAACAGTTCGCTCATGGCTTATGCCTCCTTCGCAAAAACGGCACTTTCCGCCTGGATATCGGCAATCGTGCGTTTGAGGGTAGAAACCACCTGCGCCAGTGAATCCTGCTCATCCTGGTTCAGACCATACAGGGGCTTGCGGGTCACACCGGCAAAATGCCCGGACAGGGTCACGCCATGCTTCACACTCTGGATAAACTTGCCGCCCTGCTCCAGTACGCTCATCAACGGCATCATGGCTGCCATGATGCGGCGGCCCTTGGCAAAGTCACCTTCAAGCACGCAGGCGTTGTACAAAGCAACATGCTCTTTAGCGAGGAAGTTGGAGCCGGCACAGACCCAGCTTTGGGCGCCCCAGGCAAAATATTCCAGCGCCTGATCGTCCATGCCGCAGGAAAGCTGAAGGCCGGGATAGTCATTGACCAGCAAGTGCAGGCGGTTAATATCGCCGGAACTTTCCTTGATCGCACAGATGTTTTTGGAAGAGGCAATCTCGTCGAGACACGCCTCGCCCATCGTCACCCCCATACGGGCCGGGTAGTTGTACAGCATAATCGGCAAGTCCGCGGCGCGATCGACGGCGAGAATGTGCTGCGCCACTTCATGCTCCGTTGGCAATGAATAGGGAGGAGTGGCCACCAGGATCGCATCGGCACCCTGCTTGGCGGCAGCCTCTGCCAGCGCAATAGATTCATCCGGATTGATAGAGCCGGTACCAAAGATGACAGGTATCCGCCCGGCACAACGCTCGATGGCCAACTGCAGCAGGCGGACCCGCTCGTCCAGCGTTTCAACGTAATATTCACCGGTAGTACCACCGACGATAATGCCGTGCACACCGGCATCGACCAGATGATCAATCAGTGCCGTGAAGGCCTGATAATCAATGCTGTAATCCTCGGCAAACGGCGTGATGACTGGTGTGTAAATTCCCTTGAATTGCATGTTAATCACCTATATCCCTGTATCATATCGTCTTAAATGTCTGCACAAGGGATATTCAATATCCCGGCAGGGCTCGGTTAATTTCATTAAGGCAAGATTAACCAAGAGCTACCGGACGCCACAACACACTTTTATTGAAGGATAAACATAACCTTGGGTTATCCAATCATGAGGATAAAAACAAAAAGCCTGCAGACAGGCAGGCTTGGAATGAAACGTTGACCATGTGCATTTTCATAAAATAGAATAAAGCACCAAATGGAACCAAAAGTAATATACTCTCGGTACACTTAATAATGACAGGTTATTTAAATAATACTGCATAACAGGTGTGGTTCTGTCGTCATTCCCGCATGTCCTCTCTTGTCATTCCCGCATGTCCTCTCTTGTCATTCCCGCATGTCCTCTCTTGTCATTCCCGCATGTCCTCTCTTGTCATTCCCGCGAAGGCGGGAATCCAGGGCCTGTGGCGCAGATTTGTCAGCCTGCGCTTCTCCTGCAAAGACACTGGACCCCCGCCTTCGCGAGGGTGACGAGAAAGAAAAGCTAGCCCCAGTATCCACATCAGTTATGAGATATTACTTATGGCGCTGCTCGGGCCACGCGGATTGCTGGCCCGCAATAAAGATACCCTCCGCGGCTTATTCCCTTTCGAGCGCCGGGACCGAGATCCGTTCATCGTCCATGCAGCCGAGCATCCAGTCTCTGAACCGACAGAATACCTCGTTATTGACCTTGCTCTCGGGATAGGTGAGATAGTGCCGCTTTTCCCGAAACACCACTTCCTGCGCTACCGGCCTGACCAGTAGCCCCTGCTCCACCAGCGGCGACACCAGATGGTGCCAGCCCAGCGACACGCCCTGATTGTTCAGCACCATCTGTATCAGCATGTTGTAGTCATTGGCATTAAACAAATGCTTGTCGTCTCTGGAACGGGTTTCCAGGTTGATATTGAAGAAGGAGAACCAGACGCTCCAGTCCACATGCTCCGCAACCTGTGCCCTGCCGTAGGGGCTCAGATTCAGCAGCACGGTATCTCGCAGGCCCTCCAGGCTGGCAATGGCCGGGTTTTCCTGCAGAAACGCCGGAGTGCAGACAGGGTAGATAAGATCATAAAACAGGGGGGTGGAATGATATCCCTCCCGCGGATCCGTGACCTTGTTGATAAACACATCGGGATGCACACCGGGTTCCATCTGCAGAAAATTGCCGGTAGTCACCACATTGATATCGATATCCGGGTTGTCGGCAAAAAAGTCGGGCAGACGGCGCGACAGCCAGAGTCCGGAAAACGCCGGTGAACAACAGATGGTCAGGGCCGGCTTGCCGCTCTTGGTACTCTGGATACGTTCAGCCGCCTGGGCAATATTCACAAATGACAGGTAGGCTGCGTCGTAGAAGATAGTGCCGGCTTCGGTCAACTCGACCGAGCGGCCGATACGCCTGAACAGCTCCACCTCCAGATGGGCTTCCAGCTCGCGGATCTGACGGCTGATCGCCGCCTGGGTGACACACAGCGCCTCGGCCGCCCGGGTAAAACTCAAGTATTTGGCGGCGGCCACAAACGACCTGACTGCCCTTAACGAGGGCATTCTGACCAATATTTTGTCCGGTTCTACAAGCTTAACCATAATATTTTATTATCAATTCCGATAAGTTAAAGTTGCTTCTCCCAACTCTATCCTACTTATATAGTTAGTCAATCAGCCACCTTTTAATAAGCTGATTAAGCATTTTACCGGTGAAAGGATAAACCTTTATAAAATACTCCGGGCAAACTGGAAAATCATACATTGGAAGTATTTATTGTCAGCAATTATCACTTAACATGTATACCTTACTGTATTTTTAATCAGCAAACATTCAATCAGGAATGTCTGACTTCCTCTAATTAATACCGTATGTCGAAGCCGTTAAAGCAAGGAGCAGGGCAATGGAAGTTAAAATGATGACGGGCAAACTGAAGACGTTGGCGCTTATCAATCAGCGCAAGCCGCGCCACAGCCTGAGCCGTGAGCTCTACCACGATGCCGATGTCTACCAGCAGGATCTCGAGCAGATCTGGTACAAGGAGTGGATTTTTGCCGGTCACACCTTCGAAATCCCGAAGGCGGGAAATTACCTGACCCTGCAGATTGGCAGCTATCCGGTTGTTATCGTGCGTGACAACAGCGGCGATATCCGCGCCTTCCATAACAGCTGCCGCCACCGGGGGTCACGCCTCTGTACCGAGTCAAAAGGCAAGGTCGCCAAGCTGGTCTGCCCCTACCACCGCTGGACCTATGATCTGGACGGCAAACTCAAGTTTGCCGCCAACATGGGCGAGCAGTTCAACCCCGATGAACACGGCCTGTTACCGGTTCACTGTGAAGTGGTCAACAGCTACATCTATGTCTGTGTTGCACAGGATGCGCCCGACTTTGAACCCTTCCGCCGCGATGTATCCCCCTTTATCGGCCCGCACAACCTGGAAGACTGCAAGGTAGCCTTTGAGTCCAATTTGATTGAAAAAGGCAACTGGAAGCTGGTCTTTGAAAACAACCGGGAATGTTACCATTGCGATGGCTGCCACCCCGAGTTGCTCAACTCCTTCCTGGAAAATCTGGCTGTCGCGGGTGTGGCCGGGGCCGAAGATCCCGAGCTGCTGGCCCACTGGGAACGCTGCGAAGCGGCGGGCCTGCCCAGCCGCCTGGTAATGGATCCCAACGGCCGGTACCGCATGACCCGCATCCCGCTGTTCAAGAACGCCGTCAGCTATACCATGAACGGCAAACCCGCCGTCAACGGCAGGCTGGACAGTACCGACGAGCAGAATATCGGTGCCCTGCTGTACTTCAACTATCCCTCCACCTGGAACCATTTCCTCGGCGATCATGCGCTGAGTTTCCGCATCCTGCCCTTGGGCCCGGGTGAAACCCTGGTCACTACCAAGTGGCTGGTACACAAGGATGCACAGGAAGGCGTCGATTATGATCTGGACAACCTGACCAAGGTGTGGCTGGCAACCAATGACCAGGATCGCAAGCTGGTGGAGGAATCCTTCCTGGGAGTTGGCTCGCCATCCTATATTCCGGGACCTTATTCGGATATTGCAGAGAACGGCGTCTGCCAGTTCGTCGACTGGTACTGCGACACCATGAAAAAGAAGCTAAACGACTAACCACTGACATAGTCCGGCAACATGCCTCCTGGCCATAGCCAGGAGGCATGTTCATATCATACTTCTCCGATACCCCCCGCTTTCCGCACTGACTCCCTGCCTTGTTCCGAGCGCTGTCTCTGCGCGTGCACCTCTTGCTTGTTCTGCATTTCACCACCCAGCTCCCTGCAGCCACTCTTGCCATCGATGATGTTGCTTCCACCGGGTTGCGCTGTCCTCGCACACTGAAATTACCCCGAACAATAACTTATCGTTATGGTTTCCACCTACCAAACATAGTTAGACGGATCTGACCAAAAGCAATAAATTGATTGTTACAAATAAACAACAAATATCCGATGGTACTTATACATCGGCATCAATAAAGAAAGTGTTGTTAAATATTTTTAACTAATGGCATGTAGTGCCGCTGTATTTTCATGGCAATCAGGGAGATATATAACCAGGCCAAACGGATATTCATGGTCATCCTGCAGCCAACATTAATTCTGCCATATAATACGACAGTTGATTAATGCGGGCAGCCAGACAATCTGAATAGCGTTAATCATTACCGCTAAATAAATCATCGGTAATCATCACAGGGAATGTAGCAATTATGGCTGTAACGACGGAGTCACGAGAAATCCTCTCGATAAAAAATGTCTATAAAGTATTTGGCGCCCAGCCTGAACTTGCGATGGAGATGCTTAATAAAGGGGCCAGTAAAGACGAGATATTTGAGGAAACCGGTCAGGCCGTTGGCGTATTTGATGCCAGCTTTTCTGTTAACCGGGGAGAAATATTTGTCATCATGGGCCTTTCGGGTTCGGGTAAATCCACCATGGTGAGGCTGCTCAACCGCCTTATCGAACCCACCGCCGGTACCATCCAGCTCAATGGCCGCGAGATCACCGGCCTGTCGGATACCGAGCTGCTGCAGGTTCGACGCAAGGACATGAGCATGGTGTTCCAGTCCTTCGCCCTGATGCCTCACATGACGGTACTGGAAAACGCGGCTTTTGGCTTGTCTGTTTCCGGCGTCGGCGAACAGGAACGCCATGCCAGGGCCGCCGATGCCCTGGCTCAGGTTGGTTTGGGTGAGCATGGTGCCAGTTATCCGCATCAGCTGTCCGGCGGCATGCAGCAACGGGTCGGACTGGCCCGTGCCCTGGCCAATGATCCCACCATTTTGCTGATGGACGAGGCATTTTCGGCTCTGGATCCGCTTATCCGCCAAGAGATGCAGGGGGAATTGATCCGCCTGCAACAAGAGCAGGAACGCACCATCATCTTCATTTCCCATGATCTGGAAGAAGCCATTCGCATCGGCGACCGGATAGCCATCATGGAAGGCGGCCGCATCGTGCAAATAGGCACACCAAAAGAGATTTTGAACAACCCGGCGGATGACTACGTGGCCACCTTCTTCAAGGGAGTCGACGTGTCCAAGGTGCTCAAGGCCGGCGATATCGCCGAAAAACACACCGACAACCTGATCACCGTCAACGGCAGCGTACATCCCTTCACCGCCTCGACCGAAACGCCCTATAGCTACCTGATTGATGAGCAAGGCCTTCTACAGGGGGTGGTTTCTACCAAAGGCTGCAATGGCAACAATACAGATATGCAAGCCCTGCAGGCGTTGCGCATCAACGGTCACCACAGCATCTACCACGATACCCCCTTGCATGAGGTTCTGGATACCGTGGCCAACACGCCCTACCCGATCCCTGTAGTCGACCGGGACGGCCTGTTCCACGGCACCATCTCCAGAAGCCGCCTGCTGCAAACCCTGAGTCACAGCTAGGCAACCACTGTCACCATTATTCAAAGGAAGGGGTAACCTGATGTCAGATTTCAGCCTGTTAGATCCGTTTCAATATTTAAATGTGCCGCTGGGTGAATGGGTAGAAAGTATCCTGAATTACCTGGTACAGAATTTTCGCAGTGTATTCCGCAGCATTCGTTGGCCGATAGACCAGGTGCTTGACGGTATCGAGTTCGTACTGCAGTCGATCCCGCCACTGATCGGTATCATTCTCTCTTCCCTGCTCGGCTGGCAGCTGGCGGGCAAGAAGATGGGCCTGTTCTGTGCCGTCACCCTGTTCTGCCTCGGCCTGATCGGGGTCTGGTCCGAGTCCATGACCACGCTGTCGCTGGTGCTGACCTCGGTATTTTTCTGCGTGCTGTTCGGTATTCCGCTGGGCATCCTCTGCTCCCGCAGCGACCGCCTCGAGCGTATTGTGCGCCCGGTGCTGGACGCCATGCAGACCCTGCCGGCCTTCGTTTACCTGGTACCGGTGGTGATGTTGTTCGGTATCGGCAACGTACCCGGTGTACTGGTCACTATTGTGTTTGCCCTGCCGCCACTGGTACGCCTGACCAACCTGGGTATCCGTCAGGTCCCGGCCGACAAGGTAGAAGCCGGCCGCGCCTTCGGCTGCACTCCGCGCCAGATGTTGTTTCGAATCCAGTTGCCGCTGGCGACCCCGACCATCATGGCCGGCCTCAATCAGACCCTGATGCTGTCTTTATCGATGGTGGTGATCGCCTCCATGATTTCGGTTGGCGGCCTCGGCCAGATGGTACTGCGCGGTATCGGTCGCCTCGATATGGGCCTGGCCACCGTTGGCGGTGTCGGCCTGGTGCTGCTGGCCATCTTTCTCGATCGCCTGACCCAGGCGATGGGCAAGCGCTCCGAGAGCGGCAATACCCAGCACTGGTACGAAAGCGGGCCGGCCGGCATCTGCGTCCGTCTCTATCGCAACCTTCTGGGCAAGCAGCACTCACCCAGAACCGACCCTTGAACCCCTGTAAAACAAGACCGCAACAACCATCATATGGAGTATGAGAAGATGCAAATAGAGTTCAAGCAACTGACAAGGAAAGCACTGCAACTGACCGCAGCGTCATTGTTCACCCTGTCCCTCGGCGGCGCAGCCCATGCCGCCAGCCAGCCGGGCGAAGGGGTGTCGGTCACTCCCATCTTCCCGAGCATCGCCGAAGAGCGCTTTCGGGGTGAAATTGCCATGGCCGGTCTGAAAGAGCTGGGTTACGACGTGGAGGAACCCAAGGAAACCGAATATGCCGCCCTGATGCTGGCCCTCTCATACGGCGACGCGGACTTCAGCGTACACCCCTGGGAGGTACTGCACGACAGCTTTTACCAGAAAGCCGGCGGTGACGAGACCATGGTCCAGGCCGGCAGTATTATACCGGGCGTTTTGCAGGGCTACCTGATCGATAAAAAAACCGCCGATGCCTATGACATCCGCTCGGTGGAAGATTTGAAAAAACCGGAAATCGCCAAGCTGTTCGATACCAATGGCGACGGCAAGGCCGATCTGACCGGCTGCAACCCGGGCTGGGGCTGCGAACTGGTGATCAACCACCACATGAAGGCCTACGGGCTGGAGGACTATGTCAACAACAATCAGGGCTCATACTTTGCCCTGATGGCGGATACCATCGCCCGTTACCAGGCAGGCCAACCCGTGCTCTACTTTACCTGGGTCCCCCAGTGGATCGCCGGTGTTCTGGTTGAAGGCAAAGATGTGGAATGGCTGGAAGTTCCCTATACCAGCCTGCCCGGTGGTAATGAGGGCGTGAACACCATGCATGAAGGTAAAAATCTGGGCTTTGCTATCGACAGGGTAATGGCGGTGATGAACCGTGAATTTGCCGAAGAAAACCCGGTCGCAAAAACCTTTCTGTCTCAGGTGCAAATCACCACCGCCGACGAGAGCGCCCAAAACCTGAAAATGCAGAATGGCGAAAAATCAGTCAAGGATATCAAGCGCCACGCCCAGGAGTGGATTGCCGCCCACCGCACCACCTTTGACGGCTGGCTGGAACAGGCCCGTTCTGTGGCCAACTGACGCAGATCTGTTCACGGTGATTGTTTTATCCCCATGATGGGAACAGGTGCCCAGTCGGGCACCTTTTTTATTACCGACTTATACAGGATAGTGATCATGTCTTTATATCCGTTTGTAAAGGGACTGACCTTTGCCGAAGTACCCGAACATACCCGGTATCTGGTCAGCACCGCATTGCTGGATATTCTGGGTGTCGCGGCCGGTGCCCAGAAAAACAACACCACCGAGTGTATAAAAAACTATGCCCTCGCCCACTATCTGCCCTCTCGGCTGAGCAGCCGTCTGCTATTCGACGGCCGACCCGCTCACCCCCTGGGATCGGCCTGGGTCGGCGGCTTCACCATCGACAGCCTGGACGCTCATGAAGGCCACTTCACCTCCAAAGGTCACGCCGGTGCCACCGTGGTCCCGGCCCTGCTGGCGCTGGTCGATGCCTGCCGCGATCAGGGACGCACCATCAGCGGTGCCGAGTTTCTGGCCGCACTCACCGTTGCCTATGAAACCGGCCTGCGTGCCGGCGTGGCGCTCATGGACACGGCAGCCGAATACCATGCCTCCGGGGCTTTTTCCGGCATCGGCGTGGTCTGCGGTGGCGCCCGCCTGCTGGGCCTGGATGAAGAGCAGTTTCTGCATGCACTGGGCATCGCCGAGTATTTTGGCCCCCGCTGCCCCATGATGCGGTTGGTGGATTTTCCCTCCATGCTGCGCGACGCTCACGGGGCCGGCGCCTATGCCGGGCTGAACGCCCTGCTGATGGCCCAGGCCGGGATCACCGGTGCTCCGGCAGAAACCGTCGAGATGGAACGGGTCCGACATTGCTGGCAGGATCTGGGTAGCCACTGGGAAATCGATGCCCAGTACTTCAAACCCTGGCCGGTATGCCGCTGGGCCCAGCCCGCACTCACCGCCGCCACCGCCCTGCTGGCTGCCCATCCCGAGATCAACAGCGACGCCATAGAACAGGTTCGGGTGGAAACCTTCCATGAGTCGGTGCGCCTGCAGGGTCATTTTCCGGCGAATGCGGATGAAGCCCAGTATGGGCTGGCCTTCCCCCTGGCGGCCCTGCTCAGCCGGGGCCAGGTGGGGCCGAACGAGGTGACCGGCGATGCCATTCACGCAGAGGACATACTGGCAGTCAGCCGCCGCATCGACATCGTCGAAGCCGAGGGTCTGTCGGCCCGCTTTCCCCGGGAAATTCTGTCGCGGGTCAGCATACGACTCAAAGACGGCAAACACTTCGCAAGCCCGATCACCGCCGCCAAAGGCGACCCGGATACCGCCATGACCCAGGCAGAGTTCAGGGCCAAGTTCGTACAGCTGGCCTCGGTCAACTTCAGCCAGGAGCGTATCGAGTCTATTATATCGGCGGTAGACCAGCTGGAACAGGCCGGCGATTGCGGTGCATTACTCGACCAGGTATTGAATCCTTAATCGAGTATTGAGATATGACAAGGGATCCTGCACATTGGGTCCCTGACCCATTCAGCCCTGACGCCTCATGAACGTGCAAGGACAACAGAACATGCAAACAAGCAGCAAGAGCGCTTTTTTGGAAGGAGTAAGAGATTTGCTGCCCATGGTGCCGGGGGTACTGCCTTTCGGGCTGATCGCCGGGGCCAACGGCACCAGCCTGGGATTCAGCCCCGAGATGACCATCGGCATGACATTGCTGTTTTTTGCCGGATCGGCACAACTGGCGGCCTATCAGTTGATTCAGGAACAGGCGCTACCGGCGGTCATTATCTTCACCGCGCTAATGGTGAATATTCGCTTCCTTATCTACAGCGCCACCTTCGCCCCGCTGCTGCACTCATTGAAGACCCGCCACAAATGGCCCCTGGCCTACCTGATCAGCGATCAGGCCTATGGGTTGTGCTCGACTCGCTTTACGCCCGACCAGAGTGACAGGGAGAAGCTTTATTATTTCGCCGGTACGGCAGTGGCGCTGGCGGTAAGCTGGGTTGGCTCAGTCATCCTGGGCCTGCTGGTTGGCGAACAGATACCGGCCGAGTGGTCACTGGAGTTCGCTATTCCCCTGGCATTTATCGCCATGCTGGTATCGAGTATCCGTAACCGGGCATCGCTGATCACGGCGGTGTTTTCGGCCCTGGTGGCGACCAGCCTAATCCAACTGCCTTATAATCTGGGCTTTATTGCGGCGATTATCGGCGGAACCACCATCGGCCTGGTTGCCAGCTCTTTCATCACCAAAAACAGCCTGAAGGTACAGAGAGAAAACAATGGATAACCTGACACTCTGGTTGATATTCATCGCCGTCGGCATCGGCACCTTCGCCATACGGCTGTCGTTCGTTCATCTCCATGGCAGGGGAAGCTTCGATATTGGCAAGCACCAGAGGGCATTACAACTGCTGGCCCCCGCCGTGCTGGCCGCGCTGTCCATCCCAGCCATTATCTTTCAGGATAAAACTTCGCTGGATTCGGTGAGCATCACACAGATAACGGCGGCCCTGGTCACGGCCATACTGGCCTGGCGTTTCAGAGGTGTATTCTGGCCATTATGCATAGGCATGGTCATCTTCTGGATATTGAAGTTTTATAACGTTTAATCGTCCAGCTCACAAAACCAGCAGTCATTAAGCAGCATCCTATAACTGATGTGGATTCTGGAGCTAGTGCGCCTTTATCGTCACCCTCGCGAAGGCGGGGGTCCAGTGCCTTTGCAGACAACCAGCAGTCTGACCGTTCTGCACCACACGTCCTGGATTCCCGCCGTCGTGCTGAGGGCTCCCCAGTTTTTATAGGTCATGCCGAAACACCCGGCGAGAGCAAGTAAAGCCGGCTCAACCGT
>NZ_BAABDS010000036.1:0-250531 GCF_039539745.1 Oceanisphaera sediminis
AGAAACACTACACCGCCATGCTCAGCCTCGTATCAACGGTGATATGGCTGGCATGATTGAGAACGCTCCCTAACGCCTCACGCCTCTCCCCTCACGTCGGTACTGTGACCAAAATTGTCTGATCGAACCCGTATTTGGCCCGATAAATCGTCGGGCCGGCGCGGGCCTGAGACCAGGCCATTCGGTTGCGGTTACTATCGGGCGCTCTACTACAAACGGGAGCACCTCGTGAACAAGATACTGATTGCCGCCATCTTCGGGTTATCTGCGCTGACCGGCACGGTTCAGGCCGGATCTGACCATTACTATCGCCAACCCTGGGTGAGCGTAGCTCAGGCGCACTATATGGAAGATGACAGCGAAATATGCCTCACCGGCTATCTCGTTGAACAGCTGGACGACGAGGAATATCTGTTTCAGGATGGCACCGGCGTCATGATGATGGACATAGTCGATGACGAATGGCGTCATATTCAAGCGACTTCCCACACCCGCCTGACCCTTTGCGGAGAACTCGATCAGGATGATGACGACGGTGCCGAACTGGACGTCGAACACATGGACCTGGCCTATTGACCGCTTTCGCTGCAATCCGGCTTTGCCGTCTCTGCTCGATATTGGCGGCTCGGGGGAGTAAAATACCCTCCCCGGCCACCATCTGGTGGTGGCCCGCTGACCTGACATCAGACGAGAACCCATGTTGACTACGAAACCGTTCATACCCGAATTACTTTCCCCCGCCGGCTCGCTCAAGAATATGCGCTATGCCTTCGCCTATGGTGCCGATGCGGTCTACGCCGGCCAGCCCCGCTATTCGCTGCGGGTACGCAACAACGAGTTCAATCACGAAAACCTCAAGACCGGCATCGATGAGGCCCATGCTCTGGGCAAGAAGTTTTATGTGGTGGTCAACATTCAGCCCCACAACGCCAAGCTGAAAACCTTTCTGCGCGACATGAAGCCGGTGGTCGAAATGGGCCCGGATGCACTCATCATGTCCGATCCCGGCCTGATCATGCTGGTGCGCGAGCACTTCCCCGACATGCCCATTCATCTGTCGGTACAGGCCAACGCCGTCAACTGGGCCTCGGTCAAGTTCTGGCAGGACTACGGCATCGAGCGGGTGATACTGTCGCGCGAGCTATCGCTGGAAGAAATTGAAGAAATTCGCACCAACTGTCCCAGCGTCGAACTGGAAGTATTTGTCCACGGCGCCCTGTGCATGGCCTACTCCGGCCGCTGTCTGCTGTCCGGCTACATCAACAAGCGCGATCCCAACCAGGGGACCTGCACCAACGCCTGTCGCTGGGAATACAAGGTGCATGAGGCCAGGGAAGACGACGCCGGCCAGATAGTTCACAAGCAAGAGCCGATCATGGTGCAGCCAGTAGAACAAGTGCAACAGGTCGAGCCCACCCTGGGTGCTGGCGCCCCGCACGACCAGCCGGTGCTGCTGGAAGAAAGCAACCGTCCCGGCGAGTACATGGCCGCCTATGAAGACGAACACGGCACCTACATCATGAACTCCAAGGATCTGCGCGCGGTGCAGTATGTGGAGCGCCTCACCCGGATGGGTGTGCACTCACTGAAGATAGAAGGCCGCACCAAGTCGTTCTATTACGTGGCGCGCACCGCCCAGGTGTATCGCAAGGCCATCGACGATGCGGTGGCCGGCAAGCCCTTCGACGCCACCCTGATGAACACCCTGGAAAACCTGGCACATCGCGGTTACACCGAAGGCTTTCTCAAGCGCCACGCCCACAGCGATTACCAGAACTACGAGACCGGCCATTCGGTATCGACCCGCCAGCAGTTTGTCGGCGATATCACCCGTCGTGATGGCAACTGGGTAGAAGTGGAAGTGAAGAACAAATTCAGCGTCGGTGATCAACTAGAGCTGATGACGCCCGCCGGTAATATCACCTTTACCCTGGAGCAGCTGAAAAACCGTAAAGGCGAGCAGGTCGAGGTTGCCCCCGGCAGCGGCCATGTGGTCTGGTTACCGCTGGCCGCATCGGTCAACGTCGACTTCGGCATACTGCTGCGCCACCTGGGCACACAGCAAGACAGCCGTCAGCCTCATGCAACGCCGCTAACGGCCTGATTATCGCCAGGAAGAACAAAAACCAAAAAGCCGGGAATTATCCCGGCTTTTTGGTTGCGATATCACCTCTGCGTCACTTATGTGTTTTGAGAAGCTAACTTATAACAACTGGATCTCTTTTCATGTACTCAATCGATTCTATCCTCAAAGATACTGAGAGCCCTGACTCTGTCTTCGTCGATCCAGATGCCAAGACCGGGGGCGTCGGATAACTCAATATGGGTCTCGTTGCCGGGCATGTCGGCAACATCACGAGCAATCATGGCCGGCCCCACCATGTCGTTAGCCACTATATTGCAATGGGCCATCGCCAGGTGCGCGCCCGCCAAAGTAGCAACCGATGACTCCACCATGGAACCGATCTGGCAGGGAATATCTGCGGCGAGACCGATCTCGGCCATGGCGCGGGCGGCGTGTAATCCCCCGGACTTCATCAGTTTGATATTGACCATGTCCGCCGCCTGGCGGCGAACCACCTCGAGCATGTCACGCACGCCGTGAATGGGCTCGTCAGCCATGATAACCGCCTCGGTGGCCTGGGTGATCCGGGCCAGTGCATCCAGATTTTCAATGGAGACCGGTTGCTCGAACCACTCCACCTGATAAGGCGCAGCCTGACGAATAATCTGCAGAGCCTGCTTGGCACTCCAGCCCTGATTGGCGTCCACTCGCAGGGCTACGCCCGGTGCCATCGCCTCCCGGACGCGGGCGATGCGTTCGACATCCAGCTCTGGGGCATCACCAAGCTTGATCTTGACTGATGTATAGCCGCGATCACAGGCTTCCCGCGCCTGACGCGCCATCTCCTCCGGTGCCAGCATGCTGATCACACAGGGCAGTTCGAGGCGAGCATGATAACGTCCCCCCAGCAGGCTATAGAGGGGAACCTTGCAGTGTCTGGCCAGTAGATCGTGCAGGGCGATATCCAGAGCGGCCTTGGCGGAAGGGTTATGGCGGATACGCGCCTCGGCCATGCTGTGGAAAGCGCCAATACTGTCGATTGGGCGCCCGATCAGGAGCGGCGCCAATTCTCTGGTGATGATCTGTCGAGCTGCCTGCCAAGTCTCTCCCGAGACATGCTGATCGACAACCGCTTCCCCCCAGCCCACTTCTCCCGAAGTCGATTCGATCCTGACCAGGATGCTTTCGATATCTTCATAGGTATCGTAGGCAATCTTAAATGGCTGTTTGAGTGGCAAGCGAATGCCATAGACGGTGATTTGTTTAATCTGCATAGGAAAACGTCCTTCAAGACCAGGAAATATAATAGGCAAGGGTAACCATGCTGGCAGCCAGCATCAGCTGTATGAGAAACAATGGCAGAATCCACTTGATCCATTTGCTCCAGGAAACACCGGCCACCGACAACCCTGCCATAAAGTAGCCGGAGGTGGGAGTGATGATATTGGTGATCCCGTCGCCCAGCTGGAAGGCAAGTACTGCAGTCTGGCGAGTAACACCCACCAGATCGGCAAGCGGCACCATCAGCGGCATGGTCAGGGCGGCCTGACCACTGCCGGAGGGGACCAGGCAGTTAAGCAGCATCTGTACCAGAAACATGCCGACGGCCGTCAACACGGGTGGCATGCCGCCAATCAGCTGTTCGAGATGGTAGAGAATGGTATCGAGGATGCTGCCGTTCTTGAGCACGATCAGGATACCGAAGGCGAAACCGACCACCAGAGCCCCCATGGCGATGTCCTTTAGTCCATTGACAAACTGCTCGGCGATATCATTGGGGCTCATGCGGGCAAAGGCCCCGACCAGCATGCACATCAGCAGGAACACCCCGGACATTTCGCCGATATACCAGCCATGACGAATGACGCCATAGGCGATTAGCAGGATGGATCCGGCGAAGGCCGACAGGATCAAGCGATCGGAGTGAGTCAGAGGGCTTTCGTCGAGCACATCCTTACTTGCTGCCGCTCCAGACACGGGTGGCGATTTCACCTTGGCGGCATAGTAGGTCACGAAAGCGATGCTCACGCCGACAAATACCAGCCAGTAAACGACCCGCAAGCCCATACCCGAAAACATCGGCAGCTGGGCAATATCCTGGGCTACACCGACGGTAAAGGGATTCATGAACGCCGCGGAGAACCCGGCTCCGGCCCCCACCAACGGGACGGCGGCGGCGACCATGGAGTTATAGCCCAGCATCCTCATCATGGGCGCCAGTATGATGATGAAGGCGATGGTTTCCTCGGCCAGACCAAAGGTGGCGCCGCCGATGGCAAACAATAGCATCAACAACGGGATCAGAATGATGTCATGACCCGACAGGCTACGGCTGATACTGGCCACCAGTTTCTGCAGCACCCCCGTCGCCTTGAGTACCCCGAAGGCGCCCCCGGAGATAAAGATGAAGAAGATGATGCTGCTGCCTTCCTTCATACCCTCGAATACCGCGATGAACGGCGTGAGCAAGGTCGCTGGCTGGCCATCAATGGCGGCATAGCTGCCAGGCACCACCACCGTTTTGCCTTGCTCGGAAAGCACCCGCTCATAGCTGCCTGCATCGATCAGATAGGTCATCGCGGCCGCGACACAGATGAAAGTGAACAAGACCACGAAGATATGTGGAAAACCGAGCTGCCGGCGTGGTGCTGCCTCGAACTCGGCAGCTCTTTCTAGATGTCTCATATTACCCCCTGGATTCACTGATTGCTGTCGAGAAAACGTCGAGCGGCATGGGAAAGAAAACAGCTGCCTTTGTCCAGAATGTCGTCGTTGAAGTCATAGTCGGGCTGATGCAACCTCGGGGCCGAGCCGCCGCAGCCGTTGCCAATCCACGCATAGACGCCAGGTACCTTTTCCAGGAAAGCGCCCATGTCGTCGGCGCCCATGCTGATCGGATGATCCACCAGCAGAGACGCGCCCCACAGCTCTTCGACCACGCCGCGCGCGAGGGCAACACAGGCCGGGTCATTGGCCACCGGCGGGGTTGAGTGCCGGTAGTCAATGGTCGGTGTACACCCCGTTGCCAGGCCAATCCCTTCCACGATATCGTGAATACGTTGTTCGATATGCCGTCTGGCATCGGGCTTGAAACTGCGGGCAGTGCCCTTTAGCCTGGCCATGGCCGGAATAATGTTGCTGGCATGACCGCTCTGAAGACTGCCGACACTGACGACAGCGATATCCTCGGGATTGGTATTGCGACTGATTACCTGCTGCAGGGCGGTTACGAATAACCCGGCAGCAAAGACGGGGTCCGTGGTCAGGTGGGGCATGGCGCCGTGACCGCCTTCGGAGTTGAACTGCACCTCGAAATCGTCACTTGAGGCCATATGGGGCCGGTCATGAATCACAAAGCGCCCGGTCTCGACCCCGGGCCAATTGTGCATGCCAAATATCGCATCGATGGGAAAGCGCTCCAGCAACCCATCGTCAAGCATGGCGGGCGCCCCGGTGCCTAGCTCCTCGGCCGGTTGAAAGACAAGCACCACACGACCGGAGGCTGGACGGTTTTGAACCAGATCAAGGGCAGCACCGAGCAGCATCGCCGTGTGACCATCATGGCCGCAGGCATGCATGACCCCCTGATGGCGGGAACAATATTCGGTGGTGTTGTCTTCTGCCAGCGGCAGGGCATCCATGTCGGCCCTCAGACCCACGCTGCGACCGGCAGACAAGCCGTTGATGATGCCGACCACGCCGTGGCCGCCGATGCCCTGATGCACCTCGTCAACACCAATTTCCCGCAGCATGCCGACCACTCGTTCGGCGGTCTGTTGCTCGTGACAGGAGAGCTCGGGAAAACGATGCAGCTCACGCCGAAAGGCAATCATGCGTTCTATATCACGCTCTTTCATTAGATAGGTCCCTCTATTGGCCATAGCCTGGAAACGGCCTGGTCTTCCATGACTGACTATCATCCTCCTGGCAAGCAACACGTCGCCAGGGGAAAAGTCCATTAAACAGCCGTTTGTACTGTTGCACTAAGCGGCGTTTTTCATCATATTCAATGAGTTAAAGACCGAAAAATACTTGTTCTCGATGGTGTCATGCCTTTTTGATATGCCACAGGCTGTTTGGGGCGAAATAACAACATGGATATAAGAAAACTGAAATACTTTCTGTCGGTCGTCGATGAAGGTTCAATCACAGCGGCAGCAAGAAAAATTCACATTGCCCAGCCGGCATTGACACGACAAATCCGTCTGCTTGAAGAAGGGATCGGTACTCGGCTGCTTGATAGAAATCACAAGGGAGTGGTATTAACCCGGGCAGGAGAGTTCCTTTATGACAATGCCCTGCGCCTGGTAGCCGACCTGGATAATGTTGCCAAGAAAACAAAAGCCATCGCAGAAGGGTATGCCGATAGCCTGTCCATCGGCATCACCACCATTCACCCTTACATTCCCAGTATTTCGGGAGTGATCAGTCGGTTTCGTGCGCAATATCCGGATATCCGGCTTGCACTCGAGTCCATGTTATCCGGCCCTCAGACCACGGCCATCGTCCAGGGCAGCATCGATGCCGGCCTGCTATTCATCGAATCAGACGATGAACCGCTGCTGGATACCCTGTCCGTCGGCACATTCCGCATGGCGGTGATCATGCGTCGTCACCCCGGTTTGCTGGACAAGGCGCCGACATCGCTGCGCGACTTTGATGGGGCCCCCTTCATACGCTTCAAGCGTGATTCGACCCCGGGCAGCTACGATCGTATCGACCGGTATTTTCGTGATGCGGGCATCACGCCAAATATCGTGCAGGAATGTCACGATGACATCACCATTCGTGGCCTGGTGGCCACGGGTATGGGCTACGCCATCATGCCGAGCATTCTGGCTGCAGGTGATGATAGCCTCATTGCCTTCGAACTTGATGATCTCCCCATTTATTGCACTCTGATGTTGGCCTGGCGTAAAGGCTGCAAATCGCCCGAGGTAGACTTGTTATGCCGTGTTGCCATGGATGCAGATCAGTTGGCGAGTGAAGCCGAAGAACAAGTATCTATAGTTGAGCAGTCCTCAACGAGTTTCGTTGTTCAGTAAAAGCCTACTGGTTTGAGGCTACTGCTGCGCCACCTGGGCACCCGTCAGCCTCATGCAACGCCGCTGACGGCCTGATTATCGCCAGGAAGAACAAAAACCAAAAAGCCGGGAATTATCCCGGCTTTTTCTATTTGCGCATCAGCCTGTCAGGCCACGGCGACGTTACTCGGCCTTGTCGGCCGGTGCTGCGTCGGTCTTGGTGGCTTCGGCAGGTGCCGCTTCCACCTTGGCTTCTTCAACCTTGGTTTCTTCGGCAGCGGGCGCTTCGGCGGCGACCGGCTCTTTCGCTTCCTTGATGGACAGACGAATGCGGCCCTGGCGATCCACTTCCAGTACCTTGACCTTGACGGTGTCGCCCACGGTCAGGTGATCGGACACGTTCTTGACCCGCTCTTCGGTGATCTGGGAAATGTGTACCAGGCCATCTTTACCGGGCAGAATGTTGACGAAAGCACCGAAGTCGGCCAGACGCACGACCTGACCGTCGTAGATGGTGCCGCTTTCCACTTCTGCGGTCAGCTGCTCGATACGACGAATGGCCAGCTTGGCCGCTTCACCGTCCACGGCGGCAATCTTGACGGTGCCGTCGTCATCCAGCTCAATGGTGGTACCGGTTTCTTCGGTCAGGGCACGAATGGTCGCGCCGCCTTTACCGATAACATCACGGATCTTCTCGGGGTTGATCTTGATGATATGGATGCGCGGTGCAAAATCGGAGATCTCGGCACGGGGTGCCTGCAACGCCTCATCCATCACCTTCAGGATGTGCAAACGAGCATTGCGCGCCTGCTTCAGCGCCACTTCCATGATTTCCTTGGTGATGCCTTCAATCTTGATGTCCATCTGCAGGGCGGTAATACCCTGAGTGGTGCCGGCTACCTTGAAGTCCATGTCGCCCAGGTGATCTTCGTCACCCAGAATGTCGGACAGCACCACAAAACCGGCGTCTTCTTTCACCAGACCCATGGCGATACCGGCCACGGACGCCTTGATCGGCACACCCGCGTCCATCAGCGCCAGTGAAGTACCACACACGGAAGCCATGGAGGAAGAACCATTGGACTCGGTGATTTCGGATACCACACGCACCGTGTACGGGAACACGTCGGCACTCGGCATCACGGCGGCAACGCCGCGCTTGGCCAGGCGGCCATGACCGATTTCCCGACGCTTGGGACTGCCGACCATGCCGGTTTCACCCACACAGTAGGGAGGGAAGTTGTAGTGCAGCATGAAGCGGTTGGTACGGGCGCCGGTCAGCTCGTCAATCAGCTGAGCGTCACGCTCCGTGCCCAGGGTAGCGGCAACCAGGGCCTGAGTTTCACCACGGGTAAACAGGGCGGAGCCGTGAGTACGAGGCAGTAGACCGGTGGCCACGTTCAGGGCACGAATCATGTCGGGTTCACGACCATCGATACGGGGCTCACCGCGTACCACGCGACCACGTACAATCTGCTTCTCCAGCTTGCCCAGCTGTTCCTGCACTTCCTTGATGCCCTGCTCGGGATGAGCGGCCAGCACGGCCGACAATGCCTTGGCCTTGATGGCGCCAATGGCGTCGCGACGAGCGCTCTTGTCGGTGATGCGATAGGCTTCACCCATCTCGGTGGTCGCCAGCTCGGCAATCTGGGCTTTCAGGCCTTCGTTCTCGGCCTTCGGCTGCCAGTCCCAGGGCTGGGTGCCCACTTCGGCGGCAAACTCGTTGATCGCCTGCACGGCGGTGTTCAGCTGCTCGTGACCGTAAACCACGGCGCCCAGCATCACTTCTTCGGGCAGAATGTTGGCTTCGGACTCCACCATCAATACCGCGTTGGCGGTACCGGCAACGACCAGATCCAGCTCGCTGTTTTCCAGCTCGCTGATGCTCGGGTTCAGCACGTACTCACCATTCATGTAACCGACGCGAGCGGCGCCGATAGGACCGGCAAACGGAATACCGGAAATGGCCAGGGCCGCAGAGGTACCCAGCATGGCGATGATGTCGGGCGCGATATCGGGGTTCACCGAGACCACGGTGGCGATCACCTGTACTTCGTTCTTGAATCCTTCGGGAAACAACGGACGGATCGGACGGTCAATCAGTCGCGAGGTCAGTGTTTCACCTTCCGTTGGGCGGCCTTCACGCTTGAAGAAGCTGCCCGGAATGCGGCCGGCAGCGTAGGTACGCTCCTGGTAGTTAACGGTCAGCGGAAAAAAGTCTTTGCTTTCATCGGCTTCGCGCTTGCCAACGACGGTCACCAGAACGGCGGTATCATCAATGCTGGCCATGACGGCACCACTCGCCTGACGCGCCATGACGCCGGTTTCGAGGGTGACGGTATGCTGGCCGTACTGGAAGGTTTTCACGATAGGATTCACGTTGTAGATTCCTTAATATGTTTGGTCTTTTAATTTACCGGCACAGTATACTTGATTCCCGTTTAAAGGACAGAATCGCAAGGGGAAAACCAGCTTTAAGTCGTAAGCTGTAAGCTCGAAGTTAAACCGGAACAGAGTGTTTTTCAGGTGCCACTTCTGTGGTAAGAACAAGCAGCCAATGGCTGATTTTTCCGAATAAACTCGATATCTACAAACGGCATTGTTTAACTTACAGCTGTCAGCTTATGGCTTAAAGCTGTTGTCTGCAGGCAACAAAAAAGGGGCCGAAGCCCCTTTTTCTTGAACCGGATGCTCGATTAACGACGCAGACCCAGCTTGGCGATCAGTGCACTGTAACGCGCAACGTCTTTACGCTTCAGGTAGTCCAGCAGGCTACGACGCTGGGATACCATGCGCAGCAGACCACGACGGCTGTGGTGATCGTGGATGTGCTGCTTGAAGTGACCTTGCAGGTGGTTGATCTGGGCGCTCAGCAGGGCAACCTGAACTTCAGGTGAACCGGTGTCGCCTTCGCCGCGAGCAAAATCAGCAACGATCTGGGCTTTTGTTTCAGCATTTAGTGACATCTTATTACTCCAAAGAGATGAATGTTTTTTCCAGCCGATCACTAATTCAGCCGGAAAGCGAGCTGCGCATTCTACCAGTTAAGCCGATGTTGGCAACCAGAAAATGCCGGCAACAGCAACGAGCCTGGCAAGGCCCGTTGCTGTTGACAAGGTCGTGGTTTCAGCGCACCAGGCGCTTGGGGGCAACTTTACCGTCTTCGTCGATTTCACCGACGCCGATAAACCGGTGTTCGTCACCCATGGTCATGCGTACAAAGCCTTCCAGCGGCGCGCCGGAAACCTGCACCGCCTGCCCCTGATTGATATAACCGGCCACCAGCTCGGACATGTTCACTTCCGGCAGGGTGGAGACGGCGGTATCCATCGGCAACAGCAGCGGATCCAGCTCCAGGCGAGGCGCTATCTCCTGGGTGCGGCAGTTTTCGAGAATGCATTCCAGCTGCTCCAGCGTCAGCATGCGGTCGCTCGGGTACCCGGCCACGGCAAGACGACGCAGCACGGTCACGTGGGCGCCACAGCCCAGCACTTCGCCCAGATCATCGACGATGGTACGGATATAGGTGCCTTTGCTGCAGTGTACTTCCAGCTCCACTTCATCGCCTTCAAAGCGGATCAGGCTCAGCTCATAGACGGTGATGGGCCGGGACTCCCGCGGCACTTCAATGCCTTCACGGGCATACTGGTACAGGGGTTTGCCCTGATATTTGAGCGCGGAATACATGGACGGAATCTGCTTGCTCTCGCCACGAAAACGATCCAGCGCCTCGATCAGATCGCCCATGGCGACGTTGACCGGACGGGTCTCGACCACCTCGCCGTCGGCATCGCTGGTGTCGGTGCGCTCGCCCAGCTTGGCAACTACCCGGTAACGCTTGTCCGCTTCCAGCAGAAACTGGGAAAACTTGGTGGCTTCACCCAGGCAAATCGGCAGCATGCCGGTAGCCAGCGGGTCGAGGGCACCGGTGTGCCCCGCCTTGGCGGCGGCATAAATACGCTTGACCTGTTGCAGGGCATCGTTGGAGGTAATGCCGGCTGGCTTGTCCAACAACAGAATGCCGTCTACCTCACGGCCACGAAATCGACGCTGACGCCCCATCTTCAGTCCTTCTTCTCTTGATCTTGATCTTGCTCTTGATCCTGGTCCTGATCTGCCTGACTACCGCCCTGCATACGACGATTGTCTTCGGCAATGGTGCTGGAAACCAGGGTAGAAATACGCATCCCCTCGACCAGGCTCTGGTCGTAGGCAAATCGTAATTCGGGCGTAACTCGCAGACGCATGGCTTTGCCCACCAGGCTGCGAATAAAGCCGCTGGCATCTTTCAGCACCTTCATGCCCTGCTCGATTTTTTCCGGATCATTTTCCAGAAAGGTAACAAACACCTTGGCGTAGTTCAGATCCCGAGACAACTCGACACCGGATACCGTCACCAGCTTGAGACGGTCATCTTTGATTTCCCGCTGCAGGATCATCGCAATTTCTTTCTGCAATTCCTGACCTACCCGGCGGGCACGGCTGAATTCTCTGGCCATAATTCTCTTTCCAAGACAAAGGGGGCCAAAGGCCCCCATTTATTTATCAGTACTGAAACCGGGGTTCCTGGTACAGGTCGCCCTTACAGGGTGCGCTGTACTTCCACGATTTGGAAGACTTCAATCTGGTCGCCCACACGTACATCATTGTAGTTCTTCACGGCGATACCACATTCCATGCCGTTACGCACTTCCTGTACATCGTCCTTGAAGCGACGCAGAGATTCCAGCTCGCCTTCGTAAATGACCACGTTGTCGCGCAATACCCGAATCGGGTTGCTGCGCTTGACGTTACCTTCGGTGACCATACAACCGGCCACGGCACCAAACTTGGGTGAACGGAACACGTCACGTACCTGAGCCAGACCGATGATTTCCTGCTTGAACTCCGGTGCCAGCATGCCGGTCATGGCCTGCTTCACTTCATCCAGCAGTTCATAGATCACGCTGTAGTAGCGCAGATCGATCTCTTCCGCTTCAATCATCTTGCGGGCAGAGGCATCGGCACGCACGTTGAAGCCCACTATGATGGCGTTGGACGCCGCCGCCAGGCTGGCGTCGGTTTCGGTGATTCCACCCACACCGGTACCAATGATCTTGACCTTGACTTCGTCGGTGGACAGCTTCTGCAGCGATTCGGAAATCGCTTCGATGGAGCCCTGAACATCGGCCTTCAGTACCAGGTTGACTTCGGCCACTTCGCCTTCGGTCATGTTGGCGAACATGTTCTCCAACTTGGCTTTCTGCTGACGTGCCAGTTTCACTTCGCGGAACTTGCCCTGACGGTAGAGCGCCACTTCACGGGCTTTCTTCTCGTCACGCACCACGGTAGCTTCATCACCGGCTGCCGGTACACCGGACAGACCCAGGATTTCAACCGGAATGGACGGACCCGCGGTCTTGATGTCGCGACCCAGCTCGTCTCTCATGGCGCGAACACGGCCATATTCCAGACCACAGAGTACGATATCGCCCTGGTTCAGCGTACCTTCCTGTACCAGTACGGTGGCAACCGGACCACGACCCTTGTCGAGACGGGATTCGATAACCACACCGGACGCCATGCCGTCGTATACGGCTTTCAGCTCCAGTACTTCCGCCTGCAGCAGAATGGCTTCGAGCAGTTCATCGATACCCTGACCGGTTTTGGCCGAGATAAAGACGAACATGTTTTCGCCGCCCCAGTCTTCCGACATGACGCCGTGCTGAGACAACTCGCTCTTGACCCGATCGATATCCGCTTCCGGCTTGTCCATCTTGTTCACCGCCACAATCAGCGGTACGCCCGCCGCCTTGGCGTGCTGGATAGCTTCAACGGTCTGCGGCATCACGCCATCATCCGCTGCCACCACCAGAATAACGATATCGGTGGCGCTGGCACCACGAGCACGCATGGAGGTAAAGGCGGCGTGACCCGGAGTATCCAGGAAGGTAATCATGCCGTTGTCGGTTTCGACGTGATAGGCACCGATATGCTGGGTAATACCACCGGCTTCGCCGGCCGCCACCTTGGCCCGACGGATGTAATCCAGGGTCGAGGTCTTACCATGGTCGACGTGACCCATGATGGTCACCACCGGCGCACGAGTCTGACGTTCGGCATCGGTATCCCGATCCGACAGTACCTTATGCTCCAGCTCGTTTTCACGACGCAGAACCACCTTGTGGCCCATCTCTTCCGCCACCAGCTGGGCGGTTTCCTGATCGATCACCTGGTTGATGGTCACCATGGCGCCCATCTTCATCATGGTTTTGATGACGGCGGCACCCTTCACGGCCATCTTGTTGGCCAGTTCGGCCACGCTGATGGTTTCACCGATCTCGACATCGCGGTTAACCGCCTGCACCGGCTTCTGGAAGCCGTGTTTCATCGAGTTGGGCGTCATCACCTTGGCGCGCTTGCCTTTACGCAGACGCTCGTTGCGGCTTTCGCGATTTTCGCGATCTTCCTTGTTTTTGCCACCCTTGCGCTTCTTGCCGCCGGTACTACGGCGCGCTTTCTGCTCTTCGGTCTTGTCGGCTTCGTCTTCGGCGGCCTTGGCATGCTCGTTGGTCATGACATGGTAATCCGCGTCTTCCGGCTTCTTCGCCGCGGCTTCTTCTGCCCAGCGTTTTTCATTTTCTTCAGCCAGCTTGCGTACTTCTTCGGCCTTTTTCTGGGCGTCCAGCTCGGCCTTGCGCAAGGCTTCCTGCTCACGCTGTTGCTTCAATTTTTCTGCTTCGCTCTTCGCCATATCGTCCGCCTTCTTCTGCTCTTTGCCTTGGGGCTTGGTTGCCCCCCGCTCTGTGGTGTTTTGAGCTTGCAGCTGAGCCTGGCGGGCTTTTTCTTCCGCATCACGCTTGGCTTGTTCTTCTGCCTCACGCTTGGCCTTCTCTTCGGCTTCGCGTTTGGCTTGCTCTTCGGCCTCACGCCGGGCCTGTGCTTCTGCTTCCAGACGCGCCTGCTCTTCTGCTTCCTGTTGACGCTGCTGCTCTTCCAGCGAGTCACGTCTTACATAGGTGCGCTTCTTGCGCACCTCAACCTGTACGGCTTTGCTCTTGCCGCCGACCACCGGCACGCTCAGGGTGCTGATGGTCTTGCGCTGCAGCGTCATCCGCTTGGGCTCTTTATCGTCAGCGCCATGCTGTTTCTTTAAAAACGTCAGCAAGGCGGCCTTTTCGGTTTCCGATACGGTGTCGGCGGTGGATTTCTCCATGCCGGCTTCGCGAAACTGCTGTACAAGGCGGTCAACCGATGTGTCGATGTCGCTGGCGAGCTGCGTTAATGTAACTTCTGCCATTCATTTACCTCCGCTGATCTTATTCTTCGTTCTGGTCTCCGAACCAGCAGATATTTCGGGCCGCCATGATCAGCTCCCCTGCCAGGGTTTCATTCAGACCTTCAATTCCTTCAAGGTCGTCAATGCCCTGCTCTGCCAATTCTTCCAGATCCGCAACACCTCGGGCGGCAAGCGAATACGCCAGCTCCCGGGTCATGGAGGGCAGTGCGAGCAGGTCTTCTGCCGGCTCCACCCCTTCGAATGATTCTTCCTGCGCCAGGGCCCGAGTGGTCAGGGCATCCTTGGCTCTCGTACGCAGCACCTCCACCGTCTCTTCATCCAGGCCTTCGACGCTCAACAGCTCGCTGACCGGCACATAGGCAATTTCTTCCAGAGAAGAAAAGCCTTCTTCCATCAGCAAGGCGGCGAAATCTTCGTCGATGTCCAGGTCCTGAACAAACAGATTCATGATCTTGTCGCTTTCTACCTGATGCTTGCTCTGCAGATCTTCCACCGTCATCACGTTCAGTTCCCAGCCGGTCAGCTGAGCTGCCAGCCGAACGTTCTGACCGTTACGGCCGATGGCCTGAGCCAGATTGCCGGACTCCACCGCGATGTCCATGGAATGAGCATCTTCATCGACGATGATAGAGGCCACATCTGCCGGTGCCATGGCGTTGATCACAAACTGGGCGGGGTTGTCGTCCCACAGAACTATATCGACTCGCTCACCGCTGAGCTCGCCGGATACGGCTTGTACCCGGGCGCCACGCATGCCGACACAGGCCCCGATGGGGTCGATGCGGCGATCGTTGGTCTTGACTGCAATCTTGGCACGACTGCCCGGATCCCGGGCGGCGGCCATGATTTCGATAATTTCTTCGCCGATTTCCGGCACTTCGATGCGGAACAGCTCTTTCAGAAAGTCCGGGTGGCTGCGGCTGACAAACAGCTGGGCGCCACGGGCTTCGGGGCGAACCGCATACAGCAGACCGCGAATACGGTCACCGGAACGGAATGATTCCCGCGGCAGCAGATCTTCGCGGAAAATCACCGCTTCGGCGTTACTGCCCAGATCCAGAATCACGTTATCCCGGGTCGCCTTCTTGACCACACCGGTGATGATTTCGCCTTCCTGATCCTGGAACTGTTCCACCACCTGCATGCGCTCGGCTTCGCGTACTTTCTGTACGATAACCTGTTTGGCGGTCTGGGTGGTGATGCGATCGAAGGTGACCGAGTCAATCTCGTCTTCCACATAATCGCCAACCTGGATCTCCGGCTCGTCAATCTGTGCCGCTTCCAGGGTGATTTCACCGTAGGGGTTGGTCAGGGCTTCCTGATCTTCCACCACCTGCCAGCGACGATAGGTAACAAAATTACCGCTCTTGCGATCGATTTCGACCCGAACTGCGATTTCGCCTTCATATTTTTTCTTGGTGGCCGTAGCCAGGGCGGTTTCCAGTGCCTCGAAAATCTTTTCGCGAGGCACGGCCTTTTCGTTGGAAACGGCGTCAACAACCAGCAATATTTCTTTATTCATGTCCGACTGCCTCGTTAGTCAAAGTTCGGAACCAGATGCGCTTTTTGGATATTGGCGAAGGCGATGGGAAATTCGGTTCCGTTCACCTCCACCCTGATCATGGTGTCGTCTACCGACACCAGAAGCCCGGTCAGTTTACGATGATTGTTCACCGCCATGCGCAGGGATAACTCTACCTGCTGGCCGATAAGGGCCTGATAATGGGCCGGCTTGAACAGGGGGCGAGCCATACCCGGAGAAGACACCTCCAGATCATATTCGGTAGAAATGGGATCTTCCACATCGAGCACGGCACTGACCTGCCGACTGACTTCGGCGCAATCAGTCACTTCAATACCGTTTTCATGGTCGATGTACAAACGTAAGGTCGAATGCCGGCCGGCGCGTACAAACTCGAGCCCCAGCAATTCAAAGCCCAGAGCCTCTACGGGCTCTGACAGCATATCGGTCAATCGTTGTTCCAATGTAGCCAAAGCTACCCCTCCGAAAACAAAAAAAGGGCTCGCA
This sequence comes from Oceanisphaera sediminis, assembly GCF_039539745.1. NCBI lineage: Bacteria > Pseudomonadati > Pseudomonadota > Gammaproteobacteria > Aeromonadales > Aeromonadaceae > Oceanisphaera > Oceanisphaera sediminis. The sequence goes on from NZ_BAABDS010000036.1 coordinate 16,398, forward strand.
GCCCAGTGAATGTGCACCGGTAACACCGGCGCTGAAGTGCAGATAACAAAAAGCCCCGATCTTCAAATCGGGGCTATTCACCTGTACCCTGACTGTCGCCTCGCAGCGACCGTTCACCGTACCGACTATTGAATAGTGTGCGATAAACGTGAGGATTGGTTGCGGGGGCCGGATTTGAACCGACGACCTTCGGGTTATGAGCCCGACGAGCTACCAGACTGCTCCACCCCGCGTCCGAACCGTGCGAGAGTATAGTTAATTCGAGACTGAATCTCAACTTAACTATGACTTGGTGCCGAGAGCGGGACTTGAACCCGCACGCCCATACAGGCACTACCCCCTCAAGATAGCGTGTCTACCAATTCCACCACCTCGGCAAAAACCTTTTATTCGGGAACGTCGCTGCTGTTAACGGCAGGAACATCGCCCGGGATAACGCTTTCTTCTACCTGTGGTACAGAAAGGTCTTCCCATTCACTTCCTTGCTGAGTGTTGTTACTGGACAGATTACCCAGTACCAGACTCACTACAAAGAAGCCTGCTGCCAGCAGCGTAGTCGCTTTGGTCAGGAAATTACCCGACCCGCCGGAGCCAAAAACCGTGTTCGACGCACCTGCTCCGAAAGAAGCACCCATATCGGCGCCCTTACCTTGCTGAATCAACACCAGACCAATCAATGCCAATGCGATAAGCAGATACACCACTAAAAGAATTTCGTACATTTTCGCTACCTTTGGTTGGCGCTCGCATCCCTTGGCAGACTGCCCTTGGGAGCGGGGCTAATACTAGCGACACCCCCGGCGGGATACAAGCGCAATTTTAAAAAAACCGTCCGAGTGCATAAAAAGGCGACAAAGCGATGATTGAACAACCGTTTTTCTTCAGCTGGAAGCCGTCAGCTGTCAGCTGTCGGCAACTCGGCGGTGTTTTCAGTTTTGGTGCAGCAACCGTAACTCATAACCCGCATGCTGAACTTTCAAACAACTCGGGCAGCTGATCGCTGACAGCTTATAGCTACGGCGAAGCCGCTACAGCTCCGGCGCAGCCGGTCAGGCCGGTATGGCGTCGGCAATATATTGTGCCAGACGCTGTACCAGCTCGGCATCGGCCCCTTCGACCATCACCCGGATCAGGGGTTCGGTACCGGACTTGCGTAACAAGACGCGGCCCGCACCGGCCAGCTGCTCTTCAGCACTGGCCACCCGCCGCAGTACTTCGCTGTCGGCCAGTGGATCGGTACCCGCCTGAAAGCGCACATTGATCAGCACCTGGGGATACAAGGTCAGCTCCTGTCCCAATTCGTGCAGGCTGCGCCCCTCATCGACCATGGCACGCAACACCTGCAATGAGGCCACTATGCCGTCACCGGTGCTGTTGTGATCCAGGCTGATGACATGGCCGGAGTTTTCGCCGCCCAGTTTCCAGCCGTGCGTTTTCAGCAGCTCCATCACATAACGGTCGCCCACTTTCGCCCGCTTGAACGGAATATCGAGCTCCGCCAGAGCCAGCTCCAGTGCCATGTTGCTCATCAGGGTGCCCACCACGCCACCATTCAGGGTGCCTCGGCGATGGGCATCTCGTGCCATGATATACAGCAGTTGATCACCGTCGAGCAAGGCGCCGGTATGATCCACCATCGCCAGTCGGTCGCCGTCACCGTCGAAGGCAATGCCCAGGTCGGCACCATGCTGCTGTACGGCGGCAATCAGGGCCGCCGGTGCGGTCGAGCCGACCTGATCGTTGATATTGATGCCGTTCGGCTGCCCGCCGGTACGAATCACCTTGGCACCCAGCTCTTCGAACACCGCCGGGGCGATGTGATAAGTGGCACCGTGGGCGCAATCAAGCACCATGGTCAGGCCGTCCAGGTGCATTTCGGAAGGAAAGGTGCTCTTGCAGAATTCGATATAGCGACCGGCGGCATCGTTGATGCGGCTGGCCTTGCCCAACAGCTCGGAGGGTACACAGTCCATCGGCTGATCCAGCATGGCTTCTATCGCCAGCTCCACCTCGTCCGGCAGCTTGGTGCCGTCATGAGAGAAGAACTTGATGCCATTGTCGTAATAGGGATTGTGAGAGGCGCTGATCACGATACCGGCTTCGGCACGAAAAGTACGGGTCAGATAGGCGATAGCCGGGGTCGGCATCGGGCCCAGCAGTGCCGCCTGTATGCCGGCGGCAGACAAACCCGCTTCCAATGCCGACTCCAGCATGTAGCCGGAAATGCGCGTGTCTTTGCCAATCAGCACCTTCTTGGTACCGGTGCGAGACAACACCTTGCCGGCGGCCCAACCCAGCTTCATTACAAATTCCGGGGTGATGGGGTAGTCCCCGACTCGTCCGCGAATGCCGTCGGTGCCAAAATATTTTCTGCTCATTATATTATCCCTGATATTGTGCTGCCTGTTGCCATACCCGCATGGCATCGGCCATTTCTTTTACATCATGCACTCGCAATATCTGCGCGCCCTGACTCAGCGCAAACAAATGCGCCGCCAGGCCGCCGGCCAGACGTTGGTCGACTTCACGATCCAGTAATTGTCCCAGCATCGACTTGCGTGACATACCAACCAGCAAGGGCAGGCCCAGGGCATGCAGCTCACCGACCTTGCCCAGCAATTCATAGTTGTGTTCGAGTCGCTTGCCGAAGCCGTAGCCGGGATCCAGGCAGAGTCGTTCGCGAGGAATGCCTACTTCATCACAGGCCTGCAGTCGTTGCCGCAGAAAGTCCGCCACCTCGAGGGTGACATTCTCATAATCCGGTGCCTGCTGCATGGTTCTGGGCTGACCCTGCATATGCATCAGGCAGACGGCGGCACCACTGTCGGCGGCCACCTGCAAGGCACCCGGCTCGCGCAGGGCACGAATGTCGTTGATCAAGTCCGCACCGGCCCTGACCGACTCCCTCATGACCCCCGCTTTGCTGGTATCGATGGATATCCAGCAATCCAGCTCCTTGCGCAACAGCTCCAGCACCGGAATCACCCGATCCAGCTCCTGCTGCTCGGCCACCGCATCGGCGCCGGGCCGGGTCGACTCGCCGCCCACGTCAATCAGGGTGGCGCCATCCTTGACCATCTGCAAGGCATGGCGCAAGGCGGCATCATGACCCACAAAGTGGCCGCCGTCCGAAAAAGAGTCGGGCGTCAGATTAAGGATCCCCATGATACGGGGTGAGGATAAGTCCAGACTTCTGGATGCGCTTGATAACAGCATAACGACAGGTTCCCACAAAATAAAAAGCCCCGGACAGCGATGTCCGGGGCTTAATTTATCATAAATTATCAGTTGCTGGTGGCATCACCTGGCTTATTCAAATCCGCAGTGCCGGACTTGTCTTTGTCAGTCTGCTCTGCATCCTTGTCACCGGTGCTGGCCGTCGGTCCCTGCGGCTTGTCGTCAGACTCTTCTTTCCAGTCTGCCGGTGGCCGCACATCACGACGTGCCATCAGATCATCGATTTGCTTGGCATCGATGGTTTCGTACTTCATCAGAGCATCTTTCATGGCGTGCAGAATATCGATGTTGTCCATCAGTATCTGCTTGGCGCGCTCGAAATTGCGATGAATGACGTCTTTTACCTCGGCATCGATGGCATTGGCGGTTTCATCGGACATGTGCTTGACCTTGGCGGCAGTACGGCCGAGGAAGACTTCGCCTTCTTCATCCGCATACAGCAAAGGACCCAGTTTTTCCGACAGACCCCACTGGGTCACCATCTTGTGGGCAATTTCGGTCGCCCGTTCGATGTCGTTGGAAGCACCGGTGGTCACCTTGTCGAAACCATAGATGATTTCTTCCGCCAGACGACCGCCATACAGGCTGGAAATCATCGACTCCAGATGCTGCTTGCTGTAGCTGAAGCGATCCTGTTCGGGCAGATACATGGTCACCCCCAGGGCGCGACCACGAGGAATAATCGATACCTTGTACACGGGATCATGCTCGGGGACCATACGACCAACGATGGCGTGGCCCGCTTCATGATAGGCGGTCATCGCTTTCTCGGACTCGGACATCACCATGGAGCGGCGTTCGGCGCCCATCATGATCTTGTCTTTGGCTTTTTCAAACTCTTCCATCGATACCAGTCGACGGGCAGAGCGAGCCGCAAACAGCGCAGCTTCGTTCACCAGGTTGGCCAGATCCGCACCACTGAAACCGGGGGTACCACGGGCAATGACGCTGGCATTGACATCGTCACCCAGCGGCACACGGCGCATGTGCACCTTGAGGATCTGTTCACGACCACGCACATCGGGCAGACCGACTACTACCTGGCGGTCGAAACGGCCGGGACGAAGCAAAGCCGGATCCAGCACGTCGGGTCTGTTGGTCGCGGCAATGACGATAACGCCTTCATTACCTTCAAAGCCGTCCATCTCTACCAGCATCTGGTTCAGGGTCTGTTCGCGTTCGTCGTGACCACCACCCAGACCGGCGCCACGCTGGCGACCGACGGCATCGATTTCATCGATGAAGATGATACAGGGAGCAGATTTCTTCGCCTGCTCGAACATGTCACGTACCCGTGACGCGCCCACACCGACAAACATTTCCACGAAATCAGAGCCGGAAATGGTAAAGAAAGGCACCTTGGCTTCACCGGCAATGGCTTTCGCCAGCAGGGTTTTACCGGTACCGGGTGGGCCCACCAGCAGAATACCGGTGGGAATGCGCCCGCCCAGCTTCTGGAAACGGCTGGGATCACGCAGGTAATCCACCAGCTCGGTCACGTCTTCCTTGGCTTCATCACAACCGGCCACATCGGCGAAGGTCGTTTTGATCTGATCCTCGCTCATCAGGCGAGCCTTGCTCTTGCCGAAGCTCATGGCACCCTTGCCACCGCCGCCGCCTTGCATCTGACGCATGAAGAACACCCAAACGCCAATCAACAGCAGCATGGGGAACCAGGAAATGAAGATAGACGTCAGCAGGCTCGGTTCTTCCGGCTTTTCGCCCACGACCCGCACGTTGTTGTTCAGCAGATCATTCAGCAGCTGAGGATCCTGCGCAGGCAGAATAGTCGTGAAACGATCACCACTGCGCTTTACGCCGTTGATGGTCTTGCCATCCATACGCACTTCACGAATTTGCCCTTGGGCTACTTCCTGTACAAAGGTGGTATAGTCCGTCTGGCGTCCACTCGGCTCACTCGGGCTAAAGCTCTGGAATACCGACATTAACACCACGGCTATGACCAACCACAGGATCAAATTTTTCGCCATGTCACTCAAATTACTAACCTCACCGGCTGACAGTTTATGACTTTGACAGGGTACTACAGTTTAAAACCTGTAGCCACAATGTAGACTTCTCGCGATCGGGGTCGCGACGAGTCGGGTTTTCTTACCCTTACCGAACTGAAAGACCGGCGAACATCCAGAAGAAATTCATCGAAGCCGGCCCCCTGAAACACTTTTACAACAAAACTGCCTTTGGGTGCGAGCACCTGACGACACATATCCAGTGCCAATTCCACCAGATACATGGATCTGGGCTGGTCGACCTCGGGGGTACCGCTCATGTTGGGTGCCATGTCCGACAACAGGACATCGACCTTGTCTTCCCCTACCCGTTCCAGCAGCGCATTCAGTACTTCCTCGTCACGAAAGTCGCCTTGCAGGAAGTCGACCCCGGCAATGGGGTCCATGGCCAGCAAATCACAGGCGATGACCTTGCCCTTCAAACCGACCTGTTCAACCGAATACTGACTCCAGCCTCCGGGGGCCGCGCCCAGATCCACCACCGTCATGCCGTGTTTGAGCAGACGATCGCGCCCCTGCAATTCTTCCAGTTTAAATACGGCACGCGAGCGCAGGCCTTTTTTTTGCGCCTGTTGTACATATTTATCGTCAAAATGCTCTTTGAGCCAGCGCGTCGAGCTGGCCGAGCGTTTTTTCTTAGTCATTAAATTATCGCTCTGCTATTACCATTGAAGCTTAGATGGGGGTACAATAGTCCCCTTTCAACCTATTAACTGAAGCATTTTGCAATGACCCTGACTAATAAGCAAAGACAATACCTCAAAGGCATGGCCCACAGCCTGAAGCCGGTGGTATTGCTTGGCCAGCATGGCCTGACTGAAGGCGTACTGGCCGAGATCGATCTGGCCCTGAATTTCCACGAACTGATCAAGGTCAAGGTTGCCGCCGAAGACAGGGAAGTCAAAAAGCTGATCATGGACGCCATCGTTCGTGAAACCGGCGCGGTAAAAGTTCAGAATATCGGCCACATGCTGACACTGTATCGTGCCGGCGAAGAGAAAAAAATCAGCCTGCCCAGAGCCTGAGCCGTCGGCAAGGGCTGGGTTCATCGCCCGGCCCTTTTGCCCTACCCGCTTTCACTTTCCGATATTTCCCTCTGTTTTTTCTTGTTCTGCCCTCAACAGCACTATGATTGAGCATATGCTCCCACTGTGTGATTGTCATGCCCAGCCACCGCTATCTTACCGACGAAGAACTCGAGCTGTTGAACGAGGTCAGCCATCAGGAAAGCTCGCAGGCTCTGCTTAGCCTGCCGCTGATGCTCGATGCTCATATCGCGCCCCTGCTCGAGCAAGCCTCGACCCTCGAGCTGAAGCTGGAACTTGGCGAGATAAAACTGAGCTTTCCGGTGGCATTGAAACACCCGATTGCCAGCCAGGAGCAGGCCGAGCTCAGCTCACCCAGCATCATCACCAACGGCGGTCACCCTCGGGCCTGGCGCTTGCCCCATCCTCAGTGTCTGCAACTCAGACAGCCCAATGGCCGCCCGCTGGCGGCGGAAATCAGGGATCTGTCCACCAATGGCATGCGCCTGTTGTCACGCCGCTCGCTGTTCGGCCGCGGTCAGCACAAGAGGGTATTGTTGACGCTGGGGCAAGATCAGGAGCTGAGACTGACGCTCAAGCTGGTGCGTCAGCACAAAGGGTCTCACTTCTGGTTAACCGCAGTACGATTCGAGCTGTCCATGGCCGATTGCCGGGCCTTGTCGGACTTCGTCTTCAGGGGATTTCTGGAGCAAATAAACAAAAGGCAGGCGCCATAGCGCCTGCCTTTGTCATGGCCACAGTGGCCGGACGTCATTATCGCAGCCCGGCGTATTACAGGTACTGGACCTTGATCACTTCGTATTCGACTTCTCCGGCGGGTGTTTTAACCACCGCCACATCATCCACTTCCTTGCCAATCAGGGCGCGGGCAATCGGAGAGTTGACCGAAATCATGTTGGCCTTGATGTCCGACTCGTCATCACCCACGATGCGATAGGTAATTTCTTTCTCGTCATCCACTTTGAACAGCTCGACGGTGGCGCCGAAAATCACCTTGCCGGTGTTCGGCAGCTTGGTAATGTCGATGATCTGGGCATTGGACAACTTGGCCTCAATCTCCTGAATACGTCCTTCGCAGAATCCCTGCTGTTCACGCGCAGCATGATATTCGGCATTTTCCTTCAAATCGCCGTGTTCACGGGCATCGGCAATGGATGCGATTATTTGCGGGCGCAGCACAGACTTCAGGTGATCCAGTTCTTCACGCAGTTTCTGTGCACCGCGAATGGTCATCGGTGTTTGCTTCATAGTGGAAACCCGGTTCCTTTCAGACAATAAAACAACAAGAGCCCCGCCGGAAACCGGCACAGGGCTCGTATCATAAATAATTCCGTTTCAGCCATCTGGCTGTCATATCAGACAGCCAGATTAATACAGTGGGCTTAGCGGGTCAAATCATCGAAGAAACGCTTCACCCCTTCGAAGAAGCCTTCCGTCTTGGGTCTGTGCTTCTTGGCCGCCAGGCCGCCACAAGAGTCTTCCAGCTTGCGTAACAGCTCTTTCTGCTCGTCGGTCAGACTGACCGGCGTCTCGATATAGACCTTGCACACCAGATCGCCCATCTGACCGCTACGGGCCGAGCGTACGCCCTTGCCTTTCAGGCGGAACAGTCGACCGGTCTGGGTTTCTGCCGGAATCTTGAGCTTGACCCGGCCATCCAGCGTCGGCACTTCCACTTCTCCACCCAGGGCGGCGGCGGTAAAGCCGATCGGCACCTCGCAGAACAGGTTGTTACCATCGCGCACGAATATTTCATGGTCGCGCACGTGCATCTGCACATACAGATCACCTGTCGGCGCGCCGGCTTCACCCGCCTCGCCTTCACCCGACAACCGAATACGGTCACCGGTGTCGACGCCCGCCGGGATCTTAACCGACAGCGTCTTGGTTTTCTGATAACGGCCTTCACCGTGACACTTGTGGCAGGGGTCGCTGATGATCTTGCCCTTGCCCCGGCACTGGGGGCACGGCTGCTGCACGGTAAAGAACCCCTGACGCATCTGTACCTGACCATGGCCGTGACAGGTCGGACAGGTCTTGGCCTGGGTGCCAGCTTTGGCACCGCTGCCGTCACAGACGTCACAGCCTACCAGAGTCGGCACCTTGATCTCTTTGGTCACGCCCCGCACGGCTTCTTCCAGCGTCAGCTCCATGTTGTAGCGCAAGTCCGAGCCACGGGCCGCACGCTGCTGACGACGCTGACCGCCACCGAAGATATCACCGAACACGTCGCCAAAAATATCACCGAAGTCGGCTCCGCCACCACCAAAGCCATGACCGCCTTGCTGGCCGTTGACGCCCTCATGACCAAACTGATCATAGGCCGCACGTTTCTGCTCGTCGGTCAGCACTTCGTAGGCCTCGGTGGCCTCCTTGAACTTGTCGCCGGCGTCGGCATCGGTCTTGTTACGGTCGGGATGATATTTCATCGCCATCCGCTTGTAGGCTTTTTTTATCTCGCGCTCGTCGGCTTCCTTGGAAACCCCGAGCACTTCGTAATAATCTCGTTTCGACATAGGCTGATTGCTTACCTGAGTCCTGTTCACACAAAGGCGGGCGTTGGAATCCCAACGCCCGCCACTGGCAGCGTTAATACGCTGGGTTTAGCTTATTTTTTGTCGTCTTTGACTTCTTCAAACTCGGCGTCAACGACATCGTCATCGGCCTTGCCGGAAGCAGAAGCCCCCTGTGGCTGCTCACCTGCGTCGGACGCATCGGCCTGAGCCTTGGCCTGGGCCGCTTCCATCAGCTTCTGAGACACTTCCATCAGCGCTTGCTGCTTGGCTTCGATCTCGGCCTTGTCTTCACCGCGAACGGCGGTTTCCAGTTCGGTCAGGGCAGTCTCGATGGCACTCTTGTCATCGGCGGCCAGGGCCTCACCCGCTTCTTCCAGCTGCTTGCGAGTGGCATGCACCAGACCATCGGCCTGGTTACGGGCCTGTACCAGCTCTTCAAACTTCTTGTCGTCGGCGGCATTGGCTTCGGCCGCACGCACCATGGCTTCAATCTCTTCCTCGGTCAGACCGGAAGAGGCCTGAATGGTGATCTTCTGCTCTTTGCCGGTGTCCTTGTCTTTGGCAGACACGTGCAGAATACCGTCGGCATCGATGTCGAAGGTCACTTCGATCTGCGGCAGGCCACGCGGTGCCGGACGAATACCTTCCAGGTTGAACTGACCCAGCGACTTGTTGTCACCGGAGCGCTTGCGCTCACCCTGCAGCACATGAATGGTCACGGCAGACTGATTGTCGTCGGCGGTAGAGAACACCTGGGATTTCTTGGTCGGAATCGTGGTGTTCTTCTCGATAAGCGCGGTCATCACGCCACCCATGGTTTCAATACCCAGTGACAGTGGAGTCACGTCCAGCAGCAGTACGTCTTTCTTGTCACCGGACAGTACGGCACCCTGAATGGCAGCACCCACGGCCACGGCTTCGTCCGGGTTCACGTCTTTACGTGGTTCCTGACCGAAGAAGTCACTAACGGCCTTCTGCACCAGAGGCATACGGGTCTGACCGCCCACCAGGATAACATCGTCGATGTCGGACACGGACAGACCGGCATCTTTCAGTGCGGTACGTACCGGGTCCAGCGACTTCTTGACCATGTCTTCTACCAGTGACTCCAGCTTGGCGCGGGTCAGCTTGATGTTCAGGTGCTTGGGACCGGTTGCATCAGCCGTGATGTACGGCAGGTTCACCTCGGTCTGCTGGGCGGAAGACAGCTCGCACTTGGCTTTTTCGGCCGCTTCTTTCAGACGCTGCAGCGCCAGCATGTCGTTACGCAGATCGAAGTTCTGCTCGCGCTTGAATTCTTCCACCAGATAGGTGATCAGGCGGTTGTCGAAGTCTTCACCACCCAGGTGAGTGTCACCGTTGGTTGCCAGTACTTCGAAGGTTTTTTCACCGTCCATGTCATCGATTTCGATGATGGAGATATCGAAGGTACCACCGCCCAGATCGTATACCGCCACCTTGCGATCGCCCTGCGCCTTGTTCACGCCGTAGGCGAAGGCGGCAGCAGTCGGCTCGTTGATGATGCGCTTCACGTCCAGACCGGCGATACGACCCGCATCTTTGGTGGCCTGACGCTGGGCATCGTTGAAGTAGGCCGGTACGGTAATAACCGCTTCGGTCACCGCTTCACCCAGATAGTCTTCGGCAGTTTTCTTCATCTTTTTCAGCACTTCGGCAGAAATCTGCGGCGGTGCCATTTTTTTGTCTTTTGCTTCAACCCAGGCATCACCGTTGTCGGAGTTGATGATTTTGAACGGCATGATTTTGATGTCACGCTGCACTTCTTCATCTTCAAAGCGACGGCCGATCAGACGTTTGATGGCAAACAGGGTGTTGTGCGGGTTGGTCACCGCCTGGCGCTTGGCGGGCTGGCCAACCAGCGTCTCACCGTCATCGGTATAGGCGATGATGGAGGGAGTAGTACGAGTACCCTCGGCGTTTTCTATAACCCGCGGGGTATCCCCGTCCAGGATAGCAACACAAGAGTTGGTGGTACCCAGATCAATGCCGATGATTCTACCCATAAAATCCTCTCTCAATATCTTGAATTCAATCGTAAGCGTTTCGTGTTTTGCTTTAGAGCCTATATGTGGTTGCCGCTAGTGGCTTTCAAGACTCGCATCACATTTTTTTAGGCAAAAGCCGATATTTTGGCTCGAATCAAGCCTGAGTATCGATGGCAGGCCCCTTGGCCACCATCACCATGGCAGGGCGAAGCACCCGACCATTCAACTCATAGCCTTTCATCATCACCGCCAGTACCGAGTTGGGGGCGACATCGCCGCTTTCCACCATGCTCATGGCCTGGTGCTTGTTGGGGTCGAAGGCCTCACCCTGGGGGTCAATCGGCAAGACGCCAAATTTTTCCACCGTGTTCAGCAAGGATTTCAGCGTCAGCTCAACTCCTTCATACACCGCCTCAAAAGCATCACTTTCCTTATCGGTATGCTCCAGCGCGCGTTCCAGGCTGTCGATCACCGGCAGCAGCTCATTGGCAAACTTTTCCAGCGCAAACTTCTGTGCTTTTTCTACATCCTGTGCCGCGCGGCGGCGCAGGTTTTCCATTTCCGCCAGGGCACGCAAGGCGTTGTCTTTCTCAGACTGGGCATTGGCGGTGGCGTCTGCCAGCTTTTGCTCCAGCTCGGTTACATAAGCCGCATCCGGTTGGGCTGCCTCGGCGTTGGCGCCGGCTTCGGTGTCTACCGTCAGCGGTTCCTGCTCGGCGGCTTGCTCCGCGTCAACCTGATGTTGTTTCTTGCTCATGTTATCTCCCGTATATATTTACTGACCTGCAGCCTATATGGGGGCTGCAGATCATATTTCAAGAGAATATTTTGACGATAGCGATCTGGTCGGTGGCACACCGCCATCGGGTTATTTAGAATGGCTCCATGTCTCGGTCAGGGAACAGATGACCGCATTGCCTACTCAGTCGGGTCAATATATCAATGGAAACCGAATTCAATACCATAGCGCTTATCGGCAAGCCCGATCACGAAGGCGCCAATCAGACACTGGTGGCGCTGTATAATCATATTGTCGGCCTGGGTCTCAAGGTAGTGATAGAACGCCGGGTCGGCGAACAGCTGCGCCTGGATCAGGCTGAATTGCTGGAAATGGTCGAATTGGGTGAGCGAGCCGATCTGGCGATCGTGGTGGGCGGTGACGGCAACATGCTGGGAGCCGCCCGGGTGCTGGCCCGCTTCGATGTGGCCGTGGTCGGCGTTAACCGGGGTAACCTGGGCTTTTTGACCGACCTGTCTCCGGACAGCTTCGAGCAACCGCTTGAACGCCTGCTGGCCGGCGACTACCAGGCCGAGCAGCGCTTTCTGCTGGAAACCCAGGTACACCGGCACGGCCAGCTCAAGGCCAGTAATACCGCCATGAACGAAGCGGTACTGCACCCGGGTAAAATCGCCCACATGATCGAGTTCGAGGTCTATATCAACGGGCATTTCATGTACAGCCAGCGCGCCGATGGCATGATAGTGGCCACCCCCACCGGCTCTACCGCCTATTCGCTGTCTGCCGGCGGCCCCATCGTGACTCCCAATCTCAACGCCATTACCCTGGTACCGATGTTTCCTCACACCCTGAGTTGCCGCCCCATCGTTATCGATGCCGACTCGCAGGTTAAACTGGTGTTGTCTCCCAACAACAAGACCGAACAGATGCTGATCAGCTGCGATGGTCATGTCTCGCTGGCGGTGCAACCCGGTGACGAAATTCATATCAACAAGAGTCCCTACAAGCTGAAACTGCTTCACCCTCGTGGCCATAATTACTTTGAAGTACTGCGCAGCAAACTCGGTTGGGGCAGCAAACTGTTTTAACCCTGTGAGGGGTGAGGGGTGAGGGGTGAGGAGCATTGCAGAATTTGCTTCCTTCCCCTCACCCTTTACTCTTCACGCCTCACTACCAACTTGAACTGTACAAAACAACAGTATACTGTATCTACATACAGCATCGTTTTGTGCAGGGGTTCCACCATGTTGCTTCAGCTCACCATCAGCAATTTTGCCATTGTTTCCTTCCTTGAGCTGGACTTGCGTCCAGGCATGACCAGCATTACCGGAGAGACCGGTGCCGGCAAATCCATCGCCATTGACGCCCTCGCCCTGGCACTGGGTGAACGTGCCGATGCCGATTCGGTACGCCCCGGTGCCGACAAGGCCGACATCAGCGCCCGTTTTCGTATCGACAAGCTGCCACGCGTCAAGACCTGGCTGAGCGAGCAAGAGCTGGATGAGCAGGGCGAATGCATTCTGCGCCGCACCCTGAGCCGCGAAGGGCGTTCTCGCGGCTATATCAACGGTACTCCGGTGCCTCTGTCTCAACTCAAGGCCCTCGGTGCCCTGCTGATCAACATTCATGGGCAGCACGCCCACCAGGCATTGCAAAAGTCCGACTATCAACGCGGTCTGCTCGACGCCTATGCCGGCCATCACCGGCTGATGGAACAGGTCAGCAGGCAATATCAGCAATGGCGCCAGCTCAGTAACGAACGCAAACAGCTGCAAAGTGAGCAGGCCCAGTGGCAGGCCCAGCGCCAACTATTGGAATATCAGGTAGCCGAGCTGGATGAACTGGCCCTGGCCGAGGATGAGTTCCCGACTCTGGAAGCCGAGCACAAACGCCTGGCCAACGGCGCCGAGCTGCTCAACGACTGTCAGCTGGCACTCAATGTGCTGGCTGACAGTGAAGAAACCAACGCCCTGCAGCTGTTGCGCCAGGGACTGAAGGTATTGATTGAGCTCAATCAAATGGACAACCGGCTCGGCCCGGTGCAGGAAATGATAGAAAGCAGCCTGATCCAGCTGGAAGAAGGTCACGGCGAGTTGAGCCGTTATCTGGACCGGCTGGAACTGGATCCGGAACGGTTGCATGAGGTGGAAGCACGGCTCGGCAAGGTGATGGAGCTGGCACGCAAGCATCATGTACAGCCGGTTGCCCTGCATGACTTTCATCAAGAGATCAAAGTCAGGCTGGCGGAAATGGATCATAACGACAGCCGCCTGCAGGAGCTGGATGATGAAGTGGAGCAGAGCAAAGCACTGTTTCTGCAAGCGGCGGAACGGCTCAGCCAGAGCCGGCAGCGCTATGCCCAATCATTGAATCAGCAGATCACCCAAAGCCTGCATCAATTGAGCATGGAACATGGTCGCCTTGAAATTACCGTGACCGCGGATAACGGCGCCGGTTACTCCCCGCTGGGTATCGATCGGGTCGAATTTCTGGTCAGCACCAACCCGGGCCAACCCATGAGCCCGCTGGCCAAGGTGGCTTCGGGTGGTGAACTGTCGCGTATCAGTCTTGCCATTCAGGTGATTACCGCCCAGAAGGTCGAGACTCCTACCCTTATCTTCGACGAGGTAGATGTAGGTGTCAGCGGCCCGACGGCGGCGGTGGTCGGCAAACTGCTACGTCAGCTGGGTGACTCCACCCAGGTACTGGTGATCACCCACCTGCCCCAGGTGGCCGGTAATGGCCACCAGCATTATTTTGTCAGCAAAGACAGCGCCGACAACGACACCCAGACTCGGATGCAGGAACTCGATGAACAAAGCCGGCTGCAGGAACTGGCCCGGTTGCTGGGCGGCAACAAAATTACCAGCAACACCCTGGCCAATGCCCGGGAACTACTGGTCAGTTGAAGGTGAGGCGTGAGGCGTGAGGCGTGAGGCGTGAGGCGTGACATAGTAGGATCGAATATATTCGATCCTACAGAAAGTGTTTCTTTACTGTCAGCTTGTCGCTTAAAACTTAACGCTGTCTTTCGTCATACCAGGCGACGAGCGGCTCCGATGACGATGTCAATCGCCTGCTGCTCGGCCTGCTGCAAGGTGACATCGTCGGGAATTTCCTGCTGGGTACGATTGACGATAACCCCGGCCACGCAACCGGCCCTCAGTCCCTGGCTGGAGCACATGGTAAAGAGGGTGGCCGACTCCATTTCGTAGTTCAGCACCCCCATGCTCTGCCATTCTTTCATGCTGCCCTGAAACTTGCGCAACATGCGGGCCGAATAGGTATCGTAACGTTCCTGACCGGGATAGAAGGTATCAGACGAGGCGGTGATACCGACATAAGGCTCAAGCCCCAGCTCCCGAGCCGCATCCACCAGCGCACAGGTACAGTCAAAATCGGCGACCGCCGGAAACTCCATGGGGGCGAAGTGGCTGCTGGCACCATCGAGTCGTACCGAACCCTGGGTCACTATCATATCGCCGACCTTGACATGACTCTGAATCGCGCCGGTGGTGCCAATACGCAGAAAGGTGGTCACCCCCAACTGGGCCAGTTCTTCCACCGCAATGGAAGTAGAAGGACCACCGATACCGGTAGAGCAGACCACCACCGGTTTGCCGTCCAGCTCGCCCAGCCAGGAGGTGAACTCCCGCTTGCTGGCCAGATGTCGGGCATTGGCCAGCTGGCCGGCAATACGTGCGACCCGCTCAGGATCCCCCGGAATAATGGCAAGCGTTGCGCCTTGCAGATCCTCATCGGTTATCCCTAAGTGAAAAACGTGCTTTGCCATTGGCTTACTCCCGAAAGAAAGCGTTAAAAACGAAGATGATAGGACAGTGGGTGCCGGATGACCATCATTGCGGGCACGGAACCATGCTCTGACAAGAGGCCGGTTCCCATCGTCGGAGTATTGAGAGGGTGTCGGCTTTTACAAGCTCATCGCCAACAGCTATCATGCCCAGCAAGTCACACAGGATATAATGCAGCCATGCAACTCAAAACCTTGATTTTACCCTTGCTACTCACTCTTCCTCTGGCCGGTTGCGGCCTGGTGTACAAGGTCGACATTCCCCAGGGCAACTACATTGAAGCCAAGCAGGTCGCCCAGCTGCGCCAGGGCATGAGCCAGGAGCAGGTTCGCTTTCTGCTGGGTAATCCCATGAGCCTGGACGGTTTCAACCATGATCGTTGGGTGTACCTTCATTATCTGAAACCGGGCCGGGGTGACGTAGAGCAGAAACAACTGATTCTGGACTTTACCAACGATGCGCTTGTCTCGGTCAGCGGCGATTATCCCGCTCCTGCCACCTTTGAGCAGGGTCTGTAACAAAGTCTATGGTCATGGGACTCACAGACCATGGCCGGTTACTTTTTGGCTCTCTTGGGGTCGGGACGGCCGCCGGTGACCTTGTCCGCCCGCCCCTCTTCCTTCGCCTGTTCGGCACGACGCCGCCTAATCTCCTTGGGATCGGCCAATAAAGGACGATAAATCTCGATTCTGTCGCCATCAACCAAAGCGTGTTCCAGCTTAACCTGTCGTCCGAATACCCCGACCATGTTGCTATCCAGGTTAATCTCGGGGTATTGCTGCAGAATACCGGATTGTTCTATTACCTGCCTGACGCTGTCCCCTTCCGATACTCTCATGCTCAGCACCATCTGCTGCTGTGGCAGCGCATACACAATTTCAACCCGAATAAGACTCACGGCCATATACCTCTCTTGCCCGCTCACTGAATGAATGCACCATGGCATTGGCCAATTCTTTAAATACGCCTCCAAAAGCAAGCTCCACCAGACGGGAGGTAAACTCGAAGTGTAACTTGAGTTCGACTTTGCAGGCATCCGCATCCAGCGGCGTGAAGGTCCAGCCTCCGTTGAGCGTCTTGAAGGGCCCATCTACCAGTTCCACACTGATATGCTGATGAGGTTTAAGTTCATTGCGCGTGGTGAAAGTCTTGCGGATCCCCACCTTGGCCACATCCAATGCCGCCGTGATGGAAGTGGCCGACTCGGATACAATACGGCTGGCCACGCAGCCGGGCAAAAACTGCGGATACGAGTTTATATCGTTCACCAATTCATACATCTGTTTTGCGCTGAACATCACCAACGCACTGCGGGTAATACTGGGCATAACCTCTCCTGGCAGCAGAACGGCCTGATTTTAACATTAATCCTGGCCCGGCTCACCACCATTACCGCACAAAAAACAAGCAGTTGCCGTGTAGGCAATTCCAAACCTTCAACCGGACCCGTATAATGGCGTCACTATGACAAAAAACAAAGCCAAGAAAAAAGTCGGTTCCAGCACCATTGCCCTCAACAAAAAGGCAAGGCACGAATATTTTGTAGAAGAAAAATTCGAAGCTGGGCTGGAACTACAAGGATGGGAAGTGAAAGCGATGCGGGCGGGCAAAGCCAACATCGCCGATGCTTATGTGTTCATGAGAAACGGTGAAGCCTTCTTGTTTGCCGCCACCATTACGCCACTAAACGTTGCCTCTACTCACGTAGTATGCGACCCCATGCGCTCGCGCAAGCTGCTGCTGAAGCGGCGCGAGCTGGATCGACTCACCGGTCAGATTGAACGCGAAGGCTATACCCTGGTGCCGCTGGCACTGTACTGGTCCAAGTCGTGGGTAAAGATCGAAATTGGCCTGGTAAAAGGTAAAAAGAGCCATGACAAGCGCCAGGACGTCAAAGAGCGTGACTGGAAGCGAGAAAAAGATCGCATGATGAAGCATAA
Organism: Oceanisphaera sediminis; assembly: GCF_039539745.1. Lineage (NCBI taxonomy): Bacteria > Pseudomonadati > Pseudomonadota > Gammaproteobacteria > Aeromonadales > Aeromonadaceae > Oceanisphaera > Oceanisphaera sediminis. The sequence goes on from NZ_BAABDS010000036.1 coordinate 33,724, forward strand.
AAATCGCTAACCCTTGTGATTTGGCAAGAATTGCAATACCATAAGTTTACTTGGGGCTGATTCTGGATTCGACGAGATTCTCGAACTCCTAGGTGCATGCCGAGGTGCGATAGGCCTCGTTAAAAAATCGCAAAAAAATAGTCGCAAACGACGAAAACTACGCACTAGCAGCTTAATAACCTGGTAGAGCCCTTCTGCCCTAGCTTGTCTGTGACTTAGGGAATTGGAAGGTCATCCTTCACAGAATCGCGTGGAAGCCGTGCCTAACGGGTGAAGCGTTAAAACCAATTTAGGCTAGTCATTCTGTGGCGTGTCTGTCCGCAGCAGGTGGCGAATTCAATGACTGACTAAGCATGTAGTACCGACGACGTAGGTTTTTCGGACGCGGGTTCAAATCCCGCCAGCTCCACCAATCGATTGGAAAGGCCCCGCAAGGGGCCTTTTTGTTGGGTAAAACAAGCACTTAGCTACTTATTAGCACTTCCTGAATAACCACCCAAAAACCCACTTACTGTCACACCTACTGTCACACCTGAAAGCACTTCAGGGGCAGTAATTTCACTCTACCCCCTTTCCCCGATTTTTCCAGCACTCCTTATTGGCAGTGGCTTTTGCCGTTCATTGCCAAGCCTGATGCAAACACCGGACTCTCATTAGTCTGCTGAGGCCACATAGCCTCAATAACCTAAGCAGCCTGCACTGCCTGAGCCGTCTGCTCATGCTACGGAGCCTCAACAGATTACTGAAGCTAATCAGTCTGCACAGGCTCAGCAGCCTGCAGATACTACAAAGGCTGAGCAGGCTCTGTAGGCTCTGTAGGCTCTGTAGGCTCTGTAGGCTCTGTAGGCTACGCAGTCTGGTTATAAATAATTCAAATGAAACCAGCTGTGTGCCAGAATGCCGAAAAGACTGTGAACGGGATAAGCGCAGCCATGATAAAAATAAATAAGTCAGCTCTTACTGAATCAGACATCATCAGCAAGTTCATCCTGCCTGCCGTTAAGCAGTCGGGCTGGGATGACATGAGCCAAATCCGCCAGGAAGTGAAACTGCGGGATGGCAAGGTGATCGTCCGTGGCCAGATGGCCGCACGCAAGAAGGTCAAATCCGCCGACATCGTGCTTTATCACAAGCCCAACTTGCCGCTGGCGGTGATTGAGGCTAAGGCCAACAAGCACGATATCGCCAAGGGCATGCAGCAGGCGCTGGACTATGCCGGTTTGCTGGAAGTGCCGTTTGTGTTTGCCTCCAACGGTGACGGCTTCGTCTTTCACGACAAAACCAATCCGGCGGCGCTCGAAACCGAAATCAGCCTCGATGACTTCCCTACTCCGGCTCAGCTGTGGGACAAATTCTGCACTTGGAAAGGTTACAGTCAGGCACAGCTTCCCATCATTACCCAGCCGTATCACGATGACGGTAGTGGCAAGATGCCGCGCTACTATCAGCTACAGGCCATCAACAAGACCATTGAAGCTATCTCTGGCGGTCAGGATCGCATTCTGCTGGTGATGGCGACCGGCACCGGCAAGACCTACACCGCCTTTCAGATCATCTGGCGACTGTGGAAGGCACGCAGCAAAAAGCGCATCCTGTTTCTGGCTGACCGTAATGCATTAGTTGATCAGACTCATCAGAATGACTTCCAGCCCTTCGGCACCGCCATGACCAAGGTGGGAGGACGCAAGGTCGATCCCGCCTTTGAAATTCATCTGGCCTTGTATCAGGCATTGACCGGGCCGGAAGAGCATCAGAAAGCGTTCAAACAGGTGGCTCCCGACTTCTTCGATTTGATTGTGATAGACGAGTGTCACCGTGGCAGTGCCGCCGAAGACAGCGCCTGGCGCGAGATTCTGGAATACTTCAGCAGCGCCACCCAGATTGGTCTGACGGCGACCCCTAAGGAAACCGATGATGTCTCCAACTCCGATTACTTTGGCGACCCCGTTTATACCTATTCGCTCAAGGAAGGCATCGAAGACGGCTTTCTGGCTCCCTATAAAGTGGTGCGCGTCGATATCGACATCGACCTGCAAGGCTGGCGTCCTACCAAGGGGCAGGTGGATAAAGGCGGTGAGCTGATTGATGACCGCATCTATAACCAGAAAGACTTCGACCGCACCATGGTCATCGACGAGCGCACGCAACTGGTGGCAGAAACCATCACCAGCTATCTCAAGCGCACCGATCCCATGGCCAAGACCATAGTTTTCTGCAACGACATCGATCATGCCGAGCGAATGCGTCAAGCGCTGGTGAACTGTAACCCCGAGCAGGTCATCAAGAACGACAAATATGTGATGAAAATCACCGGTGACGATGAGCTGGGCAAGGCGCAGCTCTATAACTTCATTAACCCCAAGAAGAAGTATCCGGTGATCGCCACCACATCCGAGCTGATGACCACAGGTGTGGATGCCCAGACCTGCAAGTTCGTGGTGCTGGATCAGAACATTCAGTCGATGACCAAGTTCAAGCAGATCATCGGTCGTGGCACCCGTATCAACGACAAATACGGCAAGCTGTGGTTTACCATCCTCGATTTCAAGAAGGCCACCGAGTTGTTTGCCGATGAACGCTTCGACGGTATTCCCGAGCGAGTCATGACAGTGAAACCTGAGCAAATCAATGATGACGACGATACGCTGAATGAAATCATCGACGGCAATTCCCATGAAGAGCTGGATGCCACTGCCGAGGATGAACAGACGATAGTCGGCGAACCGGATGCCGACTATGACTTTCCACCCGCCGATGAAGCTGACGGCAACAGCGGCCCCCTGGGTAGCGACGAGGATGAACAGAAGGTCAGAAAATTCCACGTCAACGGTGTGACCGTCAAGGCCATCGCCAAGCGAGTGCAGTATTACGATGCCGACGGCAAGCTGGTCACCGAGTCCTTTCAGGATTACACCCGCAAAACCTTCGCCAGGCAGTTTGCCAGCCTGGACGACTTCACCAAGCGCTGGAATGATGCCGACCGCAAGCAGGCCATCATCGATGAGCTGGCCAACGAAGGCATCATCTGGGAAGTGCTGGAGCAGGAAGTCGGTAAAGACCTCGATCCCTTCGACCTCATCTGTCATGTGGTTTATGATCAGCCCCCGCTGACCCGCCGTGAACGCGCCAACGAGGTGAAAAAGCGCAACTACTTCACCAAGTATTCCGATACCGCACAGGCGGTGCTGAGCACGCTGCTGGACAAGTATGCCGATGCCGGAGTCCAGGAAATAGAAAGCATCAATGTGCTCAAGGTGCAGCCGCTCGATCAATTTGGTTCGCCTATGGAAATCGTGAAGAACGGCTTTGGCAGCAAGCAGGACTATCAGCAGGCCATCAGCGAGCTGGAAGCCGAAATCTACCGGCTGCCACCACAAAAACAGGCTTGAGTAAGTTAACACCGCCCTTTTTTATACAAGCCCCGCTCTGGGGCTTGTTGCACCTGTATAACAAGATGAAAAGAGAATAAGCATGTCGATCAGTTCCGTTATCAAATCCATTCAGGACATCATGCGTCAGGACGCCGGTGTCGATGGCGATGCCCAGCGTCTGGGGCAATTGTCCTGGCTGCTGTTTCTCAAGGTGTTCGACGCACAGGAAGAGGCGCTGGAGTTTGAACTGGACGACTACCAGTCCCCCATTCCGGAAAAGTATCTGTGGCGCAACTGGGCAGCCGATGCCGAAGGCATGACCGGTGATGAGCTGCTGGATTTCGTCAACGACGAGCTGTTCTACGCACTGAAGAACCTGACCGCCCCCATCGACAAGAACCCGCGCGGTTTTGTGGTGCGCGAAGGCTTGAGCGATGCCTACAACTACATGAAGAACGGCACCCTGCTGCGTCAGGTGATCAACAAGCTCAACGAAATCGACTTCACCAAATCGAGCGAGCGTCATCTGTTCGGCGACATCTACGAGCAACTGTTGCGCGATTTGCAGAGTGCCGGTAACTCAGGTGAATTCTATACCCCTCGCGCCGTCACCCGCTTCATGGTGAATCGTATCGATCCCAAGCTGGGTGAGCGCATCATGGACCCGGCCTGTGGCACCGGCGGCTTTCTGGCCTGCTCCTTCGACCATGTGAAGAACCATTATGTAAAGAGTGCCGATGACCATCAGGTGTTGCAGCAGCAGATCCTGGGCGTCGAGAAGAAGCAGCTGCCGCATCTGTTGTGCACCACCAACATGATGCTGCACGGCATCGAAGTGCCGGTGCAGATCCGCCATGACAATACGCTGAACAAGCCGCTGTCGAGCTGGGATAATGACATCGATGTCATTGTCACCAACCCGCCCTTTGGTGGCACCGAAGAGCATGGCATCGAGAAGAACTTCCCCTCCGAGCTGCAAACCCGTGAAACCGCCGATCTGTTCCTGCAACTGATAATCGAACTGCTGGCCGACAAGGGACGCGCCGCCGTGGTGCTGCCCGATGGCACCCTGTTTGGCGAAGGCGTGAAGACCAAGATCAAGAAACTGCTCACCGAAGAATGTAATCTGCACACCATAGTGCGACTGCCCAACGGCGTGTTTAACCCCTATACCGGCATCAAGACCAACTTGCTGTTCTTCACCAAGGGGCAGCCGACTAAAGACACCTGGTTCTATGAGCATCCTTATCCGGCTGGCGTGAAGAACTACAACAAGACCAAACCGATGAAGTTCGAGGAATTCCGGACCGAAATCGACTGGTGGGGCAGCGAAGCAGACGGCTTTGCCACTCGGGTAGAGAACGAGCACGCCTGGAAGGTCAGCATAGAGGACATCATTGCCCGCAACTTCAACCTCGATATCAAGAACCCGCACGTAGGCGAAGTGATCAGCCATGATCCGGACGAGTTACTGGTAGACTATGGCCAGCAGCAGCAGAGCATCGCCACCTTGCGTAATCAGCTTAAAGACGTGCTGGGTGCCGCCCTTTCCGGCAATAAGGAGGGCTAAGCATGAGCCAGGCACAACAACTGATCACCGACAACATCGCCACTTGGACCAGCGCCATTCTGGCCAAGTCCAGTGCCGGTCGTGGCAGCAGCAACAAGTATGAGCTCTATGGCATCAAGAAACTGCGCGAGCTGATCCTGGAGCTGGCCGTGCGTGGCAAGCTGGTGCCGCAAGACCCGACTGATGAGCCGGCCTCAGTGCTGCTTGAGCGCATTGCTGCCGAAAAGGCCGAGCTGATAAAAGCCAAGAAAATAAAAAAGCCCAAGGCTCTGCCGGTAGTTAGCGAAGGCGAAATAGACTTTGAGCTACCTGCAAGTTGGGAATGGTCAAGACTTGGGCTGATAGCAAGCTATGGCAATCTCAATAAGGTTGAAGCTAAAGCAGCCAAGCCTGAAACATGGGTGCTAGAGCTTGAAGATATAGAGAAAGAAACCTCTCGCCTGTTAACTAAGATTCGTTTTTCTGAACGTAAATTCAAAAGCACCAAAAATGTCTTTAAGCCATTAGATGTCCTATATGGAAAGCTACGTCCATATTTAGACAAGGTTTTAGTCTCTGATGAAGCAGGTGTATGCACAACTGAAATCATTCCAATCACCTGTTATGCAGATTTTTCGCCCTTCTACTTACGTTGTTTCTTGAAAAGCCCTAGTTTCATTAAGTATGCAGATAGCTCAACACACGGTATGAGTTTACCTAGACTTGGGACAGATAAAGCTGTATCTGCAATAGTGCCCTTACCACCAGTAAGCGAGCAACAACGCATCGTCGCCAAGGTGGACGAGCTAATGGCGCTGTGCGATCAACTGGAACAGCAGACCGAAGCCAGTATCGACGCTCATGCCACTCTGGTAGAAATCCTGCTGTCTACCCTCACCGACAGCGCCGATGCCGATGAGCTGGCACAGAACTGGGGTCGGATCGCCGAGCACTTCGACACCCTGTTCACTACCGACAAGAGCATAGACGCACTCAAGCAGACCATACTGCAACTGGCCGTCATGGGTAAGCTGGTGCCACAAAATCCAGATGATGAACCGGCCTCCGTGCTGCTGGACAAGATCGCCACCGAGAAGGCAATACTGGTCAAAGAGAAGAAGATAAAGAAACAAAAGCCACTACCGCCCATCAGTGACGATGAAAAGCCGTTTGAGTTGCCAAAAGGATGGGACTGGTGTCGATTTGGTGATATAGCGCATCAAATAACAGACGGTGCTCACCATACTCCTACATACATTGACTCCGGTGTTCCATTTCTATCTGTGAAAGACATGAGCAGCGGGGCATTAAACTTTAGCGACACTCGCTTTATATCGAGAGAACAGCATCAAGATCTTACTAAACGGTGTAACCCCCAAAAGGGCGACTTACTTCTTACTAAAGTTGGCACTACGGGGATACCTATTATCATTGATACTGATATTGAATTTAGTATTTTCGTTAGTGTAGCCCTAATAAAGTTTCCAGCAGACAAGGTAAGCGGTAGTTATCTTTCCACCTTAATAAAGTCACCCTTTATTTATCAACAATCACAAGAAGGAACACAGGGGGTAGGAAATAAAAATCTAGTCTTAAAAACAATTGCTAGTTTTAGGTTAATAATGCCCCCATTAACAGAACAACACCGAATAGTTGCCAAGGTCGACGAACTAATGGCGATCTGCGACCAGCTCAAGGACAAGCTGAAACAGTCCCGGCAGACTCAGGTTCATCTAACCGATGCCCTCGTCAATCAGGCGCTGGCATAAGATAGCCACACCGACAACCTCCCTCATTAACCTTATACCCACGGTTATTCCAGCATTCAGCCCCGCACCCAGCGGGGCTTTTTGTTTCCCTCAGAGTCACTTCCTACCGTTTCCGCATCTGGTCTAACCATTAAGACTGCGTTGGCTATGGAGGCTATGGAGGCTATGGAGGCTATGGAGGCTATGGAGGCTATGGAGGCTATGGAGGCTATGGAGGCTATGGAGGCTATGGAGGCTATGGAGGCTATGGAGCAGGATATTCCAGCGCAGAGCCTCGTCAACTCGAAGCACTCAGGATGAATGAAATTCTTCGGCAATATCGGCATAGCCCGGCAGCCTGGTCAGCTGACGACGACAACGCTCATGGGCAGGCTCGGGGATAATCGCTATCAACAAATAGCGATTGCGTTGGAAAAGATGCTGAACGTAGACCAAAAAAACATCACTCGTCTGTTTTATTTGTCGACGAACACCCAGCCGCCTGTAGCGCTTTATCTGCTCATCAGAAAGCAGGTGAATATGCCGGAGTTCAGATTGGGCAACATAAGCTGGCCAATCAAAGGTAACATCCTTGCCAAAGGTTTCTGGTCGACAGCCTGCTTTATAGGCAAAAAAGAGATTTTTCAAGCGCTCGGCTTTTTCCTGGCCAAGAGCCTCAATCAGGGAAAAGTGCAGTTCAACGGAAGGAGAAACAATGCTTGAAGACATGCAGATTAGTGAACCAACTCTCTGGCTTCATAGTCACTGAGGCCTAAAGCCATCAGCCCTTTGACAGACACCGCCAGAGCCTCATCCCTGCTGGCAAACAGAGCGCCGGATTCTAATGGTTCATCTTCTTTGAACTGTTTCAGCAGCACAAACAGGTCTTCAAACGTGTTACGCACTCTTACAATCGAGGTCAGCACGGTCCGATCCGCAACAGTTGCTTCTGGAGCAGTGTTCAACTCCAGCTCGGTCTGGATGTATTCGACCTGGCCAGCAAACTGCAAGGTAGCACTGGATACAAGTTCGAGCGCAGCATCGAGCTCAGACTCATCTATGTCTTCCATCTCGGCCACTCTTGAAGCCAGCGTAGAAAGCTTTGTCTGAAGGTCTCTGGCAGCTTTAACGACGTCATCAGCCAACGTCTGCTGAACAGACAAAGTGGATGGAGTTGCCTGCACGAAAGAGCCTGCCGCACCAACGACCTGATTTCCCACCTTCATTAGCTGGTGAGCATCTTGTTTGATATCGGTCAGGCATAGCGAAAGACTCGCTGCGGTCAGTAACTCTATCACAATAAACCCCTTATAAATCAACAGGTTAAACACATATAATGTGGTTTACCCGTTCACAGAGTCCGCATTATACGCCAATGCAGCTATAAGCCAAGTATAGCAGCCACGGCTTTAAGCTCCCTTTACTGTGACCCCAGTTTTGATGATAGAGTGCCTTCAAAGTGAACAAGGAGCCATCCATGCGTCCTGAACTCAATCCCACCAAACTTGCTCACTACCGTAAACAGATCAGGGAAACCGCTCCAAAAGCCGAGCTGGCACGCATCAAGCGTGTCCGGCAGAAGAACCTGAAATGCCTGATGACCATGCGAGACAATGAGCTAAACATAGTCGCGGAGATCCCCTTCGATCTCCGCTTTCTGTGACGTTTTAAGTGCTGCCCCACCCCAACGTATCACCGTGCAGTAAGAACGTCTGAAAATGCCGCTCAGAGCGCGTCAGTGCTGGGGTTGATAGTGCTGATTACCTGTGGCACATTTTGCCCAACAGCCCCTCGTTTTCCATTCGCTGCAACAGCATCACGGTCACCGGCCAATTGGTGCTTTCCGACTGTTCCAGTATCGGGGAATCCTCTTCGTCCAGCATGGTCGTCTCATCCAGCCTTTCCAGCAGCGTCAGCAACTCATCCGGCGAGTTCACAAGGGTAAGCCTGGTCACGCTGTAGAAGGCGAATACCGTTTCACTGAAACGATCCGTGAGTGCGACCAGCTCCCGCCCATGATGCAGCAGCTCATGCCAGCCCGTGCCACGGCGCAGCACCAGCAGTTCGTCTCCCAAGCTTTCCATCACCGGACGACGACACAACAGCAGCGGCACATACTTTCGGCAGTTACGCACCGAGATATCGGCGACCACGGCAAATCGCTCCATGCTCTCATGTATCGGGCAGGCACGGTAAATACCACAGCTCTTACAGATCAGCTGCGTGCTGGTCAGCACATTCGTGGATTCCATGGTGTAGGCGCCGTTATTCAGCTTGCGCACCCAGCGTGCTTTTTTCACATTCAGCGACATGATTAGCTCTCCAAAGGACTTTTCCGGACGCTAACCCGCTTTCAGTGAGCGGCCAAGCCTTTTTACAAGAGTGATAAACGGCGAATATACAACCACTCCCCTTTGATTGGGTGCTGAAGCTATAAGGTTGTAACCGTCTGCTACTCCCGGATGTATGGCATTTGTCTGTATCTGAGCAGCAAAGCTATAAGGTTGTTTTCAAAATCATCGCAGATAGTGCCTGGACTACCCAGAGAAACCCCGGTTTTTTCTAGGACTTTCACTTTCCGGTGATTTGCTGTCCGTTCATCTCAATAAACTAAAGATGTAGTTATTACCAACTCATACCGGACAGCTCATCAGCACAAAAAAATCCTGCTGCATTGCAAATGGATCTTTTTACAACAGCACAGTGTCTTCCCAGGGAAAATGCGAAATCAATCAAAAAACGAACAACCACAATGGATTCAGCACAGTAGAGCTATCCGGATAGTCTCAATCAGCTTTCTGAATATCATTTAAACGCTCTCAGAAGCTCTCTATAGAACTTCAATGAGCTTCCTGCTACGCATGTATAGGGGAGTTTCTAAAGCGCTTAAAATCGATTATAGAGAGCTTATTTTAAAGCTCCCAAAAATCCGGTGATTTCATGCCCTACCAGAAAGACAGTTTCACTGTAGAAAGTAACAGCTCCATGAGTAATCTCCCTCTACAAAATCAGTATCCCGTCAGAAAGACATTACTTTCACAGCATGTAACCTCTGAAAAGAGCATTCAACACTGAAAAGCTATCCGGATAGTCTCAATCAACTTCCTGAATAGCATTTAAATGCTCTCAGAAGCCCTGTAACACTATCTATTATATTTCCTGCTGCGTATATATAGAGTCAGATGTCAGAACGCTTAAAATGGATTACAGAGAGTATTCCAAAGAATCTCAGCAATACGGTGAGTTCATGCCTTCAGAAAAGACCGTTCCCTGTAGATAGCCGCACTCGAGTAACCTTATCCCTCTCTGGAAGATGACTGCCTCGAAGAGCATTACCTTCACAACCTGTAATCTTCAGAAAAGAGCATCACCACAGTGAAAGCAAAATACTTACCCTCCCCAGAAAGACCATCACTTCATACATCAGTAACCATGTCTGCTCGGAAGACTGCACTCTTCACATAACAGCAGAAACTGAACATCACCGAAGAAGTAACAGCCGGTCGCTCGCTGCTGTCGCAGGCTCGACGACCGGAAATTTTCGCCGACGAATTTTTTGTGTATGCGTTATGAACATCACTTTATGCAAACTTACAGGACGACTCGCCGTAACCGGCTCGCCGTCAGACTACATCAGCAGTAGGGAGAAGACAGAAGATAACCTCTCCGGAGAATGCTTACTGCTTACCAGTAGAGAACATCAAGCAGACCTCATTCAGCCGTCAAAATTTTTCCGCAGATTTTTCTGAAGTGGTTGATCTCTGATTGAGGTTTTCTTCTGCTGTTCCTGCAGAGGCTACTCTCTATGATAGTTGCTTCTGTAGATGCTCTTCTCCATAGGAGGATGACTGTAGAGAGTAACTGTAATAAGTAATATATATATTAGAACTACAGTAACAGTTGAACCGGAAGCTGGAGAGAAAGCGCCAGAGCAGAGCTGGCGCGGGCTTCAGAGGATTTCAGGAGCAGATTTCAGAGAGAGTTTTTCGGACTTTTTCCGAAAAATGTTAGCTGACTTATCCCCACTCTAGCTCAGAGTTCACTAGAGCTAAGTGCCTTGGTGGAGACTTCCAGGACACGTTCTTTCGATTCCATTTCTGCCTTAACAATGTTGTAAAAAGCTGTGCCTGCGGCGCGCACCGGGTTTGAGCTGATGTTTGCAGAACCACCAATAAGCTCAGAAACAGCCTCTATATTTTTCCTTATGTATGTCATCCAACCTTGAGAGTAGAAGCTATCAAACTGAAGCTGATGCCTTGCATTGTTGGTTTTTCCTACAGCAGAGATCATTATCTTTCGAATACGATCCTTAGCGTATTTAAACTCTAATTCATTGTCACAAGGACCAGGTATGATCACCAATCCGTGAAGATGTGGGTTATGTATCCCCTCTCCAACTTCCGGCAACTCCAGTTCCAGATTTACCATCATGTCATCCTTCAGATCTTTTAATGAATCTGTAATTTTCCTTGCGATTTTCTTTCTAGCATTTTCTAAGCCTCCAGAATCGAGCTGCTTTTGAACTAACTCAGTAGGTAACAACAATGTAAAAGAGACCAATCTACCATTTTGTCTGATTGCTCGCTGCAGTAAAGCTAAAGCCTGATAGGCAGAATGAATCAATCCTCTTTGCTTTTTACTCATATACTTTAAATCAGGTAAACTAAGTCCTATAGTGCCAACTTTGATACCATACTCTTTGCGCAAGTAGAGAGAGAAGTCCCTAGCCACCGTATTACTGTAGTAAGTTTCACCAACACTACCATCCACTTTCAAAAGATGTTGATTATTAAGTAGATAATCAGCAAAAATAAAGCCAATAAGACCTAAATCAAGATCGTCGAGACCAGCGTATTTCATCAATCTTTTTAGGCTCTTGTTTTTTCTATCCCAAACCATCTCTCCATCGTTACTTACTTTCTTCCTACTTTTTCCATCTCTATAGATATCAAAAATATGGTGTTCAAAACTGTTTTTCAGTTCCCACTCATATCGCTCTCTGCGCGCCCGGAGCTTATCAATTAGCGATAAATGCTTTTCGGGGCACGTTACTTCTTGTTCATAATCAGAGTTCATGATAGCTTACATTTCTTAAAATAAGTATTTACGTTACCCACCTCTTACAGATGTAAGGGTGGGTTTTTTATTGCCACTACATAATCAAAGTATGTAATTGGTTACTTATTCTAATCCTGATGACTCTGGCGCTCAAACACTAAAACCTGGCATTATGAATAAAGTAACTGTGCAAACCTCACAGTTACCTTTCGTGTATTAACTATTTACCGGTGACTCTTTCATTTCCCTCGCTACTTTTGCAACAGTGGCCCTTGAGCAATTCATGATTTCCATTACCTTGCTGTAGCTTTTGCCATCCATCAGCAGTTCACGCACGCTGGCATGCAGGCGTTCATCCACAGGGCGGCCACGGTAACGACCCTCGGCTTTCGCCTTGGTAATCCCCTGCCTCTGTCTCCGGCGTCTGTCTTCATAGTCCTTACGGGCAATGGCGGCCAGCATGTCGAGCATCATGCCATTGATGGCACCCAGCATACGGTTGGTAAACTCATCACCGGTATGCAGCAGTTGATGACTCGTAGGTAAATCCAGAGCCACCACGCGCACGCCCTTGGACTTGATAAGCCCCTGTAGCCGCTCCCAGTCATTGCCGTTCAAACGGCTCAGACGGTCTACCTGCTCTACCAGAAGCACGTCATCGGTGCGGGCTATCTCCAGTAGCCGGAACAACTCCGGACGCTGTAACGTGGCTCCTGATTCGTTCTCCGTAAACCAAGCATCCACCGTCAGCCCCTGCTCTGCGGCAAAGGTAAGAAGTGGTGCTCTGGCACGACTGACGTCCTGTTCATTGGTTGATGCTCTCAGATAGCCATACACTCGTGATGTCATTTCTCACCTGTTGGTCTGTCAAAAGTGGTTTAACAATTCAGGTCTGCTTTACATAGCCAGCACCGACTTACTGAACCAGTAATCCCGGTGCTGGCGCTGGATTCGTTGAGGTATACTCAAACAGAACCATAATCTAATACCCCAGACGACATCACCGCAGCTGTTTTTTGTGATTTTCGATTGGCACTTTCATCGCTTGCATAAGGATATGGAAATGGCAAGAAGACGCCGGCAGTCGCCCATTGAAGACATGATAGACATCGCGGCTATGTTACCCTGGTGGCTGAGCTTGTTACTTGCACTGATCAGCTACCTGATCCTCGATCATTTTTCCGATCAACCATTTACGGTTGAAATGACTCCCGGCTCCGGTGTTCCGACCAATCTGACCGAACTGATGCTGCGGCCATTCTTCATAGCCATGCAGTTCTTTATTCCCGTGGCGTTCACTCTAGGGGCTGGGTTATCTGCCATAAAGGCACTCAAAGGCCGGCGTCTTGCCCACCGATATGTTGCTACTTCAGCAAAGCCCTCTACCTCCCCTCTTCCAGCTTTTCCTGCTAACGAGATGAGCTGGAAAGAGTTCGAACTGCTGGTGGGTCAGGCATTCCGACAACAGGGATACCGTGTGATTGACGGGGGTGAGAATGGCCCCGATGGCGGCGTGGATGTTCAGCTGCGAAAGGACGGTCAGCGCTTCTTCGTGCAATGCAAACACTGGAAAGCCAAATGTGTGGGTGTATCAGTAGTCCGTGAATTATATGGCGTAATGGCAGGTGCCGGTGCGCACGGAGGCTTTGTTGTCACATCCGGTGACTTCACGGAGGAAGCCAAAGCATTTGCCAGTGGCAAGCTCCTCAGCCTGATAGATGGCAAGGCACTGGATGACATGCTGATGCAGGCCAAAATGACGCTGGCCGAGGAAGGGCTCAAACGTCAGCAAGCTTCCGTTACCAATAACTCTCAGCCAGTCTCGACACCGCCCCCAACCAGTGCTCAATGCCCCAGATGCACAGCCCCCATGGTAAAACGCAAAGCTCACCAAGGGGCCAACGCAGGACAACTGTTCTGGGGCTGCTCCAAGTTCCCCAAATGCCGGGGAACCCGTTCATTATGAGCTGACCGTTATCAGTTAGTGACAATATCGGTTAATCCAAAAAGCACCGGCGATAACGCTCCCAGGAGAGAGCGGCTAAGTCGACCCCGTAGTTTAGCTGCTCGATATACGCCTTCTTATCACTCAGCTCTATCCGGTGACTGCCATACCCCAGAGTCGTCAGCCCCTCATCTGAGGGCAAGTGCCCAACCACGGAGGCGATCTCCCAGTCATGCAGCCCAGCCGTGCGTCTGAGGTTATCAACGAAGGTATGCCGCAGGCTGTGAAAGGTTTCCTTACGGGCAGCAGACCAGCCAATCTCCTTTCTGAGTGTGCGCTCAAACCATTTGCCAAAGCTGTTGGTGTCATCGTCCTGCCCGGAGTATGTAACCTCCTTAAACAACTTGTCGTCCCCCTCTCCCCGGCTGGTCATAAACTCCAGAAAGCCCAGCTTCAACAGGGAAGAGTGAATCGGCACCCAACGCCGGCTGTTGTCCGTCTTCAAACGCTTTCCTTCGTGTTCGTCGTTGAGATCAAAATACCAGCAACCGTGAGCGACCGATTCCACGACATCACACACTCTCAGCTGAAGGATTTCTCCCACCCTGGCCCCGGAGAACATGCCGATGAGCGGAACCCAGAACTTGTCCGGCGTGTAGTTCACCCTGATACGCTTATCTACACTCGTGTAATGGTGCGCAGACAGCAGTGCCTGGAGCTTCTCCTTATTCAGCGTGGCAAAGCTCCGCTTTCTGCCCCGCCTTGCTTTTGCCTTTTGTCGGGGCTTTAACGAGGCAATGATGTCGTCCGTATGAAAGCGAGGAATCCCATAGGCACAGATGTCCTTAAACACTCCGAGCATGTTGTTAGCAGTCTGATGATCGAGCACTTCGTAAGCATCCAGAGACATCTGAAATACCTGGCTCAACGTCTTGTCCCGGACGTTCGGCATCTTGGTTCTATTCTTGGGAAAGCGGTAGATGAAATCTCGAACCTTGAAAACATCCTTGGTCGTCATACGTTCAAAAATTGTCTCTGCTCCAACCAGCTCAACGATGTTCCTGAGCTTCGCTTTCCTGTTTTTAAGGGTTCTGTCCGTCCATTCACCGGAGCTTTCCTTCTCGAACAGATACGCCTCCGCTACTTCACGGAATGATATTTGGTTTGAACGGTTCTGCGAGGACAAAACGGATTGCTCAACCTTTAACGCTACAGGCTGTTCCGAGAACGCACTTCCGCTGTGTATGGCGGGTAAACCAAAAGGCTCCACACCAACCGTCATCAGCATATTGCGGATATGGTTGCCCTTGATAGCCTCGTGGTAACCGATACTGAGCACCGGATGCTGCTTGATTCTTATCCGTTCCTGAGCAAATTTTTCGGCAAGCTCCCTACTACCAAGATGACTCCACGCCTGTATCACCCTGTCCAGGTGATACTCCAGAGCCATGCTGCGCCGCCTAGCCTCACGAAGAGTCTTAGTCTTCAGTGACATCCGAAAATCCTGCGGCAGTTCCGGAAGTTTGGCTCTCAGATGAACGGGATAGTAGTAACGAAGATAAAAAACACCGGCTTTGGTTTTGTAGCAGGATGCCACACCACATTTATTAGTCATGACTTACCTTGGCAATAACTTGAACATCTGAAAAGACAGATAAGTCACAGCTTCAGGTAGTTTTTTCAGGATAAACGCTATAGAATCACCAATATAGAGGCCTAGCGGAGGTTTTGAGGGCGCCTTTTCAAATCCCGCCAGCTCCACCAATCGATTGGAAAGGCCCCGCAAGGGGCCTTTTTATTGGGTATCAAATAGTTACCATGCCTTAGCCCACCGTTTCTCATATATCGCTGAATACGGTGCTGCTCAAGGTGGCATTACACGATGTGTTTCATTAGAATCCCTTAAAATACTAACATCATCGCGTCCGGCTGCTTATTTACAGGCTTTTCATTCTAATGTCCCTTACTTCCCTTCCGAAGCTCAATCTCCGTAGTCTGATTCTGGCTCTGGCGGTGTTCAGCGTGCTGATCACCCTCGGCAACAGTTTTTATGCTACCTACAAGGTTCAGCATGCCCTGCTGATCAACAATACCCTGGAAGCCAACCGGGTCTATGCGGCCAAGCTGGCCGAAATGACGGATGCTTTTCTCAAGTCGGCACAGGATCAACTGGCATACAGCGCGAGTCTGCTTGGCTCGCAGATGCACAATAAGTCCGCCCTGATGGATGAAGTTCGTCGTCTGAACCAACAGTCCGATAGCTTCAATTCGGTGGTGATCGTCGATGCAAACGCGGTGATTGTCGCTACCTCGCCAGAAACACTTCAGGTTAAAGGCTTCACGCTTTCTTCACCCGGAGCACAACAATCCATTGATGCCAAAAAACCGCTGATCACCGATCCTTTTATCTCGCCTGCCGGCAACTACATTATCAGCCTGTCGCACCCTATTTTTAACGATAACGGTCACTATCTCGGCTACATCGCCGGCACCATCTATCTGCAGCAGGACAATATACTGGGCTCTATCCTCGGCAAGCATTATTACCAGGATGGATCCTACCTTTATGTGGTCGATCGCCATAAAACCCTGATTTACCATCCCGACGCACACCGTATCGGCCAGCGGGTAGCCAATAATCTGGCCATCGACGAAGTCACCGCCGGCACAGAGCATTCGCATACCGCGATCAACTCTCGGGGCATAGAGATGCTGGCCGGCTTTGCACCGGTAACCAGATCCGGTTGGGGCGTGGTGGCGCAAAGGCCACAACAAGCGACGCTGGCCGGACTCGACGGTCATATCATCAATGTGTTTATCAAGAGCATGCCGCTGGTACTGTTTACCCTGGCCGGTATCTGGTTGTCTGCTACCTTTATTTCCCTACCGCTGTGGCAATTGGCCAAAGGCGCCAGGCTGATGGACAAGAAAGAGATACAGCAGAGTATTTCCGGTATCCCTTCCTGGTACTTCGAAGCCGCTCAACTCAAGCGGGCCATTCTCAAGGGAATGGGCCTGCTCAATGATAAAATCAGTCAGTTGCATAACGACAGTCATACCGATGCCATGACCGGTTTGCTCAACCGTCGGGGCATGCAACAGGTACTCGACGAGTATCGGGAAGAACGGCAACCATTTGCCATCATCACCCTGGATATCGACCATTTCAAACGGGTAAACGATACCCATGGTCACGACATCGGTGACAAGGTGATACAGGCCTTGGCCAGACTGATGAGAGATCATGCCAGAAAAGGGGATGCCCTGTGTCGTAGCGGAGGGGAAGAGTTCATGATTTTTCTGCCCGGCCTCGATTTGACCTTGGCGCTCGATATCGCCGAGCGCCTGCGATTGCAGGTCGCCGGTTTTGAAATGCCAACGGCTGGCTTTATTACCATCTCGCTGGGCATCGCCCACTGGCCCGGCCCAGCGCTTACAATCAACGAGGCACTGAAGCAGGCCGACAAGGCGCTCTACCTGGCCAAGCAACAAGGTCGCAACCGTTCGTTGATAACAGAATCGGTCTAAACATCACTCCATAAAAACAGCCAGACCATCTTATCTTGGTCTGGCTGTTTGATTCACTGCCCGGTCAAACATAGCTGTGGCTTACGCTTCATAATGATAGCCATGTTCAGCGGCCTCAAACACCAGAGCTTCTACGTCCGATGCCTGTCCGGGGCGGGCAAACAAGTATCCTTGATACAGGCGGCAACCATTATTCAACAGTATGGCTCGTTGTGCTTCGGTTTCTACCCCTTCGGCAATCACTTCCAGCTCCAGGCTCTTGGCCATGGCGATAATCGCCCGGATAATAGCCAGGCTGTTGCTGTCATAAGGCAGACCTCGCACAAAAGACTGATCTATCTTCAGCTGATCCAGTGGCAACTGTTGTAGATAATGCAGCGACGAATAGCCGGTGCCGAAATCATCAATGGCAAAACGAATACCGGACTGCTTGAGCAACCTCATACGTGAGATGGCCTGCGGCATGTCGGTAAGCAGCATCGATTCGGTCAGTTCCAGCTTGAGCAGTGCTGGGTTGGCGCCGGTCTGTTGCAGAATGTTGAGCACCTCTTGTACAAAACCGGGCTGATACAACTGAATGGAGCTGATATTCACCGATACGGTGACGTTGCTGAAGGCCTCTAACCGGGCCCAGGAAGCCATTTGCTCGCAAGAACGCTGCAGCACAACATGGTCTATCTGGTTCATCAAGCCGGCGGCTTCTGCTACCTCGATAAAGGCACCGGGAGCCAGAATACCCCGCTCGGGATGATGCCAACGCACCAGGGCTTCGGTGCCGGTCATGCCGCCATCATCGTTGAACTGGGGCTGAAAATAGACATTGAACTCACCCGCATGCAGACCACGAACGATGTCTTCTTCCAGTAACAACCGCTGGGAAATCACTTCCTGCATTTCCGGATCGAAGAAACGAATTTCCCCCTTGCCGGCCGCTTTGGCCTCATACATCGCCAGTTCGGCCTGGCGTAACAGCTCTTCTGCCAAGAGGCTGTCGGCATCCAGCATCACCACCCCCAGACAGCCACTGCTGCGCAGCTTCAACTCTTCATGAGCATAAGGCTGATCGAGACTGTCCAGCAAGGCATGACTGATATGCTCGAGCCTGTCCATCAGCTGCGCCTGATTTTCGAATTGGGCATCGAGCAAGAGCGCAAACTGATCACTTCCTAACCGGGCGAGTGTATCCTGTTGTCCTGCCACTTCTCGCAACCGACCTGCGACCTGCAGCAAAAGCTTGTCGCCAACGGAGTGTCCCCAGAGATCATTAATATTTTTGAAGTTATCAAGATCGATCAAAATCATGGCGCCAAGCTTGCCGTATTCAACACTTTTTAACCGCGTCTGAGTGATACGCTCGAGCAACAGGCGGCGATTCGGCAGGCCAGTCAATACGTCATAAAATGCCAGGTGATTGATTTTTTCGGCATCGTTTTTCCGATCGGTAATATCGTTAATCTGGGCCACATAATGACTACGTTGTCCCTGAGCATCCTTGACCTCACTGATCGACAACAACTGAGGGTACAGTTTGCCGGACTTGCGTTTGTCACAAATTTCACCCTGCCAGTGACCCCGGGTATTGATGCTGTGCCACATCTGACGGTAAAACTCGCCGTCATGCTTGCCGGAGCTGAATATCGCCGGCGTTTTTCCTATCAGCTCTTCCTGGGTGTATCCGGTGATCTCGCTAAAGGCCCGATTTATTCGCAAGATACGGTTATTTTTATCGGTGACCAGCATGCCCTGAAAACTTTCAAAAGCCACCGCCGCGATACGTAGCTCCGTTTCATTTTTTACCCGGGCGCTGATATCCCGATTCAATGTCACCACCGCCGCCTTGTCGCCGGGCTGGCTTTTCAGTATTTGTGCCACACATTCAAAGGTGCGCGGCCCGCCACTCGTCTCAACGTCATAAATCAGGGTATTGACCGTGTTCAGCTTCAGGGTCCGGCGAATAAAGGTCAGAAAGGTTTCCGCTTGCTCGTCAGGGAATATATCCCATACCGTTTTACCGACCATGCTGCCGGTGGTCGCATAAAGCTCATTGGTATTTTCTGCCATCACATCCAGGTAGCATCCGTCTTCATCGATAACGCACATGGTATCGGGCAGCGCACTGGTAATGGCCGTCAGCCTGGCCTCACTGTCACGCAAGGCCTGCTGCTCACGTCCCCGTTGTTCTGCATCCTTGAGAATAAAGACCAGAATCAGAGTCAGTGGAACCACGATAATGAGGAACGGCAGGGTCAGGGATAAAATATGTGGCTGCTGTTGCGGCTCCACCATCAGATAAAGCAGCCCCATCTTTATTACATTCAACAGCAGCGTTACCGGCAACAATGACCACACATTCAGTCGTAACCAGCGCTGCTGAAGTGCATAGCGCATACCCAGGCCTGCAGTCAGTGCAATAACCATGCCCGCAATACCGGGGAACACACCCGCACCGTCCAGCCAAAACCGGAACCCGCCGGCCATCAGCAACGCCAACCCTCCCGCCAGAGGGCCACCAAATAAACCGGCGACAAAAAACACCGCATCGCGAACATCCAGCAGCACGCCGGGGCCAAGCATAAAGGGTAACGACATGCAGGCTATGGCGATAGCGGCAAACCAGAAAGCGGTAGTCAGCACCATCAGCCGGGGATATTGCTGCCCCCGACGAATGTTCATGGTCAGCAGCCAGCCCGAGGCAAGAATGAGAATGGCCTGCTCAATAACGGAGATCAGCATAAGGAGAAAAATGACTGGGGAAGCGGTGGTAGAGACCGGGAAATAACAGGTTCGGTCATATTATTAATCTATTGCTAAGTTGTAGTCATAAAAGTTTAACAGAAGCCCTGCCTAATACCCATATAAAGCTCATGGCGTTATGGCAAATAAAAGCAAAAAAATAACCGATACACCCGTTGATTCGCAAAATGCATCAGTCTGTCCCGGTACCAAGGTGTCATCCTTATTACTCAGACTGCAGCCGATAAACAAGTTTATTGTCATATCGGAGCGCTTATACCAATCCCACTAAACAAATGATCTATTTCATTTTTGTATAAAAGTCGAACAAAGGGCCCGCTCCCCCGACTCGCCGTGAATCCCTCCCTGGAGGCTCAGCCGCGCCATCCGTGGCGCGGATGGTCGGCTGAGCAGATCCCTTTGTCCTCCTTGATGCACCGGCGTTGCCTGTTAGCGCCGCCTACAGACAGCTTGATGCTAGAGAAGAGGCAGCAGAGATCGCCTCCCACGACCGTGAAATGCCATGGCTGGAAAATGCTCCTGCCATTCCAGCATTCCCGCCCTCCATGGCGGTCAGACTGCATTTCCCGAGCCCTCGGGGGGCGAGCTTGTCCCGCCGTGACGAACGGTTGCAGCCTGACCGAACATCCAGTGAATGTTCGCAGTAGGCTGTAATGGTGAGTGTCATTTACCAGTGGCGTGTCGTGGGAGGTGGCTGTGTTGCCTCTGATCCTGGGGTTAAAATGATCAGATGTTTATTCAAATTGGTATTAGTCCCTTTTGATGCGGTCCTAACTCAAGGGGCCGGGCCGGCTATCTCAGAATACCGGCGCTTCCCGCGTGCAGGAGCAGCGGAGCTTTTTCCATAGCAGCCTGACGGGATGACATCCGAATGCCCTCGCCAAAGATTGAACCAGGCAGCAAACCTGTGGTTAATACGTAGACAAACTTGACGTTCATGGGACTCTGGCCAATAACTAGTTAGAGGAAAGAACGGACGTAATCCGTTTTATTCTTGGGTCAGCCACCTGGCAGGAGCCGTCTGGCAATGAAGACGTTTGAGGGGATAACGCTATGATTTTAAACCATATCTGGGGTCTTTATGCGCACCCCAAAGAAGAATGGCATACCATAGACCACCACCACGAGAGCCTGAGCTACAGCCTGGTACACCTGATGTTTATCGCCCTGATACCCTCGGCATGTGCCTATATCTCTGCCAGCATGATTGGCTGGAATTTCGGATCCAGCGTCAATAGTACCATCATGCTCACCACAGAAAGCGCGCTGGTGATGTCTGTCGGTATGTACTTCACCCTGATCGGCGGTGTCTTTGCCCTCGCCTATCTGACGTTCTGGATGGCAAAAACCTTTGGCGCCAACCCGAGTTTTACCCAGAGCATGGAACTCGCCGCCTATACCGCCACGCCCCTGTTCATGACCGGGCTGGGCCTGTTTTATCCCGAACCCATCTTTCTGATGATGGTCGGGCTGGCGGGGCTGAGCTATTCGGTCTATTTGCTGTATTCCGGCGTCCCCATCATCATGCATATTCCCGAAGAGCGCGGTTTTATCTACGCCAGCTCGGTGGTGACCTGTGGCCTGGTGCTGCTGGTGTGCATCATGGTTGGCTCCGTTATCGTCTGGAGCTGGGGCTTTGGCCCGATTTACACCCACTGAGTCATGTTGCCACTGCATTGAAAAAGGGGTCCGAGGACCCCTTTTTTTTGCTTTATTGCCGGTCGTTATTACGACTGACCTTCGTTATAGATTTCCAGATGACTGTTGTCGATACTGTCATTCTGCTTGCTGTTGTCGTTACGTAACGCATTCAGCTCATCCAGATATTCCTGGTTCACATCCTGAGTCACGTACTCACCGGTAAAGACCGAGGTCTCGAAGCGACGCAGCTCCGGATTGAAATGGCGCACCGCATCTTCCAGATCTTCCAGCTCCTGATAAATCAGGCCGTCGGCACCAATCAGCTGACAGATTTCTTCCACTTCACGGCCGTAGGCTATCAGCTCGTTCACGGAAGGCATGTCGATGCCATACACGTTGGGGAAGCGAATTTCGGGGGCGGCAGAAGCAAAATACACCTTCTTGGCACCCGCATCCCGTGCCATCTGAATAATCTGCTCGGAGGTAGTACCACGAACGATAGAGTCATCTACCAGCAGTACATTCTTGCCGGCAAATTCCGACGGAATGGCATTGAGCTTGCGACGTACCGATTGCCGACGCTGCTGCTGGCCGGGCATGATGAAGGTACGGCCGATATAGCGGTTCTTCACGAACCCCTGGCGATAAGGCAATTGCAGGTTGTGGGCAATTTCCAGCGCGATGTCGCAGGAGGTTTCGGGAATCGGGATCACCACGTCGATGTCGAGATCTTCCCACTCCCGGGCGATTTTGGCACCCAGCTTCTGACCCATGCGTACCCGGGCACCATAAACCGATACCTTGTCGATAAAGGAATCGGGGCGCGCAAAATACACATATTCAAAAATACAGGAGTGGTGCTGCGGCTCGGCGGCACATTGCTGGCTGAACAGCTCGCCCTGTTTGGTGATATACACGGCCTCGCCCGGCGCGACATCACGGATCAGGCTGAAACCGACCGCATCCAGTGCCACGCTTTCGGACGCCACCATGTATTCGGTGCTGCCGTCTTCGGCGTCACGCTTGCCCAGTACCAGCGGACGAATGCCGTTGGGATCGCGAAATGCCAGCATGCCATGGCCGATAATCACCGCCACTGTGGCGTAGGCACCGCGAATTTTTTCATGCACCTTGCTCACGGCGGCAAACACATGGCCCGGCTCGAGGTGCAGGGTTTGTGTTTGTTGGTCCAGCTCATGCGCCAGTACGTTCAGCAGCACTTCGGAGTCGGAAGTGGTGTTGATATGACGGCGTGCCACCCGGAACTGCTCTTCTTTCAGCTCGCGGGCATTGGTCAGATTGCCATTATGCGCCAGGGCAATGCCGAAGGGAGAGTTCACATAGAAGGGTTGCGCCTGGGCAACGCTGCTGCTGCCGGCGGTAGGATAACGCACATGACCAATGCCTACGTTGCCGATCAATCGCTCCATATGACGCTCTTCGAATACATCCCGCACCAGACCATTGGCCTTGCGCTGGCGGAAGGTATTTCCCGAGATGGTAACGATGCCGGCCGCATCCTGACCTCTGTGCTGAAGTACCGTCAGGCCGTCATACAGCGCCTGATTTACCGGGGTCGTGCCTTGAATACCGACAATCCCACACATGTCCTAATTTCCTCAATTCACTATGGCTTGGGGGGTAAAAAGCTGGATGAATTTTGCACCAGGCTGAAAAACCACTGGATCACGATACCGAACTCCGGAATCAACCGGGATTCACGCCACCACAGACTCTGTGAAAAGGCGGTCATGGTATCGATAAATAACAGCAGGGCCGCTACGACAAGCACGCCCCGCACTGCCCCGAAACAGACGCCCAGTACCCGATCGGTACCAGAAAGCCCGGTTTTGGTCACCAGCTCACCGATAACGTAATTAATCAGTGCGCCCAGGATCAGGGTTAATACAAACAGGATGGCAATGGCTGCGCCGTTGCGGAATAAGGGATCGGAGATATCGAGATGAACGGCCAGATCGGCGTAGAAGCGACTGGCAACGAAGAAAGCAGCCAACCAGGTAGCGAGTGACATCGCCTCTTTCACAAATCCCCTGACCAGGCTGATGAGTGCAGAAAGGCCGATAATGCCGAGAATTACGTAGTCTATCCAAACCATCATGTATTGCCGGGAACCTCTTGAATGCCGCGCATTCTACCAAAGGAGGGTGGCAAAAGGCGAAGAAAAAGCGGATAAATTTCATTCAAGATAAAACTAAATTCTGTCTGAAAATCCCGTAAAAAAGCCGGAGCATGGCCCCGGCTTGCTTGACTCAAGTCATCAGGCTCAACCGATGTACTGCAGGCCGCCCATATAAGGCTGCAGGATCTCGGGCACCGCGATGCGGCCGTCTGCCTGCTGGTAATTTTCCAGTACCGCCACCAGGGTACGGCCCACGGCCAGTCCGGAGCCGTTCAGGGTATGCAGCAACTGGGGCTTGCCATCGGCACCCCGTACCCGCGCCTGCATGCGGCGCGCCTGGAAGTCACCACAGTTGGATACCGACGAAATTTCACGGTAGGTGTTCTGGGCCGGCAGCCACACTTCCAGATCATAGGTTTTGGCGGCGCCAAAGCCCATGTCACCGGTACACAAGGCCATTACCCGGTAGGGCAGATTCAGGCCCTGCAGTACCTTCTCGGCGTGGCCGACCATTTCTTCCAGGGTATCCCAGGAGTGATCCGGATGAACCAGCTGTACCATTTCCACCTTGTCGAACTGATGCATGCGCACCAGACCGCGGGTATCACGGCCATAGGATCCCGCTTCGGAGCGGAAGCAAGGAGTATGGGCGGTGAATTTCAGTGGCAGCTCCTTGGCATCGAAGATCTCGTCCCGGCCGATGTTGGTCAGCGGCACCTCCGAGGTGGGGATCAGCGAGAAACGGCGGGTCTTGCCGGCTTCGTCGCCTTCCCCTTCGATGGCGGTATGGAACAGGTCGGCGGCAAACTTGGGTAGCTGACCGGTGCCGTACAGACTGTCGCTGTTCACCAGATAAGGCACATAACACTCGATGTAGCCGTGCTCGTTGGTGTGCAAGTCCAGCATGTATTGCGCCAGGGCCCGGTGCATGCGGGCAATCTGGCCCTGCATGATCACGAAGCGGGAGCCGGAGATCTTGACCGCGCCCTTGAAGTCCAGACCGGACAGCGCTTCGCCCAGCGCCACATGGTCACGCGGTTCAAAATCGAAGGCGGTAGGCTCACCCCAGACCCGAACCTGCTGGTTGTCGTCTTCGCTTTTACCGACCGGCACCGACTCGTGCGGCAGGTTCGGAATGGCGGCACCGAAGGCTTCAATTTCACTCAGCAACTGGTCCAGCTCAACCTTGCAGCCGTCCAGCTCGTCATTGATGGCCGTGACCGCCGCCTTCAACGGGGCTATGTCTTCACCGCTGCGCGCCGCCTGGCCGATGGCCTTGGAGCGGGCATTGCGCTCGGCCTGCAGTTCCTGGGTACGGGATTGCAGAGACTTCCGCTTTTCTTCGAGGCCGTTGAACAGGTCGATGTCGAGTGTAAAACCACGGCTTGCCAGCCGCGCCGCCGTGTCGGCGATATCGCCGCGCAGGTATTTGGAGTCCAGCATGAGTTACCTTATTTGATGCTTGTACTGCGTGTCATACGCAGGGTCGGAAGTCACTAAATCGATGTCAAGTTTATCAGCTTAGCGGGGTGGGAGCCAACTAGCCACCGGCCTGCTCGTCGAGACTGTTCAGGTAGTCTAGCTTGGCCCTGACCTTTTGCTCGAAACCTCGCTCGCTGGGCTCGTAATAACGCCGTTGTGTCAGCGCCTCCGGCAGATACACTTCGCCGGCGGCATAGGCACCCGGCTCGTTGTGGGCGTATCGATATTCGGCGCCATGACCCAGCTCTTTCATCAGTCTGGTGGGCGCGTTGCGCAAATGTACCGGCACTTCATAATCGGGCAGTTCTCGGGCATCTTTCAGCGCCGCTTTCCAGGCGGTATAGAGCGCATTGCTCTTGGGGGCACAGGCCAGATAAACGATAGCCTGGGCGATGGCGCGCTCTCCTTCCGCCGGACCGACCCGGGTAAAGCAATCCCAGGCGGCCAGTGCCACCTCCATCGCCTTGGGATCGGCCAGACCGACGTCTTCCGAAGCGATAGCCAGCAGACGACGGGCGATATAGAGCGGATCGCAGCCGGCACTGATCATGCGCGCATACCAGTAGAGGCCGGCGTCCGGGTTGGAGCCGCGAATCGACTTGTGTATCGCTGAAATCAGGTCGTAATAGAGATCGCCCTGGTTATCGAACCGGGCCAGCCGCTCGCCGGTCACCTCCGCCAGCAGCGTCTTGTCGATACGGCGAAGACCCTCGACGTCTTCGGCCATGTCTGCCAGCAGCTCCAGATAATTCAGCGCCTTGCGACCATCGCCGTCCACCAGCTCGGCCAGCGCCCGCTGCACCCCGTCGGCCAGCACTATGCCCTGCCCGGCCAGTCCACGCTCGTCGGTCAACGCCTGAGCAATCATCTGCTCGATTTCGGCCGGCTCCAGTCGCTTGAGCAGATAAACCCGGGCCCGGGACAAGAGTGCGTTGTTCAGCTCGAAAGAGGGATTTTCGGTGGTGGCGCCGATAAAGGTGACGGTGCCATCCTCGATATGAGGCAAGAAGGCATCCTGCTGGGATTTGTTGAAGCGGTGTACTTCGTCCACAAACAGTATGGTGCGCCGGCCGGCCAGCTTGTGCTCCCGCGCCCGCTCGATGGCGGCACGGATCTCCTTGACGCCGGAGGTCACCGCCGACACTCGCTCTACCTGGGCATCACAGTAGTGGGCAATCAGCTCGGCCAGGGTGGTTTTGCCGGTGCCCGGCGGCCCCCACAGTATCATGGAATGACAGTGACCGGCTTCCAGCGCCCGGCGCAACGGCTTGCCCGGCCCCAGAATATGCACCTGGCCCAGGTATTGTTCCAGCCGTTGCGGTCGCATCCGCGCCGCCAGTGGGCGAAAGTCGTCCTGTTCAAAGTCCAGACTCAGGGTGCTCATGTCATTTCATCCCCATAAAACAAAGCGGTAAGCAGTCAACTTGTCTATAGGTCACAAATCAACTGTGGAATAAAGAGGCAGCAGGGTTACCTCCCCCGACACGCTTCGAGCACATCCCTGTGACGCTCAGCACATGCCGTCCCTGGCATGTGACGGTCGGCGGAGGCAATCCCTGTTGCCTCTTCTTAATCCCCGAGTCATCTGCTGGCGATGCCAACAGGCGACTCAGCTGCCAGAGGGAGGATAAAGGGTGTCTGCTCTGCCGACCCTCTGCGCCATGGATGGCGCAGCGGAGCCCCCAGGGAGGGGTTTACGGCGTGTCGGCGGAGTAGTGCCCTTTGTCCGACTACCTGCTGTATCAAGTCCCTCAGCGTTGGTCGTCGACCATGACCCCGTCCGGGGGCGTAAAGGTAAAGGTGTCGGCCCCGGTGGCGGGTTTGGTATTCACCTGCTGCAGGGTAAATTCGCTGCGCTGGCCGCCGGACTCGATCACCGTGAAGCGCTGAATGCGGTTGCTGCGATCGAAGCGCAGGCTGAACTGACTGATCAGCTCGCCCGGATCCTTGCTGGTCACCACATAATCGGCGCCCTGGCGGGCCACATCGTATTGCTGCCAGCGCCGACCGTCACCGCCGGCAATCAGCAGAAACGGCGTGTTCTGAATCGCCTGCTCCAGCGGCGCTATGCTCACCTGCTCCACGAAGGGGTCGTACACCCAGACATCATTGCCGTTGGACACGATCAGACTCTCGTCCGGTGACACCGTATGCCAGCGAAACCGGTCGGGCCGGGCCAGCTGCATGGTGCCTTGAGCACTTTGCATCGGTGCCCCCTGCTCATCGAATACCTGCTGGCTGAAGCTGGCTGAGAATCGGTCGAAGGAGGCCAGCTTCTGCTGCAATTCGGCGCGCGCATCGGCCAGTGCCACGGCACTTACCGACCACAGCAGTATTCCCACGGTTGCCAGTTTTTTCATGGTTACTCCCTGGCTGGCGGAGGCGCCAGCACTTCACGTTGACCGTTGCCGCCGGCGGAACTGACGATACCCTGGTATTCCATCTGTTCGATCATCCGGGCGGCCCTGTTGTAGCCTATTTTTAACTTGCGCTGCACGCTGGAGGTAGAGCCACGACGGCTCTCTACGACAAAAGCCACCGCTTCGTCAAACAGCGGGTCCAGCTCTTCATCACCGCCTTCCGGCGCTTCGCCGGGCAGCAGGCCATCGGCGCCCACTTCGCCGCTCAGAATATCCTCGATATAATTCGGTTCACCCCGCTCCTTCCAGGCGGCGACGACCCGGTGCACTTCATGATCGTCCACAAAGGCGCCGTGTACCCGGGTCGGGTTGCTGTCGCCGGCGGGCAGATAGAGCATGTCGCCCATGCCCAGCAGCGATTCGGCCCCCTGTTGATCGAGAATGGTGCGCGAGTCGATTTTGCTCGACACCTGAAACGACATTCGGGTCGGAATGTTGGCCTTGATAAGACCGGTGATCACATCCACCGACGGCCGCTGGGTCGCCAGAATCAAATGAATACCGGCCGCCCGCGCCTTCTGGGCGATACGGGCGATCAGCTCTTCCACCTTCTTGCCGACGATCATCATCATGTCGGCAAACTCGTCGATCACCACCACGATATGGGGCAGCTTTTCCAGCGCCGGCGGATAGGTGTCCATCGACTGGGTCGGCTCCCACAGAGGATCCCGCAGCGGCTCACCGGCATCAATGGCATCCTGCACCTTGGTGTTGAAGCCCTTGAGATTACGCACCCCCATGGCCGACATCAGCTTGTAACGACGTTCCATTTCGCCCACGCACCAGCGCAGGGAATTGGCGGCCTCTTTCATGTCGGTGACCACCTCGGTCAGCAGATGCGGTATGCCTTCGTAGACCGACAATTCCAGCATCTTGGGATCGATCATGATGAAGCGCACTTCGTCCGGCGTGGCCTTGTACAGCATCGACAATATCATGACGTTGACCCCCACCGACTTACCGGAGCCGGTGGTACCGGCCACCAGCACGTGGGGCATCTTGGCCAGGTTGACGATCACCGGCTCGCCGGCAATATCCTGGCCCAGCACCAGGGTCAAGGGATGATCGTTGCGGGCGAAGGCGTCGCTGTCCATCACCTCGCGCAGATAGACGGTTTCGCGCCGAGTATTGGGCAGCTCCAGACCCACATAGGGCTTGCCGGGAATGACTTCCACTACTCGCACACTGATGGCGGACAGCGAGCGGGCCAGATCCCGGGCCAGATTGGTGATTTTGCTGACCTTGACCCCGGGCGCCAGATCCAGCTCGAAACGGGTAATCACCGGGCCCGGATAGACTCCGACCACGTTGGCCTGCACGTTGTAATCCGCCAGCTTGGCTTCCACCAACCGGGCGATGCGGTCGAGTTCCGCCTCGCTGACCGTGTGTTGCCGGGGCTTGGGCAAGTCCAGCAGCTCGACCGAGGGCAAGGGAGACAGATCGTTGCGCTTTGAAGCCACCGGCGCCGGCTGTGGTGGCGCCGGTACCGAAGCCGGGTCGGCCGGGGCATCGCCCTCGTTCAGCCAGGGCAGATCCAGCTCGTCATTATCGTCATCGTCCAGGGCCCAGCCGTTCGCCTCGGCGAGGGTGGCAATGGCCGTGTCCTGCTCGGAAACGGCGCCCAGTACCGGCTCTTTGCGTACCGGCGGGGTTTTCTTCTGGATCGGAGCCCGTTTTTCTACAATGGCGGCAGCCGGGGCCAACAGGGGATCGTCCTGTTCTGCTTCCTGTACCCGCTCCCATTCCGGCTCCGGACTCGTGTCTGATTCTACCTGACCACCCAGTCGCTCCTTGAACCGGCGCCAACCCACGAATCCCGCCTCGGCCGTATTTGGCTCGGCCTCGGCAACTGCCGCTGTTTGAGCCGGTATGGCGGGTTCGCCGGGGCTCTCGCGGCGACGCCCGGCGCCACTCTGCCAGTCGACCAGCCGCTGCGGAATCTGACTGAGCCAATCAGGCGCATTCAATACCGCCGCGCCCAGCCGCTCGACGATCAACAACCAGGACCAGCCGCTGAAGAAGGTGACGCCGGTGGCAAAGCCGCACAACAGCACCAGGGTGGTGCCCAGGGAGCCAAATATCGAGCTCAGGGCCGAGGCCAGCATATCGCCGATGAGGCCGCCGGAAGAAAAGTAATAGATATTGCCCACGTTCATGCTGGCCAGCGCCAGCAGACTGAGCAATAACATCAGAAAGCCGATAATGCGCAGGCTCAGGGTCAGATAGCAGATATCGCTCAATGCCCGCGGGCGCCACAGGGTCACCCAGCCGATCAGCACCATGAAAAATGGCACCATATAGGCCGAGAAGCCGAAGGCAAACAGCAGTATGTCTGCCAGCCAGGCCCCCGCCGGCCCGGCAGCATTGCGAATGTCTCCGCCCCATGCGGTTTGCGACCAGCCCGGATCCGAGGGATGGTAAGAAACCAGCGATAACATCATGAAGATCGCCAGTAAAATAATGCTGATCAATCCGGCCTCAAACAGACGCTGTAAACCAGACATGGGAGTAAACAGCTTTTTCTCCGCCAAACGCCCGCTCCTCGCTCTTATAGGTTGTGTCACGCAATAGAAAGGCTGCGACAGTAAAAGTCGTCAGCCATCAAACGACAAACGAGCGGCCGGGGCCGCTCGCAGAGTCAGGTTCACATCGGTCCCCGCCCGGCATAAAAATACCAGAGCCAGACGCATTAGCACAGCTTATCGGGTATTTATCACCAGACGGTTGCTCTGCTTTACCTCCTCCATCACCACATAGGTGCGGGTATCGTTCACGCCCGGCAGCCGCAACAGGGTTTCGCCCAGCAGCTTGCGATAGGCAGACATGTCGGCCACCCGGGTCTTGAGCAGGTAGTCGAAGTCACCGGATACCAGATGGCATTCCTGTATTTCTTCGAGCTTCTGCACCGCGTCGTTAAATTCGTCAAACACGTCCGGTGTGCCGCGGTTAAGGGTAATTTCAACAAAAACCAGCAGCGACGCATCCAGGAACTGGGGGTTGAGAATGGCGGTATAACCTTCGATATAACCCTGACGCTCCAGACGACGTACCCGCTCGAGGCAAGGCGTCGGGCTAAGCCCGACACGCTTTGACAACTCTACGTTGGAAATACGGCCGTCTTGCTGCAGTTCATTGAGTATGTTGCGATCGATACGGTCGAGCTCTTTGGCCGGCCTGCTGTTTAAATCCAACACTTCATCCATCCTTTGACTCATTTTCGATACATTCCACTATGAACATTAAACCTATATGGCATAAAACCATACATCTCTGCAATAGCCCTTTCACCAGAAGCCAGTTTTTCAACCAGTTGCCAACGCTCGGCGGCGATATCCGGCATTGCAACCCACAGGCTAAAAGCAAATAAAAAAACAGAAAAAACGATTATGTATACAATCGAGATATTCAGTAGCTTAACATGGCAAATAGCAAACAGATAGCACATACGTTTGATATTCATATGAAATAACTATCATTACCAAATTTTTATGCCTGCAACCGGCTATTTTAACTACGGAGACGTCAAGCCTGATCGTTTTCGTCAAAAAACAGGTTAAGTATCCGCCAGCTATCTACATTACCGATACTACACCTGTGAATTAACATAAAAAACCTATTTTATGTTGATTTAATGCCACCACCACCGCTCATGTCGGAAAACGTTATATTGCATAACTATTCGTTATAACTTGCCATCGTCATAATGTTCTCGTTAAAACAAGCCCTTTTGCACCATGCCGGTGGCGACAATCACCCTCGTGGCGCTTTATTCCCTCTGGCCTATCCCCTACAATCGGGACCACTTTTTATCTGCCTATGTGCCAAGGTTGGAGAGACAAATGAGCCAAGCCAAACACGCCAAACTGCTGATTCTGGGTTCTGGCCCTGCAGGGTATACCGCCGCCGTTTATGCGGCCCGCGCCAACCTTAATCCGGTACTGGTAACCGGTATTCAACAGGGTGGTCAGCTGACCACCACCACCGAAGTGGAAAACTGGCCGGGTGACG
The DNA here is from genome assembly GCF_039539745.1 of Oceanisphaera sediminis. NCBI lineage: Bacteria > Pseudomonadati > Pseudomonadota > Gammaproteobacteria > Aeromonadales > Aeromonadaceae > Oceanisphaera > Oceanisphaera sediminis. The sequence goes on from NZ_BAABDS010000036.1 coordinate 65,368, forward strand.
CCGAAGGACTGACCGGTCCGGCGTTGATGGAGCGCATGAAAGAGCACGCCGAGCGCTTTGAAACCGAGATCCTGTTCGACCATGTCAACAGCGTGGATCTGCAGCAACGTCCGTTCCGCCTGAAAGGCGACGATGGCGAATACAGCTGTGATGCCCTGGTAATCGCCACCGGCGCTTCCGCCAAATACCTGGGCCTGCCCTCGGAAGAAGCCTATCAGGGCCGTGGCGTATCCGCCTGTGCCACCTGCGACGGCTTTTTCTATCGCAACCAGAAAGTCGCCGTGGTCGGCGGTGGTAACACCGCAGTAGAAGAAGCGCTGTATCTGTCCAATATCGCCGCCGAGGTACATCTGGTACACAGACGCGAACAGTTCCGCTCCGAGAAGATTCTGATCGACCGCCTGATGGACAAGGTAGAGAACGGCAACATAGTGCTGCACACCAACCGTACCCTGGACGAAGTGCTGGGCGACGAGATGGGCGTGACCGGTGTTCGCCTGAGAGACACCCGGACCGATGCCACCGAGCAGCTGGAGCTGGCCGGCGTTTTCATCGCCATCGGCCATCAGCCCAACACCCAGATCTTCGAAGGTCAGCTGGAGATGGAAAACGGCTACCTCAAGGTACAGTCCGGCCTGCATGGCAATGCCACCCAGACCAGCATCGAAGGCGTGTTTGCCGCCGGTGACGTCATGGATCACGTTTATCGCCAGGCCATTACCTCAGCCGGTACCGGTTGCATGGCGGCACTGGATGCCGAACGCTACCTCGACGGCCTGAAGTAAAACACCAGCCACATACGGTAATAAAAAACGGCGCTGTTGCTACAGCGCCGTTTCTGTTTCTATCGATAAGCAATGGGGCATCACAGATGTGGTTCTGTTGTCATTCCCGCGAAGGTGACGAGAAAGGCAAGCTTATCCGACGGCAGTCAGCGGTGCCTTGGCCACCTTCTCCATCGCTTCCTGCAGGGTCGAGTAAAAGGTCAGCTCACCGGAAACCGGCTTGACACCGGCTCTGGCCAGCGTCTTCAGTGGCTGATATTGCAGATCTGCCATCACCACCTCGATCTGCTCCTCTCGGCACCGCTCGATAAAGCGATTCAGCGCCGCCATGCCGCCCGCATCCAGAATAGCCACCCCATCCATATAGAGTACGACGCCACGCCGTTGCCGGGACATCTCGGCCAGCTCGCTGAACACCCGGTCGGCGGCGGCAAAAAACAGCGGGCCATTGATCTTGAACACCGACCAGCCCGCCGGCAGCGGTGTTTCCAGCAGTCGCCGATGTCCGGAAATATCCGACACCCGGGTCATCTCGGCGATGTCGCGTACGAACAGCACCGCGGCCACCAGAATACCGACGGTAATCGCCAGCACCATGTCGAACAGTATGGTGAGCGAAAAGCAGGTCAAAAACACCAGCATGTCGGCCACCGGGGCGGTTTTCAGCAGCTTGACCGCCTTGTGGGCCTCACTCATGTTCCAGGCCACCACCATCAGCAGAGCCGCCATGGCCGGCATCGGCAAATAGGCCAGCAAGGGAGCCAGCAATACCAGTCCGGCCAGTACCACCAGCGCATGCACCATGGCCGCCACCGGTGACTCGGCACCGGCCTTGACGTTGGCGGCCGAGCGGGCAATGGCGGCGGTGGCGGTAATGCCGCCGAAAAACGGCGCTATGATATTGCCAATACCCTGCCCCAGCAGTTCGCTGTTGGCGCTGTGACGCTTGCCGGTCATGCCATCCAGCACCACGGCGCACAACAACGACTCGATGGCCCCCAGCATGGCGATGGCGAAGGCGGCCGGCAGCAAGTCGCGCAACAGCGCCCAGCTCAGCGTTAACTCGCTCCCCCCCGGCCCCGGTTGCAGCCAGGGCCAGATCCATTCGGGCAACACCGGCGGAATGCCCTGCCCGCTGCTGCCATCCGGTAGCAGATAACTGAACTGGCTGCTGATGGTGGCGATATCCATGCCCTGGCGATTCAGCAACAGGGTGATGACACTGGCCAGGATCACCGCCGGCAAATGGGCCGGCACCCCGGTTTTCAGCCGGGGCCAGAGCAGCATGATGGCCAGGGTAAGCAGCGCTATGACCAGGCTGGGCCAGTGCAGCCCCGGAAAGGCCGACACCAGGGCTGCCACCTTGCCCGCATAGTGCTCGGGCAACGCCGTCAGGTTCAAGCCCAGAAAGTCTTTCAACTGCAGGGTGGCAATCACCACCGCTATGCCACCGGTAAAACCGAGAGTAACCGGCTCGGGAATGTACTCGATCAGACGACCCAGTCGCACCAGCGCCATGCCCACCAGGATGGCCCCGGACATGACGGTCGCCAACAGCAGGCCACCCAGGCCGTACTGCTGAGCGATGGGATAAAGAATCACCACAAAGGCGGCGGTAGGGCCGGAAATACTGAGTCGGGAGCCACCGGTCAACGCAATGATAAAGCCGGCGATAATGGCGGTGTACAACCCGTACTGAGGGGCAACCCCGCTGGCAATGGCCAGCGCCATGGCCAGCGGAATGGCGATAATGCCCACCGTGATCCCGGCCAGCACATCCTTGAGCAAACGTTGGCGACCATATTGTTCCTGCAGGCAGCTTTCGCGTAAAGCATGGCCGATGCGTAACGAAAACAGGTGGGCCCGATGCGGCATGGTTCTCTCCCGGCGATAATTTATATTAGTATTATTCAATCGATTATATGCTCATCAATTAATCATTCAATGTTAATATGATTAACATGTTTTAGTCGTTATCGGAGCCGATATGGAACAAAGAACCGCTCGCCTGACCCTGCTGATAGACCCTCGAAAAAAGGCGTTGTTTGAACAGCTTTGCGCCGAAGAAGACGTGACCCCATCCCAGAAGGTACGCCAGTTCATTCGCGACTATATCGAGCAACAAACCGGTAAAGACTGGCTCGATGCGAGTCAGGACTGACCGGGGCTGCCATGCTGACCTTACTCGATAACCGGCTCTGGTTTCCGGATCCGGCGCTGGCGCTGAACGATCCCGATGGTCTGTTGGCCATGGGCGGTGACTTGAGCCCCGAGCGACTGTTACTGGCCTATCGTATGGGGATATTTCCCTGGTTCGATCAAAGCCAGCCCCTGCTGTGGTGGTCACCCGATCCCAGGGCCGTGCTGGAGCCGGCGCAATTGCACATCAGTCGCAGCCTGGCCAAACTGGCACGCCGTAACCAGTATCATTTTACCCTCAATACCGCCTTCGACCGGGTCATTCGTGCCTGCCGCCAGTTACGGGAACATCGCGAGGGCACCTGGATCACCCCCGGCATCGAGCAGGCCTACTGCCGACTGCACCAGCAGGGCCACGCCCACTCGGTCGAAGTCTGGCAGGAGGACAGCCTGGTGGCCGGACTCTATGGCATCGCTCTGGGCAAACTGTTTTGTGGTGAGTCGATGTTTCACCGGGTCGATAATGGCTCCAAGCTGGCCATGCTCGCACTGTGCCGGCACCTGAGCCGTCATGGCGGCGAGCTTGTCGACTGTCAGCTGCCCAACCCGCACCTGATGAGCCTGGGGGTAACCAGCTGGCCGCGCACGCGTTTTTTACATAAACTCAAAGAGCTGCAACAGCAGCCGCTAACACATGGGTGCTGGCAACCAGGTGAGCTGATGTTATGAGAGAAGTGAATCTCAAGGTGGGGCTGACGCCCAAACACCAATGCAGTTATCTGCCCAACCGGCAGGAACAACTGCTGGTCTTGCTCGACAAGGACCTGCTGTGTCCGGAAGGGTATGAACAATTGCTCAGCGCGGGCTTTCGTCGCAGCGGCTCGGACATTTATCGCCCGCACTGCCAGCTATGCCACGCCTGCGAGTCACTGCGCATCGATGTCGCCCGCTTTACACCCAGCCGCAGCCAGAAACGCATCAAGCGGCAAAACCAGGATCTGAGCGTCAGCCTGAGTGAACAGGAAAAGCCGGAGTATTTTCGGTTGTATCAGCGGTATATCAACGAACGGCACCAGGATGGGGCCATGTATCCCGCCAGTCGCCAGCAGTACGACGGCTTTCTGCTTTGTGACTGGCTGCCGCCGGTATTTATGGAATTCCGGCTGGATCAACAGCTGGTCGCGGTGGCGGTCACCGACCTGCTCGGCCATGCACTCAGCGCCATGTACACTTTTTACGATCCCGCTCTGGAGCACAGATCCCTGGGTACTTTCGCCATTTTGAGCCAACTGGAACTGGCGTCAGGTTTGAACAAGAGCTGGGTTTATCTGGGCTACCAGGTGGATGATTGTAAAAAAATGAATTATAAACAGCACTTCCGCCCGCATCAGCGACTCGTGGCCGGACACTGGCAGGCGATGAAAGACTGAGCGGAAACTTTACACTTGAGGCGAAATCCGGCATGATCGATGCCGTTTTTATTGCCTGCGTTAACAAGAGGACTCAATGGCTAAAGAAGACAGTATTGAAATGCAAGGGACCATTCTGGACACCCTTCCGAACACCATGTTTCGCGTAGAGCTGGAAAATGGCCACGTGGTCACCGCTCATATCTCCGGCAAGATGCGCAAGAACTACATCCGCATCCTCACCGGTGACAAGGTCACTGTTCAACTGACTCCCTACGATCTGTCAAAAGGACGCATCGTCTTCCGCGCTCGCTAATCCGTTCGCTAGTCACTCCGAGTGTGACATGGCGGCGTCTGTTACCGGTAGTTGTACCTTTGGGTAATTTGTTCGCCCCCTGTTCCGTCAGGCATACACCTCTTGGATAAAAAATGCCCGGCACCATTACTGGTGCCGGGCATTGTGGTGCTATGCCCCAAGGCCCGATTTCAGTGGGCCAGCGAGGCTTCCGACTGATAGTCAAAATGCAGTTTGTCGTCCTCTAGCGTGACTTTGACCGAGCCGCCACCGACCAGTTCGCCGAACAGCAACTCGTTGGCCAGCGGCTTTTTCAGTTTTTCCTGAATCACCCGCCCCATGGGACGTGCGCCCATCGACTTGTCGTAGCCTTGCTCTGCCAGCCAGTGACGAGCCTGCTCGCTCACTTCCATCGATACGCCCTTGGCATCCAGCTGCGCCTGCAGTTCAACGATAAACTTGTCCACCACCCGGTGAATCACTTCCATGTTCAGGTGGTTGAACCAGATGATATGGTCGAGCCGGTTACGGAACTCCGGAGCAAAGGTGCGGTTGATTTCGGTCATGGCGTCATGACTGTGATCCTGCTGCTGGAAACCGATGGACTTGCGTATCGTCTCCTGCACCCCGGCGTTGGTGGTCATCACCAGTATCACGTTGCGAAAGTCCGCCTTGCGACCGTTGTTATCGGTGAGGGTTCCGTTGTCCATCACCTGCAGCAGCAGGTTGAACACGTCCTGGTGCGCCTTTTCGATTTCATCGAGCAGCACCACCGCGTGCGGGTGCTTGATAACCGCATCGGTGAGCAAGCCCCCCTGATCGAATCCCACATAGCCCGGCGGCGCACCGATAAGGCGTGACACCGTATGGGACTCCATGTATTCGGACATATCGAACCGTACCAGTTCGATACCCAGTACCCGCGCCAACTGCTGGGTCACCTCGGTCTTGCCGACCCCGGTCGGGCCGGCAAACAGGAAGGAGCCGATGGGCCGCTTCTCGTTGCCGAGGCCGGAGCGACTGAGCCGGATGGAGTCGGTCAACACCTCTATCGCCTTGTCCTGACCGAAAACCACCATCTTGAGCTTGGGCTCCAGGTTCTTCAGCGCCTCCTTGTCGGAGCTGGACACCGATTTCTCGGGAATGCGGGCAATTTTGGCCACAATAGCTTCGATATCGCCCACCCCTATGGTCTTCTTGCGCTTGGAAGGGGGCATCATGCGGATTTGCGCCCCGGCCTCGTCGATAACGTCAATCGCCTTGTCGGGCAGATGCCGGTCGTTGATGTACTTGGCCGACAGCTCGGCCGCGGCCCGAATGGCCTTGCCGGTATAGCGCACATCGTGATGTGACTCGTAACGGCTCTTCAGCCCCAGCAGTATCTTGGTGGTATCTTCCACCGATGGCTCCAGGATGTCGATTTTCTGGAAGCGCCGCGCCAGCGCCCGGTCTTTTTCGAAAATCTGGCTGTATTCCTGATAGGTGGTGGAGCCGACGCAGCGAATTTGGCCACTCGACAGCATGGGTTTCAACAGGTTGGCCGCATCCAGCTGGCCACCCGAGGCGGCACCGGCGCCGATGATGGTGTGAATTTCATCGATAAACAGGATGGCGCCTTTCTGTTTCTCGAACTGTTTGAGCAACGCCTTGAAGCGCTTCTCGAAATCACCACGATACTTGGTGCCCGCCAGCAAGGAGCCCATATCCAGCGAATAGATGATGCTGTCGGCGATGATTTCCGGCACATCACCATGTACGATGCGATAAGCCAGGCCCTCGGCGATGGCCGTTTTACCGACCCCGGCCTCGCCTACCAGCAGCGGGTTGTTCTTGCGCCGACGACACAGCACCTGAATGGCGCGATTCACTTCATGATCCCGGCCGATAAGCGGATCGATGCGACCTTCCTTCACCCACTGGTTCAGGTTGATGACAAAGCCTTCGGTCTGGTTGTTGGCCGCCTCGTCGGTGTTTTCTTCCAGTTGGGCGGGTGGTGCCTCTTCCTGCTGACCGTCTTTGCGCACACCATGAGACAGAAAGTTAACCACATCCAGTCGACTGATCTGCACCTTTTTCAGCAGGTAGGCGGCCTGAGACTCCTGCTCGCTGAAGATGGCGACCAGTACATTGGCCCCCGTCACTTCGGCGTTGCCGGAAGATTGCACATGAAAGACCGCCCGCTGCAGCACGCGCTGAAAACCGAGGGTCGGTTGCGTTTCTATTTCATCGTCTCCCGCCGGTATCAGCGGTGTGGTCTGTTCGATAAAGAGATGGGTTTCACGGCGTAGCTGTTCGAGATCTGCGCCACAGGCCGTCAGGGCCTCCTGGGCAGACGGATTGTTCAACAGCGCGAGTAGCAGGTGCTCCACCGTCATAAACTCGTGGCGAGCACGGCGCGCTTCGTTGAAAGCGTCGTTCAATGTGCTCTCAAGGTCTTTGTTCAACATAGGCACCTCCCCTAAAAAACTGCGGTGTCCCGTTGCGGCGGGTACTGACTCATTCCTGCTCCATGGTGCACAACAGCGGATGTTCATGCATACGGGCAAACTTGTTCACTTGCGCTACCTTGGTTTCAGCTATTTCTGCGGTAAACAGACCACAGACTCCTTTCCCCTGATAATGAACCGCCATCATCACCTGCGTGGCCTTGTCCACATCCATTACGAAGAATCTTTGCAGTACCTCCACCACAAAATCCATGGGAGTGTAATCGTCATTGTTCAGGATGACCTTGTACATAGGAGGGGGTTGCAGCGCTGTTTCTTCCGCCTCTTTTAACTGATCACCATCAAGCTGCTGTGTTCTCCTGCTCATATATTTACTCTAAATCACTGTTCCGGATCTCGCTACAGCAGTCGGTGCCGGATGTGGTGCCGCTGCCGGGCGTCGCTTTCAGGCCAAGAGCTGGCTCTTTTGGTCAGGATATCAGGAACGCGGCTGTCAGTCTTTCCTTCACACTACCGCTTACACCCGTGCTGTCAACCGTCTTTCTTTGACATAATGCGATAACAAACAAACGCTTGACTCGCCCCGGTGTTTGGCTAGAGTGATTGATTGGTAACCGATGTAATCAAGTGTCATCTGGCACTTTACATTCGGATTACCGCATCCGGCGGGTTCGCCTGTCGTAAAAACTGGCAGTGGTCAGTTACTCAATGTTGTTTTGGATGTTTGAGCAAAAGGATGCAGACGTTATGACGACCGGTACGGTGAAGTGGTTTAATAATGCTAAGGGATTTGGCTTTATCTGCCCACAGGAAGGCGGTGACGATGTGTTTGCACATTTCTCCACCATACAGATGGACGGATACAGAACCCTGAAAGCGGGCCAGTTGGTACAATATAAAATCGAAGAAGGCCCCAAAGGTAACCATGCAACAAGCATAATACCTGCGGCCGACAATAATTAAGCACGGATACACAGTATCTAGAAATCAGGGCGCTTCGGCGCCTTTATTGTATCCGCAACGCCCATCCCTGGATGTCCATCAAGCCGACAACCACCAGTGAACGCCATAACCCACCAACGCCAGTGCCAGCAGTGCAAACCCCACGGGCCGGGCATGCCGGCGAAACAGTGTCATGGCCTGCTCGCCAAACAGCTGTACCAGTAGTGCCAGACCAAAATAGCGAACGCCTCGCGCCAGCGTCGCCGCCAGAACAAACCCGGTCAGCGAGTATCCGGCGGCTCCCGCCGCCAGCATGGCCACCTGAAATGGCACCGGCGTCACGCCCATCACCACTATTGCCATAAAGCCTTCCTTTGCCAGCACCTGTTGGAAATGCTCAAACTCTTCGGCGGCACCGAGCGTGTCAAGCAGCCACTGACCCAGACTGTCAAACAACAAGGCACCAAACCAGTAGCCCAGCACGGCACCCGTCACACAGCCTGCCAGGGCCACCCATGCCAGTAACCAGCGTCGATCCCGTTCCAGCAGCAACAGCGGGATCAACACAAGTTCCAGCGGTATAGGAACGATAATCGCTTCCAGCAGAGAGGCAAAAAACAGCACCGGCAGCAGGTATCCCGAACCGATAAAACGACGGATCCAGGAGGGCAATTCAGCACGAGCTGTCATCATCAATACCATGTGTCCATGTAAACAGAGGACGTCATCATAGCAACAAACGGCCGCTTATCTCTGCCCTTCACCAAGGGATCCGCTTTCCCGCCGAAGCCGACTTTGCTAACGTAGTCGTTACTTACGCCTACAAGGATATCGCCGCCTCATGGACGCCAGCCTGCTCGCTCCGGCCCTGCTTTCCCCTACCGAACTGACCTTGCCCAAGTGCAAGGAAATACTGGCTCGCCTGCAAGACTGGCTGGAACAACGCTTCAATGCCGGCGACGATATCATGGAGCTGGTGGTCACCCGCTCCCAGCATATGGATCAGTTACTCACCGGCTTGTGGCAGCGTCATGGCCTGGACAAGGATCCACAGCTGGCGCTGGTGGCGGTAGGCGGCTACGGCCGGGGCGAACTGCATCCCTATTCGGATATCGACCTGCTGATCCTGTGCAACGGCACCCCCGATGCAGCGCTGAATGACCGTATCGGCAGCTTTGTTACCCTGCTGTGGGATCTGCACCTGGAAGTCGGCCACAGTGTACGCTCGGTGGCCGAATGTATTCGCCAGGGCGACAAAGACATCACCATCGCCACCAATCTGATTGAAGCGCGACTGATCACCGGCTGCTACGACACCTTTGCCGCCCTCACCCAGGCCACCCAGCCCGACAAATTCTGGCCCAGCCAGGCCTTTTTCGAGGCCAAACGCACCGAGCAGGAAGAGCGCCATCGCCAGTTTCAGGACACCAGCTACAAACTGGAGCCGGACATCAAGAGCAGCCCCGGCGGCCTGCGCGACATTCAAACCATCAGCTGGGTCGCCCGCCGCCACTTCGGCGCGGCCACCCTGAGCGAAATGGTCAGCCACGGTTTTCTGAGCCGGGCCGAGTATCATGAACTGCTCGACTGCCAGAATTTTCTGTGGAAGCTGCGTTTTGCGCTGCACATGGCCATTCACCGCCCCGACAACCGCCTGCTGTTCGACCGCCAGCGGGCCGTGGCCACGGCGCTGGGCTTTGCCGGCGAGGGTAACGAGCCGATAGAGCAGATGATGAAACGCTTCTATCAGACGGTACGGCGGGTAGCCGAACTCAACGAAATGCTGCTGCAGCTGTTCGATGAAGCCATTCTTGGCCATATCGCCATGGACGTGAAGATGCTCACCCCCGAGTTTCGCCTGCGCGGTCGCCTGATCGATGTCATCAATCCCGAGCTGTTCAGAGCCGAGCCCGCGGCCATTCTGCGGCTCTTCTACCAGATTGCCGCCAACCCCCAGATCACCGGCATCTATTCCACCACATTGCGCCAGTTGCGGGATGCCCGCCGTCGCCTGACCGGATTTCTGTGCGAACGGCCCGATTGCCGGCGGCTGTTCATGATGCTGGTACGCCATCCACGAGGCTGCGGCCTGGCACTGACGCTGATGCACCGCTACGGCATTCTCGCCGCCTATTTCCCCCAGTGGAGTAAAATTGTCGGCCAGATGCAGTTCGATATGTTTCACGCCTACCCGGTCGACGAACATACCCACCGGCTACTTAAAAACATCTACCGGTTTCGCAAGCCCGCCGCCAAACACAGTCACCCGCTGTGTTTTGAAATCTGCACCCGCTTGCGCAAGCCCGAGCTGCTCAACCTTGCCGCGTTGTTTCATGATATTGCCAAGGGCCGGGGCGGCGATCATTCCGAACTGGGAGCAGAAGACGCGCTGGCGTTCTGCCTGCAGCACGATCTGGACAAATCCGACGCCCGTCTGGTGGCCTGGCTGGTACGCCACCACCTGCTGATGTCGGTCACCGCGCAACGTCGTGACATCTACGATCCGGATGTGATCGGCGAATTTGCCGGCCTGGTCAGAGACGAGCTGCGTCTGGACTTTCTCTATAGTCTGACGGTGGCCGATATCTGCGCCACCAACGATCACCTGTGGAACGACTGGAAAGGGACCCTGCTGCGCGAGCTCTATTTCGCCACCCAGAAGGCGCTGCGCCGGGGCCTGGAAAACCCGCCGGATCTGCGTCTGCGCATCCGCGAAAACCAACGTCAGGCCCGCCAGATTCTGGAGCACCTGGATACCCCGGTCGCACAAATAAAGCCGCTGTGGGCCCGCTTTACTGCCGATTATTTTCTGCGCCACACGCCGGATCAAATCGCCTGGCACAGCCGCCATATTCTGGCCCACCACGACAGCTGGCGCCCCCTGGTACAAATCAGTCAGCAACCGGGCCGGGGCGGCAGCGAGCTGTTTATCTACAGCCCCGACTCCCCCAACCTGTTCGGCCGGGTGGCGGCGGCGCTGGATCAGAAAAATCTCAACATCCACGATGCCCAGATCATGACCTCGAAAGACGGTTATGCCCTGGATACCTTTATCGTGCTCGAACCCGACGGCCAGCCGGTGAGTGGCGACCGACTCAGCGATCTGTGTCACAGCCTGAGCGAGGTGCTGCTGATCCCGGCGCCGCCCACGGTGCGTATTCGTCCGCCTTCACGACGGCATCGGGAATTTACCGTCACGACTCAGGTCAATTTTCTGCAGCCCCAGCGGCTGACCAAACGTACCCTGATGGAGCTGGTTGCGCTCGACACCCCCGGCCTGCTGGCCCGCATCGGCTCGGTCTTCAGTCGACTGGGTCTCAACCTGCACGCCGCCAAAATCACCACCATCGGCGAACGGGTCGAAGACTTTTTCAGTCTCACCAACAAGGAAGATCGACCATTAAACGAGCAAGAGCAGGTGTTGTTGCGAGAAAAAGTGGTCGAGGAGCTCAACCAGGACGGCAAAATATGATAAAAGATGCACCAGAATTGAATTAAGAAACAGGAAGGGGTTTTGAATGTCTGCACTGCACGCCATTATCGACATCCCCTTCGAGCCTGGCGACATCGTTCGCCGCTGAATGGTTCAACGAAACAGTCGGGCTCGGCCTGCAACTGATTAACACCCGGCTGGTCGCGGTACGCGCCAGCCGATTACGAGTTCAAACCAAATAAACGGAGTTACCACGATGGCACACTTTGCTTTCGGTCTGGGTGTGGGCACCAAGTCCGCCAAAGGTGAATGGCTGGAGGTTTACTACAACCTGCCACTGCTGAACGCTAATGACGCACTGGTTAACGCAGTCGCTGCGAAAATCGGTTACCAGGGCGGCAACGCCGCAATCGAGATCAGCGCCGCGCAACTGAACTCCCTGGAAGCGGCTTTCCTGTCTGTGGACGCTCAAGAGCAGGCCGACATCGTCAAGGTTCTGGAAGGTACCAGCCAGCCGCTGGTGGTGACCATTCTGGAAACCGACGCCGCCCCCACCAGCACCGCCGAGGTTTATCTGAAGCTGGCGCTGCTGTCCCACCGTCTGGTCAAGCCGCACGGTCTGGACTTGTCCGGTATGTTCGGCCTGCTGCCCAACGTGGCCTGGACCTCGGAAGGTGCCATCGCGGTCGACGAGCTGGCCAGGCGTCAGCTGACAGCCCGTGCACAGGGTCGCACCATCAGCGTTAATTCTGTCGACAAGTTCCCGAAAATGACCGACTACGTGGTGCCGGCCGGCGTGCGCATCGGCGATGCCTCCCGTATTCGTCTGGGTGCACACGTGGGCGAAGGCACCACCGTCATGCATGAAGGTTTCATCAACTTCAACGCCGGTACCCTGGGTGTCAGTATGGTCGAAGGGCGCATCTCTGCCGGTGTGATCGTCGGTAACGGCTCCGATCTGGGCGGCGGTTGTTCCACCATGGGCACCCTGTCCGGTGGCGGCAACATTATCATCTCTGTAGGCGAAGGCTGCCTGCTGGGCGCCAACGCCGGCCTGGGTATCCCGCTGGGCGATCGCTGCACCATCGAATCCGGTCTCTACATCACCGCCGGTGCCAAGGTAACCGTGCTGGACGACCAGAATCAGGAAGTGCAAACGGTTAAGGCTGCCGAGCTGGCCGGTAAATCCGACCTCTTGTTCCGTCGCAACTCCCAGAACGGCCGCATCGAGGTGAAAACCAACAAGTCTGCCGTCGAGCTGAACGCCGAGCTGCACAAGCACAACTAAGCAACCAAGCAACCAAGCAACCAAGCAAGATCGCAAGACAGCAAAGCCCTCGCATGCGAGGGCTTTTTGTTTAACTAATGGCCAAAAAACACCATCCCCGTCGCTTTTCTGCTATGATGCGGCCCCGCCTCAGGGTCTGTTGGCCTTAGTGCGCCCCTATTTATTTTATTCGATATCAAGAGCTTCCCCGTGACCAACACCGAATTTTCCACCCTGTCCCTGGACCCGTCGCTGATCGCCAACCTGACCAGCCTGGAATACACCCGGATGACCCCGATTCAGGCCCAGAGCCTGCCGCTGATGCTGGAAGGCAAAGACGTCATCGCCCAGGCCAGCACCGGCAGCGGTAAAACCGTCGCCTTTGGCCTGGCGTTACTGGCTCGTCTCGACGTCAACCGCATGGGCGTACAAACCATGGTGCTCTGCCCTACCCGCGAGCTGGCCGATCAGGTCGCCCGCGAGCTGCGTCGTCTGGCCCGGGCCATGGCCAACGTCAAGCTGGTGGCGCTTTGCGGTGGCTCACCCACCGCGGCACAGACCGCCTCGCTCGAATTCGGCGCCCACATCGTGGTCGGCACCCCGGGTCGCATCCTCAAGCATCTGGAACAGGGCAGCCTGGTGCTGGACGACCTCAACACCCTGGTACTGGACGAAGCGGATCGCATGCTGGACATGGGCTTTGTCGACGACATTGAACGGGTGGTGGCGTTCGCGCCCAAAACACGCCAGACCCTGCTGTTTTCGGCCACCTATCCCGAAGGCATCGCCGAGCTGAGTCGCGGCCTGCAGCAACAACCGGAGCGAGTATCGGTCGCCGACGAGTTTCGTGGCGATACCATAGTCCAGCTGTTGTTCGAAGTGGTACCCAACTTGCGCAAGCAGGCGCTGGCCACCCTGCTCGCCCACTATGCGCCGCGCTCGGCGGTGGTGTTCTGCAACACCAAACGCGCCTGTCAGGAAGTGGCCGAGCACCTGACCACCCTGGGCTTTTCCGCCCTGGCGTTGAATGGTGATCTGGAACAGCGCGAGCGGGATCAGGTACTGATCCGCTTCGCCAACGGCAGCGCCAATATTCTGGTAGCCACCGACGTGGCGGCCCGCGGTCTGGATATCAAGGAGCTGGCGGCGGTCATCAACTACGACATCACCCAGGATCCGGAAGTACACGTGCATCGTGTCGGCCGCACCGGTCGTGCCGGCCAGCAGGGTCTGGCGCTCAGCCTGTACAGCCCGCAGGAGGCCTATAGGGTCAACATGATCGAGCAATATCAGCAGGCGCCCATAGTGCAGGGATCCCTGGCCGACCTGAACGGCAACACGGCGCCGCTGCAGCCGGAAATGGTCACCCTCAATATCGCCGGCGGTCGCAAAAGCAAGATTCGCGCCGGCGACATTCTGGGCGCCCTCACCGGTGAGGCCGGTATTGCCGGTGCTCAGGTGGGCAAGATTGATATCTCCGAGATGCAGTCTTACGTGGCGGTACACAGAGATGTGGCCAAACAGGCGCTGAAGCACTTGCAGCAGGGTAAAATCAAGGGCCGTACCGTACGGGCTCGCATGGTAGGCTAAGACGATTCAATCCAACCCGATTGCCCTTTTTGGGTGATCGGGTTGGATTTTTGCTGCTCGTGCACGAGAGCACGAGTCATACCAAACTGATTAAATAACTGATCTATTCGGTTGCTTTGCAAAAGTAGGGCAAAGGGTCCGCTCCGCCGACTCGCCGTGAACCCCTCCTTGGGGGCTCAGCCGCACCATCCGTAGTGCGGATGGTCGGCTGAGCAGATCCCTTTGTCCTCCTTGATGCTACAGAGTCATCTGTTGGCACTGTCTGCAAGCAACTCGGGGCTCAGAAAGAGGCAACAGAGACGAGCTCCCACGACCGTGAAATGCCAGGGATGGCATTTCCGAGCCCTCAGGGACGAGTTTACGGCGTGTCGTGAGAGCCGGCTGTGTTGCCTCTGAGTTCGGACTTGAGAAGATCAGATCTTTATTCAGATTGGTATCAGTTGTCTTGCTGACGATCGTTGTAATGGTGATGAATATAATCAATCTTCGCCATGAACTGATCTTTGAGTTTGTCGGTGCTGTAATCGAAACGATAACTCTGGTGAAAGTTCAACTGCAAGGTCACCCCGCTGCCGGACAACACCACGCTGTAACCGTCAAAGTCACTGCTCGCCACCACGCCATCCAGAATATGACCATCTTCATGAGGTTCACCAAAACGCTGAATCTTGTCGAAGACCTCCAGCACGATTTTATTATTCAATTCATTCTGCATCGTTATCTCCTTCCTTATCCATTCGGTTCCGTTACAACGGCCATACCCACAATAACATAGGGACCGTGACCAGTATTACCAACAAATCCAGCGGCAGTCCCAGGCGCCAGTAGTCGCCGAAGCGAAAGCCCCCCGGCCCCAGGATCAGGGTATTGTTCTGGTGTCCAATCGGCGTCAGAAAGGCACAGGAGCCGCCGATGGCCACCGCCATCAGAAAGGGATCCATGCTCACACCCAGCTGGTTGGCAGTACCGATGGCGATGGGGCACATCACCGCCGCCGTCGCCGCATTGTTCATCAGATCCGACAGGTTCATGGTCACCACCAGAATCAACACCAGCGCCACCACTTCATGCCCCTGGGCCACCTCGTTCAACAGCAGGTTGGCAATCAACTGGGCGGTACCGGTGGACTCCATCGCCTGAGCGACCGGGATCAGGGCGGCCAGCAGTACCACCACCGGCCAGTCGACGGCGGTATACACCGAACGAGGGGGCACGGTGCGCAGCACCATGGACGCCAGCACGCCGGCGGAAAAAGCCACCGCCGCCGGCAGCAGCCCAAGCGCCGCGGCAGCAACCGATGCCGCCATGATGCCGGTGGCCATCAGCGCCTTGCGCTTATCGGGTATGCGCAGGTCACGCTCGGCCAGCGGTACACAACCGGTGCTGGAGGCAAATTCGGCGATGGCTTCCGGCCCGCCCTGCATCATCAGCAAGTCACCGGCCCTGAAGGGCAGGGCCCGCAGCCGCTTGACCGAACGCTGGCCCTGACGTGATACCGCCAGCAGATTCACGCCATAGCGGGTTCGCAGCTGAATGCCTGTTGCCGTGCGTCCCAGCAGCCCGGAGCTCGGCAGTATCACCAGCTCCATCAGCACCACTTCATCGGATGCATCCGATCCGCTGCCCTCGCCGTTGTCTTCTTCATTCTGTTTGGCAGCCGCGGGCATGATCTGGGCCTCGGCGTTGCCACTGTCTTTGGTTTTCTCTTTTTCTTTCCCTTTTTCTTTCTCTTTTTCTTCTCGGGTTGCCTTGGCCTCTTCCAGTTTAAGCCCCAGGCTGGACAGCGCATGAGGCAGCGCTTCCACTTCCGCCTCCAGCATCAGAATGTCACCGGCCCGGGCCCGGCGGCGCGGACTGGGCGGTGTTACCCGCACCTCGTTGCGAACCAACCCCAGCACCTGCGCATCCGCCTCCACCAGCGCCAGCTCTATTTCTCGCAGGGTCATGCCTTCGGCCTTGCAACCGGCCGGCACCCGCGCCTCGGTAATATAGGCGCCCGAGTCGAAGGCCTCGGCACCCGACTGCTTGCGTCCCGGCACGATACGCCAGCCGATCAGGGCCACGAAACCGACCCCTACCGTAGCCACCGTCAATCCCACCGGGGTGAAATCGAACATGCCGAACATGCCCTCGCCGCTGGCCTGGCGAAAACCGGACACAATCAGGTTGGGCGGCGTACCAATCAGGGTGGTCATGCCGCCCAAAATGGTGCCAAAGGACAGCGGCATCAGCACCTTTCCGGATGACAATTTCTGACGGCGGGCCATCTGAATCGCCACCGGCATCAACAGCGCCAAGGCACCGACGTTGTTCATGAAGGCAGACAGTATGGCGCCCAGCCCGGTCAGGGCAGCAATAGAGAGGGTAGGACCGGCCTGGGACGGTAACAGCAGCCGGGTCAGTACATCGACGGCCCCGGAGATCTGCAGGCCCTTGCTCAGCACCAGCACGCAGGCCACGGTGATCACGGCCGGATGACTGAGTCCGTCAAAGGCAATCTCGGCCGGTACCAGCCCGGTTATAATACAGGCCAGCAAGGCCCCCGCCGCCACCATGTCGTGACGCCAACGGCCCCACAGAAACATCAGCACGGTGGCAACCAGAATGACAAGGATGGTGATCTGTGATGGGGTCATACTATTTTCGGCTCCTGATCATGGCGGAGTAGCTGCCTGGAAGTGTGTACTGTAGCCCTGTCAGAATCACGTATTATCTTTAACCATCAATGCGACCGCTCAATTTCTGCAGTGTAGCAGTATTTTTGTCGCCACCTGCAATGGGTAACTCATAATTCATTGAATTTAAAAGCTTAACCACATATCAGAGTATCAAGTGTCATGGTGAACAACGGTGGTCTTTATCGCCCGGTCAGGCTAAGATCGGTTCTTTTACGAATACGGTAATTCTCATGATCAAGCTTGGCGATAATAACACCCTGCCCCTGTTGCGACTGGACGATAAAGGCGGCTGGCTGGATGCCGGAGAATACGGCGAGGCCTTTTTGCCCCGTCGTCAGTTACCTGCCGGTTGTCAGCCCGGTGATGAGATAGCGGTATTTATCTATCTGGACTCGGATCAGGCGCCGGTGATCACCACCGACAAGCCCAAGGCGCGGGTCGGCCAGTTCGCCTCGCTGAAAGTGGTTACCATTAATCGCCTGGGCGCCTTTCTCGACTGGGGCATGAAAAAAGACATCTTCGTGCCTCAGCGTAGCCAGTCGCAGCCCATGCAGGAAGGTCGCAACTATGTGGTCTACCTGTATCTGGATCATGAAGGCCGCATGGTGGCCAGCAGCAAGCTGGACAGTTTTCTCAGCCGTGAGCTGCCGCCCTATCGCCCCGATCAGGAAGTGGACCTGCTCATTGCCGAGCATACGCCGCTGGGTTTCAAGGCGGTGGTCGATAACCGTTTCTGGGGGCTGGTATTCAAGTCAGATATCGCCGGCCGGGTGCCGACAGGATTGACCACCAAAGGCTACATCAAGCAGGTTCGTGACGATGGAAAGATCGATCTGACCCTGTTCAAGCCCGGTGCCGGCAAGGTAGACGATGCGGCGCAGGCGGTGCTCGACAAGCTGGAGATGGCCGGTGGCGCCATGAAGGTCAACGACAAGACCGATCCCGACACCATCTTTCGCCTGTTCGGCATCAGCAAGGGCACCTTCAAGAAGGCCATCGGCGGCTTGTACAAGCAGGGCAAGATCCTGATCGAGGCCGACGGTATCCGTAAGCAGTAATACCAATTACATTCAGTATCTGATCAGACTTCGGTGTTGTACCCCAGAGGCAACAGAGTCATCTCCCACGACACGCCATAAACCCATCCATGGGAGCTCGTGAAATGCCATCCCTGGCATTTCACGGTCGTGGGAGCCGATCTCTGTTACCTCTCCTTGAACACGGAGCTTTCTGCAAGCGTTGCCGGCAGTAGACTCCGAAGCATCAAGGAGAACAAAGGGATCTGCTCAGCCGACCATCACATGACAGGGCCGAAAAGTGCTCCTGCCATTTCGGCATTCCCGCCGTCCGTGGCGGTCAGATGTCATGTGCTGAGCGTCACATGGAGGTGCTTGAGCGGGTCGGCGGAGCGGGCCCTTTGTTCGGGATTGGTATTAGTTGTCAGATCTGTGCCATCCAGCCTTTCAGCCAGACCAGTGCTGGCTCTTCCGGCTCCAGGGTTTCGGTGGCGTCCAGCTGTAGCCTCTTGACTACCGCCTGCGCCTGCAACTCTTGCAGCAACTCGTCAAACTGGCGACCGCCGCCGCAGAAGTTGTCGTAGCTGCTGTCACCCAGCGCCACCAGCGCATAGCGCAACTGGGGCATGGGCGGGCAGCATTCACGCATCTCTTCAAACAGTGGCAACAGATTGGGCGGCAGATCGCCCTGCCCCGTGGTGGAGGTGACGACCAGCCAGAAATGCTCGGTATCCAGATCCGCCAGCATGGCGTCTTCATGCAATTGCACCCGATGCCCCGCCTCGGTCAACGCCTGCTCCAGGGTCTCGGCCACCAGCACCGCCGAGCCGTATACACTGCCGATAATGATATCTACTGCCGCCATTTTCACTCCTGTTCATGCACCGAGTATGAAGAACGCTATATCCAAGCTATTGAAAATAGATGATAACCCGAGTCGTTTCCGTTAATCGAGTGCCGTTTGCCAGTCAAATTCATCCGCCAGTCGCAGCCAGTGTGCATCCAGCCCGGCTTCCAGCTGCAGCGGTGCGCCACTGACCGGATGGGTCAGGGTCAGTCGGTTGGCATGCAGCATCATCCGCTCACAGCCGTATTGCTGACGAAAGAAGCGATTGTGGCGGCCATCGCCATGGGTGGTATCGCCGACGATGGGATGAAACAGGTGCGCCATGTGCCGTCTAAGCTGGTGCTTGCGCCCGGTTTCCGGAGCGAGCCGCACCAGGCTGTAGCGACTGGTGTCGTGCTTCTTCGACACCGCAAAGGGCAGCTCAGTCTGCGCCAGCGCCTGCCAGTGGGTGACCGCCGGCTGCGGCGGCTTGTCGGTATCGGAAAACTTGTCGGCAATGTCGTCCAGCTGGTGGCTCAGGGCATAGTCGAGTGTACCCTGCTCCGGCATATAGCCGCGCACCACCGCCAGATACTGCTTGTCGACCCGGCGTTCACCGAAGGCCTCGGTCAGGGTGCGGGCCACCTCGGCGCTCTTGGCAAACAGCAGAACCCCCGAGGTGGGTCGGTCGAGCCGGTGTACCGGAAACACATGGCAGCCCACGGCGTCCCGGGTCAGCTGCATGGCAAAACGGGTTTCCCCCTTGTCCAGCCAGCTGCGATGCACCAGCAAACCGGCATCCTTGTTGATGGCCACCAGCGACTCGTCTTCATGGATGATGTCAACGCTCATGCCTGGCGCCGCACCGGCTGGCCGGACAGGGCTTCGTCCAGATGGGCGATGGTCTCTTCCAGCGCGCCGGTGTCTTCGGGCAGCACTTTGAAGCTTTCGGTCGCCATGGGGTAGAGGGCAATCCGGCTCGGCAGCGGCGCACCGGCATCAATCATCGCCTGCAGCCGCGGCAACAGCACAAATTGCAGCCACTGGGCAAAACTCAGGGTATCCAGACAAAACGGCTCGGTACTGGCCAGCGCCTGGGCTGACGGCGGCACACTTTCCCACCATGACAGGGCTTTCAGTTCCCGTTCAATGGCATACAACAAGGTTTGGGGTTCGGCAGACATGGATAACATCCTCTTTAAACACCCGGCTACTATACCATCTTGGCCTGTGACTCCCTATAATTCGCCCCGGTACGACAGGAGAAGCCGATGCAAATAGATACCTTGAGTGAATTTTTAACCCAGGCAGGCACCGAGTTTCGCCTTTACGATCTGGGCCGCCGCCTGCAGCCGCTGCGCCAGGACGACTTTGCCGCCATCGAAGCGGGGCAACGCCCTTATCCCTGGCCATTGCAACGCCATGCCTGGCTGGCGGTATGCTACTGGCAGCGCCAAGACCAGCCTCAGCCCTATGTCTGGTTTCTCAAGCTGCCGCTGGACGAACGCGGCCTGTTCAACAATGCCGCGGTCAAACACTTCCTGGCGGCACTGGTCGAGCAACTGGGGCAGGACCCGAGTGCGCCGCTCAGCGACGAGCAACAAGAGCGACTGGCCCAGACCCCTTTTACCTTTCAGCCCGCCCAGGACAAGCTGGCCGCCTTTCATGCCCGCTTAAGCCTTGATCTGGAGCTACCGCCTTCCGCCTTTTATCAGGGCGTACTCGATTATCTGGCCGCGCCCGAGCGCCACGACTGGCAACAGCTGGGCTTGCAGGGGCTGGCCGATGTGGCGGCACGCCTGCATCAGGACACCCTGTTAAGCCGGCAACTGGCATCCCGGCTGTTCAGCCTGCCGCAGCCGGTACAACTGGCACTGCTGAGCCAGTGCGAACATCACCCTCAGCCCACCGAAGTGACCGACAACCTGCTGCGCGGCATCAGCACCGAGCTGGAGCGCCAGACGCCGGATCAGGAGCGCATCGCCCTGTTGCTGCGGGCCACCGCCGGTTGCGCGCCCTTCGCAGCACGGCGCCAGAAAATCGCCACCCTGCTTGCACTGACGCCGAGCCAGCCGCTGATGCTGAGCCTGGCGGCGCGACTGTGGCAGGAGCTGACCGACGAAGCGCTGCTGCTGAGCTACCTGGAGCAGCTGGCCGAACACCATGCCGAGCTGTTCAACGGCCTGTTTGCCGAGCTGGTGTCGATTCCGGCCCTGCGCCCGCTGATCCTGACCAACCTGCATAACCCGGTGCTGTCCGTGTCGCTGAAAAACGCCATCGGCACCCTGTTTTCAGGCTCATCGCCGGCGAGTAATCGTGACTGAGCTGCTGGGGCTACTGGCCATCTGCCTGCTGGGGGCCGGCTACTGGCAGGTTCGTCGTCAAAGCGAGTTTGCCCGTCGCTGGCTGGAGCGCTATTGCCGCCAGCAGCAATTTCAGCTGCTGAGCGTCTATCGCTATCGTTATGTCTGGAAGAAGGGCCGCTTGCTGGCCCGCTTTCGATTCGAATTCAGTCACGACGGTCTGCAGCGCGACGAAGGCGATCTCTGGCTGCACAGCCTGACCGTGCTGAATGTGTCGGTACCGGTGTTGCGCGAACCCCCGTCACCTATGCTGTAATGCATGGACGACCCTTGCCTGGCCGCAAGGTGTTCGCTTCATGTGTCAGCCACACCCTATTTTGACGGTAACAAGGAGACGATAATGGAACATATCACTCACCCTTTCAGTGAACTGTTCGAGCAACTGGGGCTGGATGCCAGCCATGAAGGCATAGAGCATTTTCTCTCCACTCACCGCCTGCCGCCCGAGGTGGAGCTGATGGATGCCCCCTTCTGGAGCGCATCCCAGGCCGGTTTTTTGAAAGAAGGGCTGCAGGACGACTCGGACTGGGCCGAAATCATCGATCAGCTGAACGCCAGCCTGAGATAACACCACCGGAGCCATCATGCCCCAACAGAATATTATCGACGCCATTCACAGCCTGGTGCGAGAAGGCAAGGCCATCTCCACCGCCGCCGTCAAGGCTCGGGTCAGTGGCCCGGTCAACATGGTCCAGTTGCTGCAACTGGTCAGCCGTTACAAGCAGTCACCGGGCAGCCTGCCGGCGGCCGAGCCCATCAACGCCGTCGACGAGCCGCAACACGACGCCAGCCTGGCCGCTAAAGTGGCCGAGCTGGAAGCCCGGGTCGCCCGGCTGGAAACCCTGTTGACGTCGTCAACCGCCCTTAAAGAGGAACAACACGACTGATGTGGGTCTGTGAACTGAACTTCGATTGTTACCAGGACATAGAGCTGGCCCAGGCCGAGCCGGCCATTCGCCAGTTTATCGATGCCCTGCGCTATAACGGCCAGATCCTGGGCCGGGAATTTCCCACCTCCATGCATCAGGGCTGGCTCAACGCCCGGGTGGTCTGTCCGGAAAAAGACAGCCTGCACCCGCGTTATCACAGCCGCCAGGTGACACTGGCCATCGAGCAGTTGCACCAGGCCGGGCTGACCAGCCCAAAGGTGCAACTCAGGGGCCAGGACCTCAATTCGGATACCACGGATCATTGCGAGCAGCGCCGTTGGCAACTGCTGTATACCACCTACCTGCATAGCTGCTCGCCGCTACGCTGTGGCGACCATTTCACCCCGGTGCCACTGTATCGCATACCGCCGGTCGCCAATGGCGACAGCAAGCAGATACTGAAGTGGCAGGAAGACTGGGAAGCCTGTGATCAGCTGCAGATGAACGGCTCCATTCTGGAGCACGGTGCCGTGAACGAGCTGAGCGAGCCGAACAGTCGCCTGGCCAAACGCGGTCGTGATCTGGCCAAACGCATCGAATACCTGACCGAGGTGCCGACCTTCTACTACTTGTATCGGGTCGGTGGCGACAGCCTGGAGGCAGAGCTCAACCGGCCCTGTCCGAATTGCGGCGAGGAGTGGCGACTGGTCGAGCCGGTGCACGAGATTTTCGACTTCGTCTGCGAACCCTGCCGGCTGGTGTCCAACCTGTCCTGGGATTTCAAGAGTTAATAGCGTGAGGCGTGAGGCAAAAATGGGCGCCCATTGATGCGGCGCAAGCCCGATGGCACATTGGAATGTTCAGGTACGGTGTCGCCTTGCTCCCTCCCCTTGAACACCACCCCCGCAGAATAATAGCGGGTGCAACGCAAGGGGAGGGCTGGGGAGGGGTTACTGCAGAATACCTGCATACTCTGCCGCTCCGGTGCCCAGGCCTGACACCCCCTCCCCGCCTCCCCCTAGTGAATACCCGCCGCTATGCCTGTGCCCCCGCTGCCAAGGGGGAGGTGCAGTTCGGTGCCAAGCGGTCAATTCGACGCTTGTTTTACTCCTCACGCCTTTCCCCTCACTCCTTACTTGTTTTAGCCGCAGGGCTCCAGCCGGCGCAGAAACTGGGCCAGATTCGGTGCCAGCACGCCGATGGGGCCCTTGCCCAGCCGTTCCAGCAAGACTTCGCCGCTGGCGTTATCCAGGGTCACCAGCCGTTGTTCATCCCGACAGGTGGCCAGAAACCAGGTCGCGGGTAATTTGAGTTTCTGCAGCATCAGCTGGTGCGCAATCTGGTTTTGCTGCAGTCGTTCGAAATCCTGCTTATTCCAGGGCTGCAGCAGGGTCAGAAACAGCCCCTTGAAGCAGCCCGGTACATTACCCGCATAATAATGGCCGAACACCGCACTGATATCCGGGTGCACCGGCATCGCCAGCGCGGTAGCAATATTGTCGAAATGGCCGGGCTCGGGCAAGCGCCAGGGCTGCCAGCCAACCCGCCCGCCCCGAGCCGGTAATTGCTCGGCGGGGGAAGCAAAATCGGCGTCGTGATCCACCAGCGGTATGCCCCCCAGTCGTCGCTGGCGTGCAAACAGCTCGGCCAGCGCCATCACCACTTGATCTTGCATGTTAAAGTCTCACAATAGGCTCAGTGACCCGCATTCTATCAACTGGATCCCGAAATGACACCCGAGCAGAAATACCAGGCCAGCACCGCGCTGGATGACCTTCCCCTGGGCAAGCAAAGCAGCTACGTCTGTGAATACGATGCCGGCCAGTTGCAGCCCGTGCCCCGCAGCCTGAACCGTGACGATCTTGGGCTAAGCGCCGATACCCTGCCCTTTGCCGGGGAGGATCTGTGGAACCTCTATGAACTGTCCTGGCTGAATCGCAAGGGCAAGCCCATGGTCGCCATGGGCGAGGTGCGTGTGGCCGCCGGCAGCCGCAACCTGATCGAGTCCAAGTCGTTCAAGTTGTATCTGAACAGCTTCAATCAAAGCCGGTTCGACAGTATTGAAGAGGTAGAAGATATTCTGACCCGGGATCTCACCCTCTGTGCGCAAGGCTCGGTCAAGGTCAAGCTGTATGAACTGCAGGCGGCGCCGAGCCAGTTTGGCATGCTGCCCGGCGACTGCATCGATGGGCTCGATATCGAGATTCAGCATTACCAGCCCCAGGCCGACCTGCTCATTAACGCCACGGACGCCGAAGAGGTTTGTGAGACGCTGCATTCCCATCTGCTCAAGTCCAACTGCCTGGTCACCGGCCAACCGGACTGGGGCAGCCTGATGATCCGCTATCAGGGCCCGCGTATTCGCCGCGAAGCGCTGCTGCGTTATCTGGTGTCCTTTCGCCAGCACAACGAGTTTCATGAACAGTGTGTCGAGCGGATATTCATGGATCTGATGCAGCACTGCCAGCCGAAAGAGCTGACCGTCTATGCCCGTTACACCCGTCGTGGCGGCCTGGATATCAATCCCTATCGCAGTAATGTGGCCGGCAAGGCCGCCAATGTTCGTCTGCAGCGACAGTAACAAGCGAATCCAGGCGATCAATACGCCGGATTGCGTCAGAAGCTGGACTCCCTTCGGCCTGCTACGTAAACTGGCGCGTCATCCGCATATTATTCGGTATTCGTTATTGTGATTCTGTCTGCTGCCGTCCTGGTCTCGCATCTGGCAGGCGCCCCGGCGCTGTCGCCGTACCAACCCGAACCCGTTGAATTGCAACGGGCGCGGCAGCTGATGCTGAGCCGGCCCGGCGAGTGCATCGCCCTGACCAACTTCTTTCTGCAACGCAAGGAAGTCGACCCGGCGCAGATGATTAACTCGCGTCAGGACTTCGATCACCAGGAGCTGGCCCGGCGCTATCGCACTCGGGAGCAAAGTCAGACCGCCTGGCAAATTCAGGCCCTGTGCCAGGCCAACGAAGGCCTGACATTACCGGCCGATACCAGCATCAATCAGGCCATCAAGCTCGCCAAACGCCATCATCAGCCCGATGCCGAGGCCGCCAGCCTGATGATCAAGGCCAAGCTGGCGCTGATAAAGCAGGATACCGAGCAGGCCGATACCCTGCTCGATGAAGCCGGCGCCCTGTTAACGACCAGTGCCCCACCCTCCCTGACAGCCGCCCTGCCCCTGTTGCAGGCCAGCGTACTCTTGTATCAGCACCGCGGTGATGAAGCCCGGCTGGCGTTCGAGCAGATTCGAGTGCAGGCCCAGCAGCAAGGCGAATATATTCAGCAGGCCTGGGCCAACTATCTGCTGGGTGAATATTATCTGTTGCTGCAACAGGATGAACTGGCGCTGTCACACTATGTGGAAACCCTGGATCTGCTGGGCAAACGTCGTCAGTACTATCTCAAGGCCATGGCCGCCGACAAGGCGGCCACCTTGTACGCCTCGCTGGGCAAAGGCGAACAGGCGGTACATTACGCCAACCAGGCCACCACCGAGTTCGAATTGCTGGGCAACTCCAGCCTGCTGATAGGCTCACTGCTGAATCTGGGCCGGGTCACTCGCGCCGGTAACGACGCCAGCCTGGCGCTGGTTTATTTTTTCAATGCGCTCGATCTGGTCAAGATTCAGGGCGATGCCACCCTGATGGCTCGTCTTTATCTGGAAATCGGCCATTCCTACCGGCTGCTGAAGACCTATGCCGAAGCGCGCCATTACCTGACCCTGGCCCGGGCCAGCTTCGAGCGCAGTGAGGATATTCCTCGCCAAATAGACACGCTGCTGCAACTGGGTCAGCTGCATCTGGAACAACAGGAAAACGGCCTGGCCCTGCTACAGCTCGACCGGGCACGCCAACTGGCCGAACAACTGGATGACGTGCCCCGCCTGATCGAAAGCCACCGGCTGCTGGCCCTGTTGTTTGAAACCAGCGGTAATCTGACCCAGGCGCTGGTTCATCACAAGGCCTTTCATGGCTATTACGAACGAGCCAGCCGGCTCAACCGGCTGCTGACCCAGAGCCTGGTGCAGGACAGCGATCAGCAGTTGCAGCAAGAACGCGAGCTGACCACGCTACGCCAGCAGAATGAACAACTGCAGCAAGACAAAGGGCGCTTTACCCTGCTTGCAACCAGCCTGGGACTGATTGCCCCGCTGCTGCTTTACGGCTGGCTGCGTAATTATATTCGCAGCCGCCGCCTGTTGCAGGACAAGAGCGAACTGCAACAATCGTTGTTGCTCGAGCCCAGAACCGGTTTACCCAACTGGCGCCAGCTGATGCTGCGTTTACCCCAGGAAATGGCCAAGCGCCAGCAACGTTCCGAGCAGTGGTATCTCAACGAAGCCGAAGCACAACCGTTTAACGATAAAATCTATTATCTGCTGCTGCATGTCCCCTTTATGGTCGATCTGAGCGAGCGGATAGGGTTGGCCCATGCGGCCGCCCTGCAGAAAGAGCTGGGCGAATACCTGCAAGGACGCATTCATCCCAAGGCCCGGATCTATGACTTGCGCGAAGGGCAGTTCATCTACGTGATTTCGCAACGCCAGGTCAACTCGCTGCAACAAACGGTCGCCAGCCTTGAACGCATGTTTATGGAGTTTCCCTGTCGATTCCGGCTCGATCAGCGTATGGCCATCGGCATTATCGGGCATCCGTTCCTGCCGAAGGCGCCCCACGCCCTGGATGACATGCGCCTGGGCGATATTCTTTATCTGGCCATGGCTGCCGCCCACCAGCTTGCAGAACAAACCGGTGAACGCGCCTGGGTAGAGCTGCTGGCGGTTGATTGTCAGCAAGCCGCTTTTTTTAATGGCGATATTCGCCACTGCTGTATTCAGGCTATTCTGAAAGGACTGGTCAAGGTCAATAGTTCACATAAAAAACAACAGATTGACTGGAATGCATTGGCCCCCGAGCCGGCAATCTCGATATAATTTTACAGGCCCTTCTGCGCTAGGGTGTAATGGTGAACCATGGACAATATCGACAATAATAAGATGTTAATGGAACTGGCATCCGTTATTGACAGGCTGGAAGCCATTCTGGGCGGCCTGCAACAACAAGAACAGCAGTCGCCAGCCTCGCTATCCGGTGGCACATTTTCGGAGCCGGCCGGTCGTCTTATCAGCCATTGGCAGAAATTGTTTGTTGTCCCGTCCGAGCCGGAAGCGTCACCCGTTCAGTCCCGGCTATTGACCGAGCTGGAGCAACAGCTTGCCCGACTGCGGCAAGGGCATACCCGGCTGTCTGGTGCACAGCAACTCAACGGCAATAAACTGCAACAGGTAGCGGCACAGCTGCAGCAATCCCCTTTCATCCCCGCCGAGACCCAGGCCCGGCTGGCAAAACTGAAACACGGCAACGAGGGCCATGAGAAAAAATTATGGCGGCTGCTGGACTGCTACCAGACCGCTCTGCACCTCTGCACCGAACAGCACAGTCAACACCAGGAACACTATCACGAACTGTGTTCCCGACTGCAGCAGCTGATTGCGGAGTTCAACTTCGCCGGCGAGGTTGCCATCGAGCTGGACAAGATACAGCGTCAACTGTCACGGCAGACAGAAACCGCCCAGCTACCGGGTATTTGCCTGCGTCTGATCGAGCTCACCATCGAAGGCTGCCGATGTGAGCGCAAAAACTCCACCCTGTTTCTGACCAAGCTCCACAGTAATCTGGGGGAAATGCAGCACCACTTCGCCATTTCTCTGAGTGAGGGCCAGGCGTTATTTGATGCCCGTACCCACCATGGCCAGCATATCGCCGGTGAGCTCAGGGCCATTGGCGAGCATCTGGTCAGTCAGGATAGCGAACACCTGAAAGAAGAAATCGAACTGCGCATGCGCGGCATCAGCCATATTCTGGTACAACATGAGCGGCTGCAGGAACGCGAACAGTCATTACTGAAACGCATGAATGAAATGGACCAACAGATACAATCGCTCAAAAGCGAAACGGTACATTTCAGACAACAGCTCAGGGCACAGAATGAAAAGCTGTTTATCGACAGCCTGACCCAGATCCATAACCGGGCCGGTATGGATGCCCGACTGGAAATTGAATATCGTCGTTGGCTTCGTTATCAGGCCCCCTTGTGTATCGCCCTGATAGATATTGATTACTTCAAGGAAATCAACGATAAATACGGTCATCTGGCGGGAGACAAGGCCTTGCGTCTGATTGCCAGAACCATCCAGCAATCATTGCGGGAAAGCGACTTCGTCGCGCGATTCGGGGGCGAAGAGTTTATTGTTCTGCTGAACAACATCGATCCCGCTCATCTCAAGGTTCCACTGGAAAAGCTGCGCGAGCAAATCAAAAACATTCCGTTCCGTTTTAAAGAAGAGCGCGTGACCATCACCGCATCCATCGGTGCCACCCTGTTTCGGCAGGGCGACAGCATCACTTCCGCTCTGGAGCGCACCGATCAAGCCCTGTATCGTGCCAAGCACGCCGGGCGTGATCAGATAGTCATGGATTGACCTATAACAATATTACGGGAGTGGCCATGATCACCCATATTAATCCGGTCGGCAGCATGAACCTGCTGTCGCAGGTAGAAGTCGATCACCTCAAACAGTCCGCCTCCGGCGCCCTGTACAAACTGTTTCGCAATTGCGCCCTGGCGGTACTCAACTCCGGCAGCAAAACCGACAGCTCCAAGGAAATTCTCGACCGTTACCAGTCTTTCGATATCAATGTGATCCGCCGCGAGCGCGGGGTCAAGCTGGAGCTGTTCAACCCGCCGGATCATGCCTTTGTAGACGGTGAAATTATCCGCGGTATCCAGGATCATCTGTTTTCGGTGCTGCGTGACATCATCTACGTCAACAGCAAGTTGCAACAAGAAAGTCAGTTGAGCCTAACCTCGTCGCTGCATCTGACCGACCTGGTGTTTTCCATTCTGCGTAATGCCCGGGCCGTCAATCCCGGCTCCGAGCCTAATCTGGCAGTATGCTGGGGCGGCCATTCCATCAACGCCACCGAATATCAGTACACCCGCGAGGTCGGCAACGAGCTGGGGCTGCGCGAGATGAACATCTGTACCGGCTGTGGCCCCGGCGCCATGGAAGGTCCGATGAAAGGCGCCGCCGTCGGTCACGCCAAACAGCGAGTTACCGGTAGCCGCTATATCGGCCTGACCGAGCCGTCCATCATCGCCGCCGAGCCGCCCAACCCCATCGTCAACGAACTGGTGATACTGCCGGATATCGAGAAACGGCTGGAAGCCTTTGTGCGTCTGGGCCACGGTATCATTATCTTCCCCGGTGGCGCCGGTACCGCCGAAGAAATTCTCTATATTCTCGGCATCATGATGCACCCGGAAAATCGGCACCAGCCTATTCCCATCATCCTGACCGGTCCTGAGGAAAGTGCCGACTACTTTCGCAGCGTCGACGAGTTTATCGGCAATACCCTGGGTCCCGATGCCCAATC
This sequence comes from Oceanisphaera sediminis, assembly GCF_039539745.1. Lineage (NCBI taxonomy): Bacteria > Pseudomonadati > Pseudomonadota > Gammaproteobacteria > Aeromonadales > Aeromonadaceae > Oceanisphaera > Oceanisphaera sediminis. Next base: position 94,872 of record NZ_BAABDS010000036.1, read on the forward strand.
GCTGTACCAGATCATCATCAATGATCCGGCCGAGGTGGCGCGGCGCGTCAAGAACGCCATGCCGCTGGTACGGGATTATCGCAAATCGGTCGGTGACGCCTACTCCTTCAACTGGTCATTGAAGATAGAACCGGAATTTCAGCTGCCCTTTAACCCGGATCATAAAAGCATGGCCAGCCTGAATCTGAGCGGCGATCAGCCGCCTCAGCAGCTGGCAGCCAATCTGCGGCGGGCCTTTTCCGGCATCGTGGCCGGCAACGTCAAGGAAGGCGGCATCAAAGCCATCGAACAAGAAGGTCCCTTCCTGCTCAGTGGCGAGCCGAAAATGATGCAGATGATGGACACGCTGCTGCAGGCGTTTGTAGAGCAACAGCGCATGAAGCTTCCCGGATCTGTGTATGTGCCCTGCTACCAAATCACACGCTAACAAGATGTACCGTTAAATGCAGTTACTGATCATCGATGCCCTGAACCTGATCCGCCGGTTACATGCGGTACAGGCGCAACGGCATCAACATGAAGCAACGGCGCTGGCTGCCACCGGTGCCGCCCTGACCAATGCCGCCAACCGTTTGCTCGGCCAGTTCAAGCCCAGCCATGTGGTGGCGGTGTTTGATGGCGCGCCGGTCGGCTTTCGTCATCACCTGTATCCGGAATACAAGGCCGGACGCAAGCCCATGCCCGAGGCGCTGGCCGGTTACCTCGGTGAGCTGCAACAACTGCTGTGGCAACAGGGCATCGACGCCCTGCTGTCCGACACCGACGAGGCGGATGATCTTATCGCTACCCTCGCCAGTACCCTGAGCCGCCACGGCAAAAGCAGCATTATCGTGTCTACCGATCAGGGCTTTTGTCAGCTGTTGAACTCGCATATCCGGCTATGGGATCACTTCAATCAACGCTGGCTGGATGAAGCATTCGTACAGCAACACTTCGGGCTGAAGGTCGGGCAGCTGGTGGATTACTGGGCACTGACCGGGGTGTCCGGCAGCCAGATCAAGGGCGTACCCGGCATCGGTCCCAAGCGGGCCAAAGCGCTGCTGCAACAATACCATACGCTGGACCAGCTGCTTGCCACGCCCCCACAGCTGAAAGATGAAAATACCGTGCATACCCATCAGCACCATGCCTTGCTGTCAAGACAATTGGTCAAACTGGTGGATGATATAGAATTGGGGTTCAATTTGCAGGATCTGCGTTATCCACCTCCGACTAAAGGGTCATAGGAAAATGACGGCGAAAATGCTATAAACAAGGGGTAATAAGACTTCCCCTCGACCTATAACTAAAAACGGAACGCTGCCCATGAACAAACGCAGTATTACCGTGATCCCGGGTGATGGTATCGGCCCAAGCATTATCGATGCCGCCCTGAACATTCTGGATCACGCAGGTTGTCACTTTCACTACGACTATGCCGACGCCGGCCTGATAGCCCTCGAAAAGCACGGCGAACTCCTCCCCCAAAGCACCCTTGACCTGATAGCCAAAAACAAAATCACCCTCAAAGGTCCCCTGACCACGCCCATCGGTGGCGGCTTCACCTCCATCAACGTCTCGTTGCGCAAGCACTTCAGCCTGTACGCCAACCTGCGTCCCGTGGTGTCGTTTGAAGGGACCAAGAGCCGGTTTGAAAACATCGATATCATCACCATTCGGGAAAATACCGAAGGGATGTATTCCGGCGCCGGTCAGAAGCGTTCCGAAGACAATGCCAGCGCCGAGGCAATGAGCATCATCACCCGCGAAGGCGCCGAGCGCATTACGGTGTTTGCCTACGAGCTGGCCCGTAAAGAAGGCCGCAAAAAGGTCACCATAGTCCACAAGGCCAATATTCTGAAATCCACCTCCGGTCTGTTTCTGGAAGTGGCCCGCGAAGTGGCATTGCGCTATCCGGACATCGAAACCAACGAAATGATTGTGGACGCCGTCTGCATGAACCTGGTGATGTATCCCGAACGTTTCGACATTATCGTTACCACCAACCTGTTTGGCGATATTATCTCCGACTTGTGTGCCGGCCTGATCGGCGGGCTGGGCATGGCACCCGGTGCCAACATCGGTAAAGACGTGGCTATCTTCGAAGCGGTACACGGCTCGGCACCGGACATTGCCGGCCAGAACATCGCCAACCCCTGCTCGGTGATCCTCGCCTCTATTCAGATGCTGGAGCATCTGGGCATGCAGGACAAGGCCCGTCAAATTCGTGAGGCGGTTCGCAAGACCATCGCCGAAGGCAAAACGGTCACTCGGGATCTGGGCGGCAACGCCAGCACCACCGAGTTTACCCAGGCGATCATCGCCAATCTGTAACCAACTGACAAATAAGTTAAAGGGCCGAAAGGCCCTTTTTTAGTCCATTATCCACTACAGACTCGAACGCCTCGGCCAACAAGTTTTGTTCAAAAAAACACCGCTCCGTTCACAGACAGCCAACTATAGTTAGTTTTATAGATGGAGGGAACAGGTCATGGACGGTCGAAAAATACTACTGCTCGCGTTCCTTTTCCTTCCGCAATTAGCCTGCATCACCTCCAGTCAAGCCTACGAACAAACCAGCCCAAGCTACCAGCAAGCCACCGCCACTCAACAACCGCCGCTGCGTTTTAGCCTGCCCTCCCCCAGTATTAACTCTGATATTCCCAGGCGTTACGGGCTCGATATCGAGTTACAGTCGACAACGGACGGAAACCAGCGTCTGGCGGCGTATCCCAGCCTGAAGCTGACGCCGCAAAGTTCGGTCAGCCTGTCGCTCAAGAACCTGCGCCCCCGGCTCAATTTCGAAGGGGGCGGTTTTAAAACCTCGCTGAAACTGCGGGGAGACGGCATCAAGCTGAACATTCGCCCCTCCGATCCCGACACCCGGCTGGAATTCGACATCAAGATCACCGACGACGAATCCAGGCTGGATTGTAAATACCGGTTTTAAAGGCGTGGTGGTATGAGGCGTGAGGCGTGAGGCGTGAGGCGTGAGGCGTGAGGCGTAATTTTACACCTCCCCCCTCACGCTTTACCCCTTACGTCGTTTTATTCCTTGGGTTGCAGCTTGGCGATCTTGCGCGGCTGATACACGTGCACGGTAATTTCTTCCCGGTCGTGATACAGCTGCTTGGCCTGCACCTGAAAACCGCCCAGCTCGGCCAGCTTGTCCTTGAGTTGCTGCAGGTTATGCACCGCCTCGGCGTAGCGCTTCTTCATCGGCAGCTTCAGGTTGAACATGGCTTCCTGGCAGTCTTCGTTCACCAGCCAGTCGGCCATGGTCGCCACCACGCGCGCCGGCTTTTCGACCATGTCACACACCAGCCAGTAGGTATTCTTGCGTGCCGGACGCCAGGTAAAACCGTCTTCCCGGTAATGTTTGACCTGTCCGGTATCCATCAATGTCTGAGCCATGGGGCCATTATCGATGGCGGTGACCATCATGCCCCGGTTCACCAGCTGATAGGTCCAGCCGCCGGGCGCGGCACCCAGATCGACCGCCCGCAAACCCGATGTCAGGCGCAGATCCCACTCATGGCGAGGAACAAACACATGAAACGCCTCTTCCAGCTTCAGGCTGGAACGGCTGGGCGCATCGGCCGGGAAACGCAGCCGGGGAATCCCCATGTGGAAGGGCGAGTTATTAAAGGTATAGGAATAGCCCAATATGGCGTGATTATTGGCCATAAAAAACAGGTGCAGCACGGGTTTGGTGTCCGACTCGTGCCGGGTCAGCAACCCCTTGCCACGCAACGCTTGGCGCATGGGCACGGTAAACTTGCGGCAGAAGCGGGACAGCTCCTTGCCGTCGTTGGTATCCGGCGTTTCGACTCGAATATCGCCACACAGCTCCATGCCCTCGGCCGCGTCCAGCAGCGGCGTAATGCGATCGTCCAGCGGCAAGTCTTTTATTTCGGCACAGACCACCAGCATCTGGCGGGCAAAAATCAGCTCTCTGAACCACAGCTTGCGCGCCATTAAATCGGCGTCGTCCGGCTGAAAGCATTCGTAAATAACAAAGCCGCTGTCGTCCTTGGTACGAGCAAATCCAGGGCAGCCAAACTGCCCTGCTCTGTCCTGAATTTCCGCTGCCGCCTCTTTCTCGAACCCGGGGCGACAATATATTAATAAGTGTTTCATCAAGACCTCAACCAAGTGCGACCGGCCAGCAATACACTTAACCAGCCCGCCATAAAACAAACTCCCCCCAGGGGAGTCAACCAACCCATACCTTTGGTACCAAACAGCACCAAAGCATAAATACTACCACTGAACAACAGGGTGCCCAGCGCAAAAAACGCCGCCGCCACCTGCAGTGGCACGGCCGGTTTGAACCGCCAGGCCAGCACCACCAGCAAGAGTGCCAGGGCATGATAAAACTGATACTGCACCCCGGTGTTAAAGGCACTCACCAGAGAGCCAGACAGGCCCCTCGCAGCCAGGCCGTGCGCGCCGTAGGCACCCAGCGCCGTGGCACTCAACCCGAACAGGGCCGCCAGATAAAACCAGAGATTAACCAGCAAGCACAAACCTCCTCATACCGGCCACAATGGCCGCCAGATTGCGTTCCAGCGTGGTGCCCGACGACTTGCGCGGGCTGAAGCCGTGATCGCCGTCCTTCACCCACTGGGTGTTCACGCCGGTTGCCAGATCATAACCGGCCACCGCCTCCCGGTTGCCGAAATTGTCCCGCTCCCCCTGGACCAGCAGGGTTGGCGTGGCGAGCGTGGCCAGGTGCTGCCCGCGAAAGCGATCCGGCTTGCCCGGCGGCGTAAAGGGAAATCCCAGCAGAATAAGGCCGGCCGGGGCCAGTTCATCGGCCACCAGCGAGGCCATACGCCCGCCCATCGACTTGCCCGCCAGAAACAGCCGGGGATGGGCAAACTCGGCCGCCATCTCGCGCCAGCAATCCAGCAGCGCCGGCTCCCGATCCGGCGGTCGCTTGCGACCATCTGCCCGGGTTTTCTGCATAAAGGGAAATTCGAAGCGGATCACCTGAATATCTTCATCGGCCAGCCCCAATGCCAGGCTGTTCATCACCGCATGTTCCATACCGGCCCCGGCACCGTGGGCCAGCAACACCCGATTGGGGGCATTGTCGGCCCCGTTTATCAATACATGACTCATCCGTTCAGCGCCTTTTGCTGCTCTTCTTTAACCACCAGCGCCAGCATCCACTCCCGAAAGGCGGCAATCTTGCCCAGCGCCGCCTGGGATTCATGACACACCAGGTAATAGGCATTCTTGGACATCAGCACATGCTCGAAAGGACACACCAGCCGGCCGGCATCAATCTCGGGCTGGGTCAGCACACTGTGCCCCAGCGCCACCCCCTGGCCGTGAATCGCCGCCTGGATCACCATCGACGAGTGACTGAATATCGGCCCCTGATTGACATTGGCCGCCTGAATATCGAGCTGCTTGAACCAGGCTTTCCAGTCCCGCCGCGAAGTATCGTGCAGCAGGGTATGCCGCATCAGATCTTCGGGGGTCTTCAACGGCTTGGTACCCATCAGCAGCATGGGAGAGCACACCGGAATCAGGTATTCCGCATGCAGCTTGTCGGCCCGCAGGCCCGGCCAGTTGTCGCGACCATAATAAATCGCCACGTCAACATCATCGGTAAGCGAACCTTCATCCAGATCCACCGCCTTGATGCGCACGTCGATGTCCGGATGGACCTCGCTGAAACGCACCAGCCGCGGCACCAGCCATTGAATTGCAAAGCTCGGCTGCAGGCTCACCGTCAGCGCGCCCTTGGCACTGCGCGCCAGCAATCGTTCAGTGGCATCGGAAATGCCGGAAAAAATATCCTTGATGTCCAGAAAGTAGCTCTGGCCTTCTTCGCTCAACAGCAGGGAACGGTTGCGCCGGCGAAACAGCTTGATGCCCAGATATTCCTCCAGCCCCTTGATTTGATGGCTTATCGCCGCCTGGGTAACGAACAGTTCTTCCGCCGCCCGGGTAAAACTCAAATTACGGGCGGCGGCTTCAAATGCCTTGAGCGCATTGAGCGGGGGGAGTCGCCGGGACATCGATACCTCGATAAGCTTTTCTAATGGCGGGATTATAGGGGGCCGGCGAACGACAAGCCAGCGCCGCCAACATAAAGCAAAACAATTATCGTCCCACCAACGGCTTGCCCGACGCCACCGCCGGACAGGGCGGTGGCGATATTCATTTTATGCCGCCTCCTCTGCTACACTGAGTACCGCTTTCTTTCATCTCTGTTCAGGCCACCCATGACCGACATGCTTCCCGTTTCCCTGCTCGACTGGCTGATGTTCAGCCTGGTGCTGTTGCTGATTTTGCTGGTGCTGTTTGTCCTGCTGCGCCGACTGTGGCGCGGTGCGCCCAAACAACCCTATCAGCAGAAATTGCTGTTCAGCCCCGAGTCTGCCGCCGCCCTGCGCTTACTGGACGAGGCGATGGGAGCACAACTGCGGGTCTTTGCCGCCGTCAGCCTGAGCGAACTGGTAGAGCTCAATCCCAAACTGAAAAAGGCCCAGCGCGAACAGGCCCTGCACGACATCTACGGCGAAAAAATGGACTTCGTGCTCTGCTCGCCCAAGGATCTCAAGGTCAGGGCCGTGGTCGCCCTGATTGACGACAGCCTGAGCAAAACCGACGGCCGCCAGCGTCAGCTGCTGCTGCAACAGATTCAGGACACCGGCCTGCCGGTTATTCACCTCTCGCCCAAGGACGGACTCTCTGCCGCCGCCCTGCGTGACGAGATACTGGCTACCCTCAAGCAGTCCCGCCCCGTCATCGCTCCTGCAGGGCAAGGCCGGGTCGAGCCGGTACTCAGCCTGCCGGACGAAGAACAATCAGACGATCACAACGAACCGCGCTTTAATAGCCATAAGCTGTAAGCGATCAGCTGTAAGGGGTGGAGATTGCAGGTAACGAGTGATGCTTGTGGGCATCGCATCCCACAAGTACTACTCAACACTCACCGTCAGCACCGACTTACAGCTGAAAGCTTACGGCTGAAAGCTTCCCCGAAGGGCTTAAACCCACAGGTCGCCGATCGGCGTATCCGGGCTGAAGTGGTGGGCTATTTGCGCCTGCAACAGCTCGGCGGTGGCCAGGGCGTCGGTCTGGGCATGGTGTGGATGGTAGAACGGCAGATGATAACGGCTGCGGCTGTCGGCCAGCCGAATCGAGACCGGTGCCCTGCCCCGCAGACGGGCCCATAGCCCCAGCGGCTTGCGCCGGTGCAGCCGCGCCTCCAGCTCCATGGTATCCACCACCGGAAATTCGATGCCTTCGTTCAGCCGTGCCTTCAGCGCCCGGTCCAGAAAACCGCGCTCTATGGTTCTGTGATGCACCACCACCACCCGCCCCGCCAGAGCGGTGAGCAAATCGTCCAGCACCAGCAGCAGGTCCGGCGCCGCCTTCACCTCGGAGTGGGTAATGCCGTGGATCACCACCGACTCTTCCGCCATCGGCTTGTGCGGATTCAAAATCCAGTGTCTGGCTTCCCGGCAGCGAATACGCTGCAGATCGAAGGGCACCAGACCGATGCTGACGATGGCGTCTTTTTTGGCATTGAGTCCGGTCGTCTCGAAGTCCAGCGCCACAAAAGGCACCTCATTGAGCGGCGTCTGTGCATCGACGGCGCCGGCGCGATAATACCGTTCCAGCCGATAATCCCGTGCATGGCGGGCCAGCTCGCCAAACAGCGTCTGCCAGTCCGGTATTTCCGCACTCGGCCTGATATCGTCGGGTCTTAAATAAAACATGCAGCTTAGCTCCGATTCGGCTGATAGCGAAACTTAAGAAACTTCTGCGCATGACTCAGGATCTGAAAGGCATCCTTCAGGTTGCGGCGCTCGAAGTCCGACAGATTCTCGGGTTCGATATTGTTGTCCGGATCGGAGCCCGCCTCCACATCCAGCGCCTGGTGACGAATGCGCACCGTGGCGATAAATTCCATGGCATCGCGCAAGTCCGGCCCTCGCCCCTTGGGCAGTATGTTCGACTCGATAACATCGTTCAGCCGGTCGAAGGAGTTGTGCGCCTTGGAGCCGACCGCCAGCGCATGCACCCGGATCAGATCCGCCAGTGGTGCCGTGCCCCGCCGCTTGAGGTTGATGGAGTTGTTATGCTTGCCGTCCTGCTCCATCACGAATTCCTTGAAAAAACCAAGCGGTGGCGTACGACCCAGGGCGTTGCGGGCCATGCTGGCCAGAAAACGCGGGCTGCGTTTGGCCCGGCGCGAGATCAGGGAATTCAATTGATCGGCCCACTCGATTTTGCCGTAGACCCCATCCAGATCGAAGAAAATGGAACTGTTCAGCAGTGTTTGCGGGCTGGGGTTATCAATCCAGTCGCTGAAACATTGCTCCCACTGGCGGCGGGTTTTCTGCCACTCCACATTGGTGGCCATGATGCCCCCGGTGCAGTAGCTGTAGCCACAGGCGGCCAGGCCGTCGCAGACCCGCTTGGCCAGGGCAGCAAAGTAGGGACCGTGCAGGGCGGCGTCATAGCGGTTATCGAGAATAATGGCGTTGTCCTGATCGGTTACGATCAGCTGCTCGTCCCGCGCCATCGAGCCCAGCGCCAGAAAACAGTAGGGCACCGGCGGCGGGCCCAGTTCGGCTTCCGCCAGCTCAAGCAGGCGCTGCTTGAAGCTGCGACCTATGCCGGCCATGGCGGTACCTATCATCTGGGAGTTGGCGTCTTCGTTCACCATACGCACAAAACAGGCCTTGACGTCATCGGCAATGGCGGCCAGCTCGTCGGCATTTTGTGCCCTGAATATATGCCGCACCACAAAGAGACTGCTGCGCGACTCGTGGCGCATCACATCCGACAGCGCAATCACCCCTATCGGTTTGCCCTTGTGCAGTATGGGCAGGTGGTGCAGGTTGTAGCGCAGCATGATCAGCATGGCTTCAAACACGAACTGGCCGCTTTCCAGCGCCAGCAGATCCAGTGACATCACCTCCTCTATCCGGGTTTCAACCGACAGTCCTTCTGCCAGTACCCGGGTGCGCAAATCCCGGTCGGTCAGAATACCGGCTACCGGTTCGTCTTCCGACTCGGGGCTGGAATTCAGCACCAGAATGGACGAAACCCCTTCTTCGGTCATCTTCTTCGCGGCCTCGAACACGGTGGCCGACAGCGGTATGGTCACCGGCTCGCGCGAGATCAACTCCCGCACCGTCGAGGTCAGCAGTTCATCGCCTCCTTCCTGGCGGGAAACCGCCTGCCGCAATCGGGTTCTGTCTTCCACTTCCACAAAATCGGCAAAGGACTCGAACTCCTCATAGAGCTCGTTGAACAGCGCCTCGGGCAGGCAATAGGCCAGGGTATCTTCCAGCGCAGTAGCCGACATCCGCACCCGATTGTTCATCAGCAGCCCCATCTGGCCGAACAGACTGCCCTCACTCAGCCGGTTATGCAGCTCGCCGCTACGCCGGTGCATCTCCACCGCCCCGCTGCGGATCAAAAACAGATCATGCACCCGATCCCCGTAATTCAGGATCACGGTGCCGGCCCGGTAATAGGCAATTTCTATTTGCCCGGCAATATGCTCCAGGGTGTGCTCCTCCAACATATCGAAGGGAGGAAAACGGCGAATAAACCCCAGAATTTCCAGTTGCTCAGCTTCCATAACCTGACTCACTCAATGCAAAAAACGAAAAAGGCAGACGGGATGCCCCCGCCTGCCTTGAACCATCTAACCCACAGGGTAGCGCCTTGCTCAGCTACCGCGAGGCTCCGATGCCAGTCCCTTGATCAACGACACACAAGATACCAGCAGCACTATGGTGAACGGGAACCCGGTAGATACCGCCATGGCCTGCAGGGCGGCCAGACCGCCACCCAGCATCAGCGCAATGGCCACCAGGCCTTCAAAGGTACACCAGAACACCCGCTGCGGCTTGGGCGAATTGACCTTGCCGCCGGAGGCGATGGTGTCGATCACCAGCGAGCCGGAGTCGGACGAGGTCACAAAGAACACCACCACCAGTATGATACCGATGAAGGAGGTGATCTGCGCCAGCGGCAGCGCATCGAGCATGATAAACAACTGCAGCGGCACGGCAGCATCGGCCACCGCCTGATAGCCGTCGTTCACCAGCTGGCTGATGGCGGTGCCGCCGAAGGCGGTCATCCACAGCACACAGGCGGTCGAGGGTACCAGCAGCACCGATACCAGAAACTCACGCACGGTACGGCCACGAGATACGCGGGCGATAAACATGCCGACAAACGGAGACCAGGAAATCCACCAGGCCCAGTAGAAGGCGGTCCAGCCCTGGGAGTAGTTGGCATCTTCTCGCTCGAACGGCATCGACAACGCCGGCAGGTGCTCGACATAAGAAATCAGGTTAGAGAAGAAGCCGCTCATGATGAGCAGGGTCGGTCCGACGATGATCACGAACACCAGCAGCAAGGCCGCCAGCGCCATGTTGATCTCGGACAGCCGCTTCACACCCGCATCCAGCCCGGCCAGTACCGACACCAGAGCGATGGCGGTAATAATGATCACCAGCACGATTTCGGTGGTAGTGCCCGTTGGCAGTCCAAACAGAAAGTTCAGGCCGGCGCTGGCCTGAGAAGCACCGAAACCCAGTGACGTCGCCAAACCAAACATGGTGGCAATGACCGCCAGTATATCAATTAAATGCCCCGGCCAGCCCCAGACCCGCTCACCCAGCAGCGGATAGAACACGGAGCGTACCGTCAGCGGCAAGCCCTTGTTGAAGGAGAAAATAGCCAGCCCCAGCGCCAGCGTCGCATATATCGCCCAGGGGTGAAGCGCCCAGTGATAAATGGTGGCGGCCATGCCCAGGCTTCTGGCGGCGTCGGCATCACCCATGGCTGCGCCCAGCGGCGCCCAGTCGGTACGCACACCGTTTTCTACGCTGATACCGCCGAAGGAGGTGCCAAAATGAGACAACGGTTCGGATACGCCATAGAACATCAGACCGATACCCATACCGGCGGCAAACAACATGGAGAACCAGCCGATATAGGTAAAGTCGGGAGTGGCTTCGGTGCCGCCGATGCGCACCTTGCCGAGGGGAGACACTATCAGGCCCAGGCACAGCAGCACGAAAATATTGCCGGAGCCGATAAAAAACCAGTCCAGGTTGGAGGTCAGCCAGCCACGCAAGTCACTGAACAGCGGCGCCACCTGGTTCTGAAACGCCAGCGTCAAAAACACGAAAGCGACGATGGCCAGGCCGGAGATCATGAACACCCGGTTATGAATATCCAGCCCGAAGGGGCCTATCTGCATGGCGATGTTGTCCTGCCCCACCTGATAGTCGGTATCGATGGGATTCACCTTGCCTTCCGGGGCGATCACATCATGATTGTCTTTATCTGTCATTGCTCAGATCCCTTGCACTCTAAAAATCATTAGAGCTGTAATGAAACACTCGGTAAAGTTAACACAAAAAACCCGGCAACTGCTTGAATTCGGGTCTGAACGGCTACTTTACAATCATTATGCAGCGAAAAATAACACCGACTGACAACTATGCCAGCCCGGTGACCGTTGCCAAACGCGCCTGTTATAACACAGAGTCTTCTCAGAATAGCGCAGAAAATGTTGTCCTATGGCGCCGGTGTCGCAGAATTCAGCAATATGTCATACCGCGCCTGCGCGGCCACCAACAATTCATGATCAGACCGGGTCATCATGCCGACCGATAGTTCCATAGATCACAGCGTGCGCGGCACAAAACATCACGGCCCCCGGCGACACGCAGCAGGTGAGCGCCGCCATACGGCACCTGGCCAAGCGCCAGCAACAAGGCTGGAGTTATGTCAGGGCTTAATAAATGAACAAAGCGCCTTACGGCGCTATTAAACAGTCCCTTCTGTCGTCATTCTCGCGAAGGCGGGAATCCAGTGGGCCGGGCTGTTGGTGTTAGATTTTTTGCGCCAACACGGCATCGATATCTGCCGCCGAGTGACGCTCGGCCAGCGCCTCCCCGGGCACATCACTGGTGCGATTGACGATACGCCCTCTTTGTACGGCGGGCCGTGCGGCAATCTCTTTCGCCCAGCGCAGCACGTTTGTATAACTGGCAGCATCGATAAACTCGGCGGCATCGTATGCCCGCCCCAGCACCAGGTTGCCGTACCAGGGCCAGATGGCGATGTCGGCAATGCTGTATTCGTTGCCGGCAATATAGGGGTTATCCGCCAGTTGCTTGTCCAGCACATCGAGCTGTCGCTTGGTTTCCATGGTGAAGCGGTTAATGGCGTACTCTATTTTTACCGGCGCATAGGCATAAAAATGACCAAAACCGCCGCCCAGATACGGTGCCGAGCCTTGTAGCCAAAACAGCCAGTTCAGGATTTCTGTGCGTTCGGCAATGTTGGTTGGCAAAAAACGGCCAAACTTTTCTGCCAGATACAGCAGTATGTTGCCGGACTCGAACACTCTAATGGGGGGCGTCGTTGAGCAATCCAGCAGTGCCGGAATTTTGGAATTGGGATTTATCTCGACAAAGCCGCTGGAAAACTGCTCCCCGTCGCCAATGCTGATCATGTAGGCATCGTATTCGGCCTCGGTAATACCCAGTGCCAGCAACTCTTCCAGCATAATAGTGACTTTCTGGCCATTGGGCGTACCCATGGAATGCAGCTGCAGCGGATGCTTACCTTTGGGTAAGGTTTTCTCGTGGGTGGCACCCGATACGGGACGGTTGGTTTTTGCCCAGGTACTGCCGTCGTCTTTGGGCTGGGTCCACACGGTGGGAACGTGATATTCACGCGTCATATCGTCTCCTCATCTTAATATACTGGCTCATCAATGGGTGTCATGCCTAACATGACCATGCCTCACTGTAACCAATATTGGCCACTACTCCCAGTATCCCCCTTTTGGGGATGAGTCGGTTGACTGCTGCTCTATGCCCTGCGCCATATGCAGTGCCGATGGTATGGAAGCGGCCCTGACACTGCCATGATGATGTTGAAAGTAGTCATAATACTGCACGGTTAATTCTGGCAACTTGCTTAAACGTTTGGCCAGACGTCGCGTGGCGTTTCCCGGCGCCGATCTGTCCGATCTGCTGCCATGGAGCGTTGAGCTGGATACCGAGTAGACACCGGCTTACCGGTTAATTAGCCGCTTATATTCCGATGTCACCATTAGCCAACAGGCCTTGCAGCATGGTTTCTTCCACCCACTCCCAAATAAACAAAATCTTCCGGCCACCAAAGGGACGGATGTAGTGCACCCCTTCAAACAGCACAGAGCCTTTCAGACACTGACGAATGGTGCGTACGTCGTACTTGATACGAGAAGACAGCTCTTCAGTGGTTAGATAGGTATTCATACCAACCTCCAATTGACTCACATATGACTCATTTAAACCTTATAAGATGACACTAAATCACCCACCTGTATTATAAAGGCTCTTTTTGCGTCATGTATGATTCATTTGGTATACTTAAGAAAATTATGCCTTATGGATGACTCATGATTAGAATCTTGCTTATCAAACTGTTGGACGAAAAATCATTCCGTGAAAAGCGGCGCATCACGCTGTCCGAGGTCAGTGAGAAAACGGGGATCAGCAGGGCCACATTGACGCGCATCGCCAATGTTCCTGGGAATGTCACTAACACAGATACTATCAATGCCCTGTGCAAATACTTCGAATGTGAGCCAGGAGAGCTATTGAGCTATGTGGAAGAACAAAAAAAGGCGGTTGAGCAAAACACGCCACCGGCAGGCTAAAAAACAGACTTGAATACTAGTTATACATACACTGTGGCATTCTCTGCAGGTAGTTAATATGGCCTAATTCAACTGACAATTAATTATTAATTTTAAATAAGATACTGATATAAATTTTTATTAAAAATAAAATCCTCCTACAACATGCCAGATACAATGGGTTTATAATGAATAATTCAGCATCTGTATGAGTATTGTTTGTCCTAATCGCATATTAAGCTTAGCTACAGAGGCAAAAATGATAGAAAATCGAATCAAGTTCCGGCACCTGCAGTGTTTTATAGAAGTCGCCCGCCAAAACAGCGTCACTCGCGCTGCCGATGTACTATCGTTGACACAACCGGCTGTATCCAAAAGCCTGAAAGAACTGGAAGAAATGCTTGAAGTGAAACTGATGAACCGCAGTAAAAAAGGCATTGAACTTACCCAGTTCGGTAAAGTGTTTCTCAAATATGCAGGAGCCAGCCTGTCCGCCCTACGCGAAGGGACCGACAGCATCATCCAGGCCCAGATGAAGGGCTCAATGCGTATCAGTGTAGGGGTTCTGCCCACGGTCGCGGCCAATGTGTTGCCGGCCGCCGTGATCCATTTTCGTCAGTCGGGAATGGATGTCACCCTCAACCTGAGTGCTGGCCCCAATACCCTGCTGCTGGGACAGTTGCGGGTCGGCGAGCTGGATCTGGTGGTCGGCCGGCTGGCCGAGCCCGAGCTGATGACCGGACTGTCTTTTCAACATCTCTATTCGGAGCGTGTGACCTTCGTGGTCCGGCCCGGTCATCCCCTGCTTCACCGAACCCCGTTCAATATCCAGGACATTCGCCACTTCAACGTGCTCTTCCCCACCAGAGAATCAATCATCGCCGTGGCGACCGAACGTTTCCTGATCTCCCAGGGGATTGGCCTGCTGCCGGATCGCATAGAAACCATCTCGGTCTCGTTCGGCAAGGAATATATTCGTCAGACCGACGCCATCTGGATCATTTCCCGGGGGGTGGTGGCGCGCGAGATAGAGGAAGGGGAGCTGGTCGAGTTGCCATTGGATACAAAAGAAACCCTGGGACCCGTGGGCCTGACCACCCGGGCCGATACCCTTCCCACACCCGCAGTGGAGATGTTCATGAACAGTATCCGCAGCGCGGCCGTCTCGGTAGCCGACAAGAACGGGGAACTGTAATAAAAAGAGGACGCTAAGCGCCCTCTTGATCAAGAAACCAAACGGCCCTTATTCGTAGATATCCAGATCGCTGGCCAGCACGGATTTTCCATCATAATGCTGCGCCAGCTCCGCCACCATGTCTTCATCTGTCTTGCCAAAGAACAGCGGGTGGTTCATCACCAGCAAACCGGGCTTGACCGCCTTGGCAATCTCGGCCAGCTGCCTGGTGCTGGTGTGGGCATGGTACATGTACTGCTGCCAGTCTTCCGGCATGGCGGCGATGGCGCCTTCATGCATCACTTCGTGGATCAGGATATCCGCCCCCTTGAAGTGCTCGTAGTTGGCTTCGTCCATGCGGGTATCGCCACTGATGACGATGGTCTTGGTGGGGGTTTCAACCCGGTAGCCAAACGACATGCCCTCATCCCAGCTGCCATGGGGCACCCGGAACGCCTTCACCGTCACCTTGTCGTCCTGGTGCACTATCTGGGTTTCGCTGATCTCGGTCACCTCCCCCTTGTAACCGTTGGCATTGGCCGGCTGGGTGCCGTACAGGCGATGATCGATATCATCCTTGAATGCCGCCAGGCTGTTGTCGACCAACTTCTGAGTCCCCTTGGGGCCTATCACCTTCATCGGCTGATCCCGGCCCAATATCCAGGGACGCAGCAGCAACTCGGGCAGGCCCAGTACATGGTCAGAATCCAGATGGGTAATAAATACCTTGTCCATGGCGCCATAAACAGACTCATTAGTAAACATCACATCCGGCGGCATAAAGTCCTGGCCGGCCAGCGCCTTGAAGTTGCGCACAAAGCCGGGGCCCGCATCAAACAGGTACATTTCCTTGTCGACCACCACCAGGATGGCCTGACCGGCCCGCTTGTGCTGCAAGGTCGGGGTGCCGGTGCCGAGCATCACCACATGGGTCTTACTCTGCTCCTTCACTTCGGCGGCCGACGCCGACTGGCTCTCGGCCAGGGCGACAGAAGGGGCCAGGCCTGCCAGGGTCAGGGCCAGAATCAAGGGCTTGAGGGTTCCTTTCATGAAAAATTCCTTATTGACTCAATTTAATTGTTCGCTTCGGGCGGATGTTTTTTCATCAATTGACCGAGTCGAGGGTACAAAAAACCGGAGCCTGTTTTTATCGTCTCAGTAACGAGATAAAACCGGCTCCGGATAGCTATTTATCGCAACGATGTCATCGACACCGCTGGCTGCTTACCAGTCGGTGAACTTGTCCAGATCGATACCGGATTTACCCGGCGCCAATATGTTGTTCGGATCCAGGGCCTTCTTGAGAGTATGTTCCAGACGACGCTTCACCGGGCCGTAACTGTCGGCCACCCGATCCATGAAGCGGGTGTTGACCCGGTACACGGCGTAGCCGCGCTTCTCGAACTCGTCGAGCAGCTCGTTGAAACAGGCGTCGGCACGCTGGGTCTCTTCCGGGTTGGTACGGTCGTAGAGCACGTCGATGACGTGGTGCATGTCACGCCAGCCGACGATAAACTCGCCCACATAGTCCAGGCCGTGCTTGTTGAGTATCTGCTTGGCCAGCGCATACTGCTTATCGCACTCGACGCCCTTGGCCTGGCTGACCGGGGCAAACCACATGGAGCCGCCGCCCCCGCGCCAGTTGTACAGGCCGAATTCCCGCAGGTTGGGCACACCGGACATCAGCTTGGCACGGTAGGTGAACGGCTCTGTGCCGGCCGCCTCCTCCTCGGTGACGATACGCCCCTTGCCCAGTTGCTTGAGCGCGCCGGTGACGATATTCCAGTTTACCTCCACCTGCTCCTTGGTACCGTACAGGGCACAGTAAACGTTCCAGGCCCCCAGGTGTTTGTCTTTCTGGATCTGCTTGAGAATGGCATCCGGGGTAGCCCCCGGCTCTGTGGTGTAGTCGGAACGACGCACCCCGGCGGTGGACGCTTCCCACAGTACGCCGGCGATTACCACCGAGTTGGGGATCACCTGATTGATGCGCAATGGACGGATAAACTCGACGATTTCGGCGATATCGGTTTCTTCGTCAAACTGGATCTCGAACGGCTTGATCACCGGCGGCTTGTGCATCAGCCAGAAGCCCAGCTTGGTGCAGATACCGTAGTTGGCCTGGGTGAACATGCCGTCCAGAGTCGGGCCGTAACCCCACTTGAATACCTGCCAGGCCTTGTCGCCTTCCACACCGCCCATGCCAGTCCGGTAAACCTCACCGTTGGCCAGTACCAGCTCCATGCCACACTGCATCAGGAAGTGCTCGCCATAGGGGGTATAACCCACGCCGCGATCCATGGTGTTGCCGAGCGGGCCGGCAATGGCCGACGGCGCCGAGAAGGACAGCATCAGCGGCAGGTTGTTTTCCTGGATGTAATCGTACAGCTGCTGGTAGGTCACGCCCGGCTCGACCAGGGCGGTACCCAGTTCCGCATCCACATGAAGGATCTTGTTCATCTTCTTCAGATCCAGGATGATCTGTCCGCGATGATGGGGGGCGGACGTGCCGTAACCGAAGTTACGGCCGGTGGAGATGGTCCACACCGGGATCTTGAACTCGTTACAGATCTTGACCACGCCCTGAATCTGCTCGACGGTGGTGGCGGTCACGGCGGCGGAAGGGGCGTGCTCGGTATCGTCGCTGGGCATCATGATCTTGTTGTAGGGCTTGAGCTGTGCCTCTTCAACCAGCACATTTTCTGCACCCAGCAGGGAACGAAACTTCTCTATCGCCTGATGGAAATCCCCCTGCTCGACACCCGTCGGCAATACCTTATAGTTTTGTTCACTCATGATCTCGGGTTCCTTCAGGTCTCGATGGAAAATGAAACATAGTGGCCGGTCAAGGCTACGGCATGGGCCGGCGGCGCGGCGCGCAGGTAGCGACGACCCGGCTCCGGCGAGGCCAGGGCAAAACCCAGGGCCGGCGCCCACTGGCGACTGGCGGCCAGCGTTTGCTCCGGCAAGGCGGATGGACGGCTGCAGCCGTCGGTCAGGGCCGCAAACTGACCGATGCAATCAGTCACGCCCGAGGTAGCCGACACCCGGTGGCGGGACTGGCCGCCCTCGGTGACATGCTGACCGGACCAGTGCAAACGGGCACCGGCGCTGCGGGCCAGATCCAGAATAAGGGTGCCGCTGGCATCATCGACCAGGCCGATGATGCGCTCGCCGGAAGATCCCTTCAACCGACGCTGCAGGGCCGAAATGAATTCCAGCCCATGATCGGTACGCAACACGGTGGTGGTACCGACGGCCGGGTGCGCCCGGGCGCCGCCGGCAAAGACAGCTTCAGCTTCGTCACCACTCACCAGCACCAGAAGGGGTTTGCGGGTCAGAGGCTCGGCGGCAGTACCGGCACTGGCCAGGCCGGCGCGGCCCAGGGCCAGACCGGCCAGTCCGCCCAGCGCCATGCCCTTGAGTACGGAACGACGTTCAATGCTCATGATTACTCCTGTCCGGGGGCCGGCAGCTGTTGAATGTACTCGCCGACCTGCTGCAGCGAGACGTCATCGATAAAGGAAGCCGGGAACGCCGGCATGGCCCGGAAGCCCTGACGCACTATGGTGCTGATATAGACCGGCGGCAGGCCACGACCGGCCAGCACAGGGCCGATTTCGCCACTGGTTTCATGACAGTGGCCACAGACCTTCTGATAGACATGCTCGCCGCCCTTCCACTGACCATCGCCACTGGCGTTGGCAGAGAAGCTGGCCAGCGCCGCTGGCAATACCAGGCAGGCCGCGGCAACAAATTTGACCTTGATAGATGAAAACATGGATGCTCCTTGCTTAAACAGGCAACGGGTTCGATCAGAATGGATAACGACGCGGCTCGTGCTGCACGGTAATCCAGTGGTCGGTGGTAAACTCCTCGATTGCCCATTCACCGTTGAAACGCCCCAGGCCCGAGCTCTTTTCGCCACCAAAGGCGGCGTTGGGTGCATCATTGACCGGCATGTCGTTGATATGCGTCATGCCTGCTTGAATGCCCTGGGCAAAGCGCACGCCCCGCTCCAGGCTGCCGGTAAAGACGGCGCTAGACAGGCCATATTCACTCTGGTTGGCCAACTCCAGGGCGTGCTGCTCGTCGCGGGCGGTCTGAATACCCACCAGGGGACCGAAAATTTCTTCGCGGGCGATCTCCATGTCGGCGGTGACATTGCCGAACACATGGGGCGGCAGCACATTGCCCTGCGCCTCGCCGCCCACCAGCAGGGTGGCGCCTTCGGCCTTGGCGGTTTCGATTTTGGCGAGCAGACCCTGCAGCTGCTTGGCGTTGATCACCGGGCCCACCACGGTGTCGGGCTTGCTCGGATCCCCGTAGGGCAGCGCCTTGACCCGTTCCGCATAACGGCGGCTAAACTCTTCAAGCAGCGGCTGCTCCACTATGATGCGGTTGATCGCCATGCAGATCTGGCCCTGGTGCAGGAACTTGCCGACCACGGCGGCGTTGACCGCCTGCTCCACATCGGCATCGGCCAGCACCACGAAGGGGCTGTTGCCGCCCAGTTCCAACGCGACATGCTTGAGGTGCTTGCCGCCACTGGCCAGACGACCGATATTGAGGCCGATCTCGGTCGAGCCGGTAAAAGAAATAAAGCCGGGTACCGGATGCTCTACGAAGGCATCGCCGATCTCGGCACCGGACCCCACCACCACACTCAACACGCCCGCTGGCAGACCGGCTTCTTCGAAGATGTGCGCCAGCAGCAGACCACCGGTGACCGGCGTATCGCTGGCCGGCTTGACCACCACGGCGTTACCCAGGGCCAGGGCCGGCGCCAGCGAACGCTGGGTCAGGTGCAGGGGGAAGTTCCAGGGGCTGATCACGCCCACCACACCCAGCGGCTTGCGATAAACCCGGCTCTCTTTACCCGGGATGTCATTAGGCAAGATGCGGCCGTGCACCCGAGACGGGAAGCTTGCCGCTTCCAGGGTAATGGCGCGGGCCGCTCCCCACTCGATTTGCGCCTTGATGCGGGTACTACCCGACTCCTTGATGATCCACTCGACAATTTCTTCCCTGCGCTTATCAAAAATCTCCACCGCTTTCAGCATGACGGCGGCACGCGCAGCCGGCGCCATGGCCGCCCAGCCTCTTTGGGCCTCGCGCGCGGTAACGAAAGCTTCGTCAAGATCTTCCCGGGTAGCCAGGTTCAGTTCCAGCAGAGACTGCTGAGTATAAGGGTTAACGACTTGCAGTTTACGCTCGGAGCGTCCGGGCCGCCATTGACCAGCCAGGGGCTGCAGCTCAAGGTTCTGATAAGAACTGGTTGTCATAAAACATCCTTTCTTTAGATTGGTATCAGCAGTGACAAACTGCCGGTTACGCAGAGAATGACCTTATGGGTTGATCACCAGGGTCATGGCGCCCTCTGCCAGTAAACAGTTACGATCCGGAGTAGACAGTAATGTTATATCAATGTTACCTAAGCCTAATTATTAACAATGGGAGTGAAAAATGAAATTCAAGCTAAATACTATATCGAAAACGATATGCTTAGCCGTAAAGCCTCATGCTTGGCTATTCCTATTTACTCAGAGCTGTATGACCACCAGAGAAAAAAATAAACTACGAGAACCTATCGAATCTAAAATCGAAAGCCTAATTTCTGTCGTCGAACTGCCTCCTCATCACACACCTGCACATTTCATATCGATTTCAATATATTAAATTAATAAAACCTTATTTTACATAATCATTACTTTGGGCAACATTAAGCTCAGTATTTTTCTGTAGCCAACACAGGCCAACATCATGACACAGACCCTGGCAATCAACGGAGTCATGCTCCACTACCGACTGGACGGTCCTAGCCACCTGCCCCTGCTGGTCTTTTCCAACTCTCTCGGCACCGATATGCGGGTATGGGAGCCACTGCTCCCCTTTCTGGCCGGTAAATACCGTTTTTTACGCTACGACAAACGCGGCCACGGCCTGTCGGATTGTCCCCCAGCCCCCTACCATATCGATGACCACATCGAGGATCTGATCGGCCTGCTCGACCAGCTCGAGCTGAGCCAGGTGGCCCTCTGTGGCCTGTCGGTGGGAGGCATCATCGCCCAGGGCGTGGCCGCCCGCCGGCCGGAGCTGGTGAAAGAGCTAATCCTGTGCGACACCGCCCATAAGATAGGTCCTGTCCATGGCTGGGAAGATCGCATCACTACTATCCGCGACAAGGGCATCGATTTTATCGCCGACGCCGTGATGGAACGCTGGTTTGCCGCCGAATTCCGCGGCCAAAAGCCGGTGGAACTGGCCCTGTGGCGCAACATGCTGGTCCGTACCCCGCTGGAAGGTTATATAGGTACCTGCGCCGCCATTCGTGATGCGGATCTGAGCGACAGCTCGGCGCGCCTGACCCAGCCGACCCTGTGTGTGGTCGGCGATCAGGACGGCGCCACCCCGCCGGCTCTGGTGCAGAGCACCGCCGCTCTGATCCCGGACAGCCGCTTCAAAGTCATCAAGGACGCCGGCCACCTGCCCTGCGTCGAGCAACCGGCCGCGTTGGCGGCGCTGATCCTCGATTTTCTTCATCAGCACCACCCAGAACCGAGCCGTTTTGACCAGGGCATGCAGGTACGCCGTGCTGTGCTGGGCAACGCCCATGTCGACCGGGCCAATGCCAATAAAAGTGCCTTCGACGAGCCCTTTCAGACCTTTATCACCGAAGGCGCCTGGGGCTCAGTCTGGAGCCGCCCCGGTCTGAGCAAGCGGGATCGCAGCCTGCTGACCATCGCCCTGATGGCCGCACTCGGCCATGAAGAAGAGCTGGCCATGCATATTCGCGCCACCCGCAATACCGGCGCCAGCAAGGCGGAAGTACAGGAAACCCTGCTGCACCTCGCCGTGTATGCGGGTGTACCCTTCTCGAATGTCGCCTTCCGCATCGCCAAGGAAGTCTATAACGAACTCGAAAACCAAGAGGAACAATGATCATGAGCAGCATTACCAACAGGGACTGGTCCAGCCATCCCGCCTATCTCTCGCCGGAATACAAGTCGTCCACCCTGCGCGGCGTGTCCCAGAGCCTGGTGAAAATCGATCCCGAGCTGGCCGAACTGACCGGCCCGGCCTTTGGCCCGGAAGTAGTAGGACCGCTGGATCACGATCTGACCAAGAACGGCCGGGTCAACGGCGAGCCCCTCGGTGAGCGCATCGTGGTGACCGGCCAGGTATTCGACGAATTCGGCCAGCCGGTGGCCAACACCCTGGTCGAGATCTGGCAGGCCAATGCCGCCGGCCGTTATGTGCACAAGGCTGACCAGCACGAGGCGCCGCTGGATCCCAACTTCCTGGGCTCGGGTCGCTGCCTGACCGATGCCGAGGGCCGCTACAAGTTCTATACCATCAAGCCCGGCGCCTATCCCTGGGGTAACCATCCCAATGCGTGGCGTCCGAACCATATCCACTTCTCTCTGTTCGGACCGTCCATCGCCACCCGCATCGTGACCCAGATGTACTTTCCCGGCGATCCCCTGCTGCCCCTGGATCCCATCTTCGAAGCCACCCCGGCGGCAGCCCGCGACCGGCTGATCAGCGATTTTTCCCTGGATGTGACCGAAGAAGGCTTCGCCCTGGGTTATATCTTCAATATCGTACTGCGTGGTGTAAACGCCACCCCTGTGGAGGCCTGAGCCATGACCATGAAACAAACCCCGTCGCAAACCGTCGGTCCCTACTTCGCCTACGGCCTGACTGCCCAGCAATATCACTATCCTTACTCCCAAGTCGCCGGCAGTCAGCTGGTCAAGGGTGAGGTAAAGGGTGAGCGCATCCGCGTCACCGGCCAGGTGTTCGATGGCCAGGGGGCGGTGGTGGATGACGCCATGATCGAAATCTGGCAGGCCAATGCCGCCGGTCGTTTCAACCACCCGCTGGATAACCGCGCCGACCGCGCTCTGGACGAGGGCTTTCTGGGCTTTGGCCGCTGTGGCACCGGCACCAGCATGGATCTGAGCTTCAGCTTCGATACCGTCAAGCCGGGAGCGGCCCAGGACGGTCACGCGCCCTTCATTACTGTGGTGGTGTTTCTGCGTGGTCTGCTGAGCCATGCCTATACCCGTATCTACTTTGCCGATGAAGCCACGGCCAACGAAACGGATCCGGTGCTGAATCAGGTGCCCGCCGAGCGTCGCCAGACCCTGATCGCCCGGCGTGAAGAAACCGGTACCGGTGTGGAATATCGCTTCGATATTCATATGCAGGGTGACCAGGAAACCGTGTTCTTCGAGGTATAAACGGAATCAACCTAGGTCATCTGCGGGTATACGCATCACCGGCACCGCCGCGCTGGAATGGAAGCGACGCGGCAAGCACTGCCCTGAAAGCAGTGGCGTAAACATCGCCAGGCCTGCGCCAGCAGGCCTGGCGAATATCACTCCCGCCCAAACGGGAGTATCTTGGCAGACCTTGTCCATAGCCATGGCGACTCGTGAGTCATAATGGCTATGGGAACGGTTTCCCTTTTTATACCCTTGAACCAGCAACCGTCATTGCAGCGAGGCCGACATGTTTTCCATCTCTCCTTTTGATTCCGCCCTGTTCCGGGAACTGCTGTCCAACCCGGATGCCGCTCGCTGGCTGGGCGATGAGGCGCAGATCACCGCCATGCTGAAAGTCGAGGGCGAGCTGGCACTGGCCCAGGCCGACTGCGGCCTGATCCCCGCCGAGGCCGCCGACGCCATCGCCCGGGCCGCCGCCATCCTCGAACTGCCCGCCATCAAGCTGGCGTCCGGCACTGCGGCGGCCGGGGTGCCGGTACCGGCCCTGGTCAAGGCACTGAAGCAGGCACTGCCCGCCGAACAGGCACGTTGGGTGCACTTCGGCGCCACCAGTCAGGATATTGTTGATACCGCGCTGGTACTCAATTGCCGGGAGTTGCTCGGCCTCTATGAAGCCCGGCTGACCATGATCATCGACCTCCTGGCCCGACTGGCCCGGGCTCATCGCCATACCCTGACCGCCGGCCGTACTCGAACCCAGCAGGCGGTACCCATGAGCTTCGGCTTCAAGGTCGCCAACTGGCTGGCCCCGCTGCTGCGCCAGCAGGAACGGCTGCAACAACTGAAACCGCGCCTGCTCAAGGTACAGCTGGCCGGGGCCGTCGGTACCCTGGCCGCCATGGGCGAGCAGGCCCCAGCCATCGCCATTCGGCTGGCCGAGCGACTGAACCTGGCCGCCGGCCGCAACTGGCATACCCAGCGCGACAGCCTCGTAGAGCTGGCCAACTGGCTGGCACTGACCACAGGGCTACTCGGAAAAACAGGTCAGGACTGGCTATGGCTGAGCCAGACCGAGGTGGGTGAGATCACCTTCACCAATGGCGGCGGATCCTCCACCATGCCCCAAAAATGCAACCCGGTGAACGCCGAGATCCTGGTCGCCATGGCCCGTCACAATGCCGGTCAGATCGGACAAATGCATCAGGCCATGCTGCAGGAGCACGAGCGCAGCGGCAGCGCCTGGACCCAGGAATGGCTGGTGTTACCCACCATGCTGATGTGTACGGCGGTGGCCCTGCACCACGCCGAAGATGCACTCAACCATCTGGTGATCAACACCGACAGGCTGCAGGCCAACCTGGGACTGTACAACGGGGTAATTTTCGCCGAGGCCGCCACCTTTGCCCTGGCCCGACAGATGCCACGGGATCAGGCGGCAAATCTGGTCAAGGCGGCCTGCAAGCAGGCCATCGGCGGTGATCGCCACCTGTTTACGCTTATCAAGGAGCAATGCGGTATCGAGCTGGACCTGGCCCGGCTGCAGCAGCATCTGCTGGAAGGAGGCGCGACCTCTGCCTGGTTCGAGGAAATACTGGCAGCCACCGACCACTGAATTATTCGATCACATAAATGGAGATACTCTTGCTGGCCATAGTGTCCATTACCGCTCCCATTTTCCTGCTGATTGCTATCGGCTACGCCGCTGTGCGCTGGCGCATGCTCCCCCATGAAGCAATCCCCGGCCTGGGTCGCTTTGTACTCTACTTTGCCATGCCGGGGCTGATCCTCAGTACCCTGGGTTCCATGGACATCGAAGAGATCATCGAGCCTGGCTTTATGCTGGCCTATGGTCTGGGTACGCTACTGATGATGGGGCTGGGGCTGTTATTGACCCGGAAGGTACTCGGCAATGAGCCGGTGCTCGCCTCCCTGAAGGCCATGGGCATGACCATGCCCAACACCCCCTATTTCGGCTTTCCCGTGTTGTTACAGGTAGTGGAAAGCAGCGCTGGCAAGGCCTTTTCCATGGCATTGCTGGTCGAGGCCCTGCTGATCATACCGTTATCGATGACGCTGCTGCAGTTCCATGCCTCGCGCAGTACCGGCCTGTCCCTGGGCCGGGTATTACTCAAATTGCCTAAACAAATACTCCGCAACCCGCTGGTCATCGCCATCGCTACCGGCCTCCTGATTTCGACCCTGGACATAACCTTGCCTAAAGCGGTCAACACCACCCTGAAAATGCTGGGCCAGTCCTCGGCGACGATCGCTTTGTTCATGATCGGCGCCTCCCTAGTCGGCAGTCCGCTCAAGGGCAAGCTCGTCGGCATCACGCCGGTTCTGGTCGGCAAACTGCTTGTCCATCCCTTGCTGGTGGCGTTACTGATCTGGCTGCTGCCGCCCTTCGCGCCCGAACTGCAACTGGCGGCTATCCTGCTGGCAGCGATGCCGATGATGAGCATCTATCCCATTTTCGGCAGTCAGTATGGACACCGCAACTTCACCGCCAGTGCCCTGATGCTGACCACAGTCACCGCCTTCTTCACTATTTCAGTGCTGTTGTTATTCCTCCAATAACCTTCAACTATTCCCGCTGCCGGCCCTTTACTATATCGAAACAAATATAGTAAAGGGCTCATTATTCATTATTCACCACCGATCAATTGTTTTATTTTTGTTGTATCAATGAAACCAATATTTATAAATTTTCAGTAGTTCGGTAACTGCAAGGACGCTGACAACTAACACCATCGAGGTGAACCCATGAATAAAGTTGCAACTTTCCACAGTAAGGAAACTCGTATGAAAAGTGATCACCCAGCCTATTCACCGAACCCGAAAAACAGCTTTAAGATAAAGGCCCTCATGGCCTTACTGCTATGTACTCCCGGCGCAGCCCTGGCCGTAACCGGCCACTATGTACCCGGGGTCGCAGAGGTTAAGGGATCGTCCGTACCCCCACCCGGCACCTACTATCGTGGCTACGCTGTTCGGTACGAAATCAACCAGCTTAGCGACAACAATGGCAACGCTGTACCCGGTAACAACACAGGTTCGGTCACCGCCTTAGCCAACCGTTTTATCCATATTACCGACAAGAAGTTTCTCAATGCCGACTACGGCTTCGATATCATCATTCCTATCCTGCATAATTCATTGGATTTCAATATCTCCGGTATCGACAGCTCAGACGGCGGCGTGGGTGATATTTTTGTCGGTCCGGTTATCCTCGGCTGGCATGGTCAGCAATGGGATGCCGTATTTGCCTCCGGGGTCTGGTTTGACACCGGCAGCACCTCCGAGCCGACCTCCCCCGGCAAGGGGTACAAGAGCACCATGATCACCCTCGGCAGCACCTTCTATCCGGACGCGGCCAAGACCTGGTCCTTCTCGGCACTATCTCGTTACGAAATCAACTTCGATGACGACAAGGGTATCGACCGAGGCGACAGTTGGCTGGTGGAATGGGGGCTGGGCAAGCGCCTGGACAACGGTATACAGCTGGGACTGCTCGGCTATGACGGCTGGCAGTTGGAAGAAAACACCGGCGGCGATTCCGTGCCCGGCAAGCGGGAAAAGCACGCTCTGGGCCTGGAGGCCAGCTACTTCTGGCCGAACCTGGGCTTTGGCATGAGCGCCGCCTACCTGAATGAATATGAAGTCAAAAACGGCCCGCAGGGTGACCTATTCCGAATCAATATGACCAAGGTGTTCTAAACCAGCAGGGCCCGACGTCAAGGGGATTTGAGGCCGGGTCTGCATCATTCACGTTGATAACAAAAGGATGTTATGGCGCAATCTTTCGTCTACACGAGCAACCCTGCCCGCATCGTATTCGGAGCAGGCTCGATCCGGCAGATAGCCAAGGAACTACGCCGACTGGGTGGCACCCGGGCCCTGGTGTTATCTACTCCTTCTCAGCACCCCAATGCCCAGCTCTTGAGCGAACAACTGTGCACCCTGAGTGCCGGTATCTACACCAACGCCATCATGCACACCCCGGTGGCGGTCACCGAGCAAGCCATGACCATCTTTGCTGCGTGCGGTGCCGATTGTGTCGTCTCCCTCGGCGGTGGCTCCACCATTGGTTTGGGCAAGGCCATCGCCTATCGTAATAACGCACCGCAGCTGGTGGTGCCCACCACCTATGCCGGTTCCGAAGTCACTTCGGTACTGGGTCAGACCGAAAATAGGATAAAAACCACGGTCAGTGATATCTCCATCTTGCCCGAAGTCGTGATCTACGACCCCGAACTGACTCTGAGCCTGCCGGTCCAGATAAGTATCACCAGTGGTCTCAATGCCATGGCTCATGCGGTGGAAGGACTCTATGCCCTGAACCGTAACCCTGTCACCTCCTTGATGGCAATCGAGGGGATTCGTACCCTAAAACACGCATTGCCCCTTATCGTTGCAAACCCAATCGACATCCAAGCGCGTACCGATGCCCTTTACGGTGCCTGGCTATGCGGTTCCGTACTCGGCAGCGTCGGTATGGCTCTGCACCACAAGCTGTGCCATACCCTGGGCGGCAGTTTCAACCTGCCTCATGCAGCCACCCACGCAATCACGCTGCCACATACCATCGCCTATAACGCCATTGCAGCAGCCGAGACGCTGACACCAATAACCAAGCTGTTCGGCAATAATATCGGCGATGGCCTCTATGACTTTGCCGTCAGTCTGGGAGCGCCCATAGCGTTGAAGGATCTGGGATTGAAGGAAAGCGAGCTGGACTATGCCGCCGATATTGTAGTCAAGAACCCCTACTGGAATCCCCGACCACTAGAACGTAAAGCGATTCGGGCTCTATTACAGCGGTCATGGAACGGCAGCCGACCCGAATAAAGTTTATTCATGGGTAACGCTAGGGCCTGCTAACCCGCTTAATTGCCCGACTCCAGCCTGTCGAAACTCGCTGGGTGAGAGCCCTGTCAGTCTTCTAAAAAACCGAGAAAAATAAGCCGGCTCACTGAACCCTAAACTGTCAGAGACCTGTGCTACGGTCATGGCCGTATAGATAAGGCTGCGCTTCGCCTCCAGCAACTGTCGTTGATGAATAAACTGCAACGCCGTCTGTTTGCTCACCTGATGGCAGATGGTATTCAACCGTACCACCGAGACCCCCAGAGTTGTTGCATATTTTTGTACCGACCATTGTTCAGGATAATGATGCTCTACCATGCTGGAAAAACGAGCAAAATAGGCATATCCCTTCGGGCGCGGCTCGCTGAACGCATGCTGCTCGATACTTCGCCGTTGCAACCAAGTCAGCAACAAGTTAATCCAGGCTTCCAACGCTAGCTCCCTTCCCGGAGTATAGTGGCTGTATTCCTGCTCCAACGATGTAAACAGAGAATCAAGAAACGTGCGATCCTCTCCTATCTCCAAAATAAGCGAAGAGGCACCAAAAGCTATCGGCATATTCATGCTCTCCTCGAAACGAGAAACCAGGGGGATTGCCAGGGTCAGTACTCCTCCACGTACATTCTGAGAAAAACGAAAACCATGCACACACAAAGGCGTGATCCACTGTAATACTCCCCCCTCAACTATGCTGATTTCACCCTCAATATTAAGCTCAACTTGCCCTTGTTGCACATAGAGAAACTGGTATAAATCGCTGTGTCGATGCGGCTTAATTTCCCAATCATGCAGACTGCTGCGCTGGGCGATAGACTCATAATGCAACAGATCGGGAGTCATCCAACTCCCTTTTTCTCCGTACAGTTTAAAAGTCGGGATTTTTTCCTTCACACCCTCTCCTGTTGTTTAAAAAAGTCCAATTACAACCCTCAATAATCCCTTTATATCGGCCTTAATTTAACTAAAAATACAACTTAACAACATAATAACAACCCATTGATATCTGTCATGGAGAAAGACATGAAAACACAAGTCGCGATTATTGGTGCTGGCCCGGCGGGCCTGTTACTGGGCCAGTTACTGCATAAGGCAGGTATCGACAATATAATTATAGAGCGCCAGACACCAGAATATGTACTGGGCCGTATTCGTGCCGGCGTACTTGAGCAGGGCATGGTTGATCTGCTGCGTGAAGCCGGTGTCAGCGAACGGATGGATGCCGAAGGCCTGGTGCACGATGGCTTTGAACTGGCACTCGATGGCCGGCTGGAGCATATCGATCTGAAAACCCTGACCGGCGGCAAGACCGTGATGGTCTACGGCCAGACCGAGGTGACCCGTGATCTGATGGCCGCCCGCAAAGCCTGCGGCGCCAAGTCCATCTATCAGGCCGGCAACGTTCAGCCTCATGACATGAAAGCCGGCAGACCTTATATCACCTTTGAAAAGGACGGTGAAACCTATCGCCTAGACTGTGACTATATCGCCGGCTGTGACGGTTTCCATGGGGTATCACGCAAGTCGATTCCGTCCGAGGTACTCACCGAGTTTGAGCGAGTCTACCCTTTCGGCTGGTTGGGCCTGCTGGCGGATACTCCGCCGGTACACGACGAGCTGATCTACGCGCGTCATGAGCGTGGCTTTGCCCTGTGCAGCATGCGCTCATCCACTCGTACCCGTTATTATGTCCAGGTGCCGACAACAGAAAAAGTGGAAGACTGGTCCGACGAACGCTTCTGGGAAGAGCTCCGCAGTCGTCTGCCGGCCGAACAGGCCGCCAAGCTGGTAACCGGCCCATCTCTGGAGAAGAGCATAGCGCCGCTGCGCAGCTTCGTGGTGGAGCCGATGCAATACGGCAAACTGTTCCTGCTCGGTGACGCCGCTCACATAGTACCGCCTACCGGCGCCAAGGGGTTAAACCTGGCCGCCAGTGACGTTAATACCATGTACCGTATTCTGGTCAAGGTCTATCAGGAAGGGCGCACCGAACTACTGGAAAAATACTCCGAGATTTGTCTGCGCCGGATCTGGAAAGCAGAGCGTTTCTCCTGGTGGATGACCAGTATGCTGCACGATTTCCCGGAAAACGACGCCTTCACCAAACGTATGCTGCAGACCGAGCTTGAGTATTTTGTCGGCTCCGAAGCCGGGCGTAAAACCATTGCGGAAAACTACGTGGGCCTGCCCTACGAAGAAATAGAATAAATCGTTAATTGAAACCACCGTTCAGATTATCTGCCTCCGGAACAATAGGGGAAAGTCCCGGCGGCCGATATGAAGAGCGGTTGTTTCTTACATGCCGTACGGTTACTTAAACCGGCACACAGGTGGTTTATTCCCTGCATGCCCTGACGGTGAAGATATCGGTCATTAAAGTGGAGATAGACTTATGGGACTGGGTGGTGTTAGTGCATGGCAGCTTCTTATTGTGGTATTTATTCTGGTGCTGTTATTCGGCTCAAAAAAGCTCCGTGGTCTAGGACATGACCTGGGCAGCTCCATCAACGGTTTCAGAAAAACCATAAAAGAAGATGATAAATAAAGACTACCGATTACCCGTGATTTTCAACTTAACATTGACGCCTATTATTGACAGTCAGGTTACCGTTGCCAATTGTTCAGCCCCTACTCGGGGTCACATCGAACATGATAATGATTCATCACAATTTAGCTTTGATTGATGATGACAGCTCTACCTCATCATTATTCACGGCCAAAAGTTCGACGCCATTCGCTTGGGCTGACTTGGTTTCTGCGTTTGAAATGTTTACGTAAAGAAGTAGGTGTTTGAAATCCTACTAAAGCTGAAATAGATTCCACCGACAGCGTCGTGCTTTCCAATAATTCCCGTGTACGTTGCAACCGTTCGTTGGTAAGCCATTCGCCCAACGACATACCAGTCGCCTTGCTAAAATGTCGAGTGAAAGTGCTTCGGCTCATGACTGCACGTTGTGCCAAGTCGTCAACCGAGTGGGGTTGGTTCAAGTGTATCCTCAGATAGTCTAACAGTTGGTTGATTCTTGCATCTTGGGTGGACGTCGCAACAGGTTGCTCAATAAACTGGGCCTGACCACCTTCGCGATGCGGCGGAAGCACCATCATACGCGCCACTTTATTGGCGATCTTCTGACCGTAGAACTTGCGCACAATGTAGAGGCAGCAGTCTAGGCTTGCTCCGGTACCGGCGGACGTGATCAGGCGGTCGTTATCCACATATAACGCATTCATATCCAGCTGCACGTTTGGAAAGCGCTGTGTGAAGTCTTGTTCAGCCATCCAGTGTGTCGAAGCACGTTTTCCATCAAGTAAACCCGCATAGGCCAGTGCATATGCGCCATAACAAAGTCCTACCACGTAGGCGCCACGCTGGTGTGCTTGGTGTAAGGCATCCATCAGGGCGGTTTCGGGAATTGCGTCCAGATCATGCCAGCCAGGCACTATCACGATGTCCGCCTGTGCAACCAGCTCCAAACCGCCATCTGGCTGTACTGACAGGGCTCGCTCGGCAGTTTGCATATCACCATGCGGGGTCACTATCTTCAGATCAAACAGTGCTTGCTCGGGTTGCATGGCACTGAAGATCATGAACGGCACACCAAAATGAAAGGGACTGAAGTTTGGGTAGGTTATGAGAGCGACGGTAGGCATAGACTGAGACATAATACTTTGACCCAAATGTTTCGATAGTTGAGTGTTGGGTCAATTATGGGCTAAGTGCTGATGCTTTAAAATAGCCATACATTCAAAACATAAGAAATCACATCATGCACTTAGTAAAAACTATGAGTCCTCTTTTATTATCTTTATCACTGGGAGTTTCCGCTACTTCCGCCTGGGCTGCACCGGAAACACCTTCAGGTAATTCGGTAGAGGTACAACTGATTCGCAACGCCACCGTCAAAATCGATTTTGACGGTACGACATTCCTTGTGGACCCCATGCTGGCCCCTAAAAGTGCTTGGCCGGGTTTTGAAGGTACTTACCGCAGTGAGCTGCGCAACCCCCTAGTGGGGCTGCCATTCTCGGTGAATGATGTACTGAACAATGTTGAAGCAGTGATCGTAACCCACACCCACACGGACCATTGGGACGATGCTGCGCAAAAGCAAATTCCTAAGAACCTACCGGTGTTTGTACAAAACGAAACGGACGCCAAAACTATTCGTGATCAAGGCTTTAAAGACGTGCGAGTGCTCAATGACAGCACTACGTTCAATGGTGTGACGATGAAGAAGACAGGGGGGCAACATGGTTCAGATCTTCTGTATGCAAACGCTGCTTTTGCGGAGTCTCTGGGTTCGGTCATGGGCGTGGTGTTTTCTGCTCCCGAGTTTAAAACAGTCTATTTAGCTGGCGACACAGTCTGGCGACCTGAAGTGAGTGAAGTGTTGGAACAGGATAAGCCTGATATGGTCATCCTCAACACCGGCAGCGCTCTTATGACCGGTTTTGAAGAGCATCCCATCATTATGGGCAAGCAGGACACTCGTCAAGCGTATGATGCTGCGCCTCAAGCCGCGATTGTGGCAGTGCATATGGATGCCGTTAACCACATGTCACTCAGCCGCAAGGAACTGAATGAATTTGTGAAGGAACAAAAAATCGAGGACCGAGTACTGGTTCCAGAGGATGGTGAGTCCATCAAGTTCTAATTACACCGCATAATTTACATTCATTCAGTCATTCTTACTGAATGCCCCGTAAACCCTGGGGATATAAGCCGCTGCTGCTGTAGCGGCTTTTTTTGCCCAGCGAAGCTCTGGCAAACACGGTGGATTGCAAGAAGCCCGCTTCACCACGACTGGGGGTAAAATAATCGGAGTTGCAAGGGCGCAACTATGTATGTTCGCCATAGTGTCAGCGGCCGAATTCCCAGTGGAATCGCTTAGACGTTTATAGTGTCCACTCTATGGCTGTTGGCAGGGCGATTCTGAAAATACTTCAACGAGATAGTCGATCATCGCTCTTACTTTTGCTGGCAGGCGGCGATCCGGGGGGAAGAGGACATACAGGCCTCCCAAGTCGATAGGAGGGTGGTCGAGTTCCAGAGCAACCAGTGCATTGCTAGCCAGCGCATCGGAAACGATAAAATGTGGCTGATAGATCACCCCCTGCCCCTCCAGCGCTGCGGCCAGCAGTGCATCGCCGTTGTCGGCCTTTAGGTTGCCTTTCACGCGTACCTGAATGTCACCTTCACGACCAAAAAACCAGCTGCCTTTATTCTGCCGCCGAGACAGGGTATAGCTGAGACAGTTATGTCCGGACAGTTCAGCAACACGCCGAGGAGTGCCATGCCGCGCCAGGTATTGCGGTGACGCACACACCCGCATCGGGCAATCTCCTAATCGCCTCGCTTTGAGCGTGCTATCGCCGAGATATCCAACTCGAACGAGCAGATCCCACCCTTCTTGTATTAAGTCCTGCTGCGAATCGCTGAGCCCCAACTCGACTTCAACCAGTGGATATCGGCGGCTGAAGGCCGGTAACAAGGGCGCGATAAAGCGGGTCCCGAAAGATAAAGGCACGTTCATGCGCAATCGGCCCACAGCCTCAACTCGTTGCGCGGTCACTTCGGCTTCGGCTTCATCGAGCTCTTGCAGAATGCGCTGGCAGGCTTCCAGGTATTCAGTGCCAGAGTCGGTCAGAGTCAGTTGTCGCGTCGTGCGATGCATCAGTTTGACGCCCAGTCTCGCTTCCAATGCATCCACATGTTTGGTCGCCATGGCGGGAGACATCTCCAGGACACGGCCCGCCGCAGAAAGACTGCCCTGAGCAATAGCCTGCACAAAAACCCGCATGCCAGTAAATCGATCTAACACTTATTTCATACCCACAGTAGGAAGAGTTACCTAAAGGTAGCATCTTCTCTTACTTTAAGAGTAATAATATAGTGATTCCACCTCCCTATACCGGATCGCAGAGGCAAAGAACGAGATGATGACTGCGACACAGAATTTATCCGACCAATCGGTGACACAACAGGTACTCAAGACACAGATATCGGCATTCCGTTTTGGCTGAGCCTTAACCTTAACCTTAACGTCGGCAAGATATTCACAATCCATGCAAAACGGTAGGAGCTCACTTATGCACATCGAACTTTCTGGAAAGCAGGCGCTAGTCACTGGCTCTACGGCCGGTATTGGCCTCGCGATTACCACCGGGCTGGCCAAAGCCGGTGCCCAGGTTACCCTGGTTGGTCGCGACCAAGCCAAGGTGGACACGGCTCTGAATTACATTCGCCAAGCCAGCGGCCGTGACGATGTCGGCGGCATAGTGGCCGATGCCGGAACGGCGGTAGGCTGTCAAACGATCATCGAATCCCTTCCGGAAACCGATATCCTGGTCAACAACCTGGGTATCTATGGCGGCTGTCCATTCTTCGACATTAACGACGATGCCTGGGAAGAGATCTTTCAGGTGAATGTGATGAGCGGTGTGCGCCTGGCCCGACACTACGCGAAGGGCATGCAAACACGCGGCTGGGGTCGTATCCAGTTTATTTCCAGTGAATCGGCGCTCAATATCCCGGCTGAAATGGTGCACTACGGCGTCAGTAAGGCGGCGTTGCAGGGCTTTTCTCGCGGTCTGGCCAAAGTACTGGCCGGCAGTGGCGTGACCGTTAACACCATATTACCCGGGCCTACCCGTACCGAAGGTGCTCAGGCCATGATGGCTGAAATGGGCAAGGAACGTGGCGTGACAGCGGAACAAATGGAAACCCTGTTCCTGGCAGAGAACCGCCCTTCAACATTGCTCAAGCGCTTCGCCACACCGGAGGAAGTTGCCAATCTGTGTATTTATGCGGCCTCCCCTCAGGCCAGCGCCACCACTGGCGCGGCGCTGCGGGTGGAGGGGGGTATCGTTGAGAGTATTGCATAACGCCCCAT
This sequence comes from Oceanisphaera sediminis, assembly GCF_039539745.1. Classification (NCBI taxonomy): domain Bacteria; kingdom Pseudomonadati; phylum Pseudomonadota; class Gammaproteobacteria; order Aeromonadales; family Aeromonadaceae; genus Oceanisphaera; species Oceanisphaera sediminis. The sequence goes on from NZ_BAABDS010000036.1 coordinate 129,708, forward strand.
CAACCACAGGAAAAAAGCTGGCAAGGAAGGGCTTGCTGGCGAAGGGTAACAGTAAGCTGCAATCACGACGACTCAACACAGGAGCAGAACATGAAACATGACTCAAAAGAACGCTATGGCAGCGTCAGTAAAACCTTTCACTGGTTAATGGCGGCACTGATCGGTTGGCAGCTACTCAAGTTCGGGGATCGTATCGCCGAGGGCGAACACTGGGTAGGTGAAACCTTGGTACCCTGGCATGTGTCCATCGGTACCTTACTGCTGGTAATGATCGTGCTTCGCCTGGTGTGGGTGATGACCCAGCGTCATCAGCGCCCCGCCCAGGATCCTGCCACCGCCAGGCTGGTTAAAGCCGGCCATGGTCTGCTCTTTGCCGGCATGCTGCTGATGCCGCTTACCGGTATCATGGTCATGCTGGGCGGTGGATATGGCCTGACCGCATTCGGCCTTGAGATCTTTGCCAAAGGTGATGAAATTGCCTGGGCCGCAACTATCGGCAGCCTGCACTCACCGCTGGCCTGGGCCTTGACCGTGCTGATTATCGGTCACATCGGCATGGCTCTGACCCACCACTTTGTTCATCGGGACGACACGCTAAAACGCATGCTGTAAGTTCCTGCAATAAGACTAAACAAGATCAGAATTTATCTACAGGAGAATAATACGATGAAGATATTGGCCATCAGTGGCAGTTTACGTAAAGAATCCCTCAATACCCAACTACTGAAAACAGTTGCAGAGTTTGTCGATGAAGGTACATCAATCGAGTTGTTCGATATTGCTGACATCCCCCTCTACAACGGCGATCTGGATGGAGACACCAAACCGGCACCGGTGCAGGCTTTGCTGGATGCCATCGCCGAGGCTGACGGTCTTGTGATCGCTACCCCGGAATACAATTACAGCGTTCCTGGTGTACTGAAAAATGCCATTGACTGGGCTTCGCGGCCGGCGTTCAACTCGGTGATGCGTGGCAAGCCCACCGGCGTGATGAGCAGTTCGATGAGTACTCTTGGCGGAGCCCGAGCTCAGGTTCATCTGCGCGATATTCTTGCGGCGACCCTGACGCCAGTGTATCTGACTCCGGATTTTGCCCTGGCTTGTGCGCATACCGCTTTTGATGAGGAAGGCCGCTTAATTGATGAAAGTACCCGCGATTTTCTGCAGAAGTACCTGACGGGCTATACCCAATGGGTCGCCAGTCAGCGGGCCTAAGCAATATCCTATAGCTGATGTGGATTTTGGGGCTAGCTTGCCTTTATCGTCACCCTCGCGAAGGCGGGGACGGGGATCCAGTGTCTTTGCAGGCGAACCACAGTCTGACCGTTCTGCGCCACATGTCTGGATTCCCTCCTTCGCCGGGAATGACGACAGAACCACACCTGTTATACCGCATTACTTAGCCGTTGGTTATGCCCTGCCCATTTGTGGCGCGAAATTCCATGGCCGAATATTCTTCAGCTGCTCCTCAAGGGCATTTTCTGCCATCTCGGTGTCGTAAGCCGCCTGAGCCCGTAACCAATAACCATTGGGCAAACCAAAGAAACGACAGAGCCGGAGGTCAGTGTCTGCGGTTATTGAACGCTTGCCGGCGATAATCTGTCCAATGCGCTGTGCCGGTATCCCTATTTCTTTTGCAAGACGGTATTGAGAAATACCGATGGGTTCTAGATATTCTTTTTTCAGTTGTTCGCCAGGCGTTACCGCATCAATAATCTGCATGCGTGACCTCCTAGTTGTAATCAATAATTTCAACGCCTTCCACACCAGCTTTGCTCCAGCGAAAGCATGCACGGAACGGCTTGTTGACTCTAATCCGGAGCTGACTCGACGGTCACCTGACAAAAGCCCCCGATTTATTACCGAGTGATACTTTCGGAACATCGGGGTTCCTGCCTGATGGTGCAGCGTGCAAGTCGAAGCCCCACTTCATGAATGACGGGGTTTTCGCCTCATGGTGCCAGGGTCTGCTGACACCTTAGAGTCAGCATGATGACTTGTGCTCGTTTTAGCCTGCTACTTCAGTGGATAAATCAGCCAGAGACTCCGCTCCCCAATACAGCATTCCCGACTTTTTCCCCAGGACCGTTACCGAGATATGGGCATCACAGGGCTTTTCCGCCAGCCCGTAACAGACGTGCAGCGGCAGAAGGTGCTCCTCACGAGGATGACAGAATCGGGCACAGGGGGCGCGATCCCAATGCGTAAATCGCTCCGCCCGCTCCGATTCCTCCATGCCTACACGGGTACAGGTTTCTTCCAGCCAGTCTTCGAACGCCTCGTTACCGGCCTGAATCTCCGGGGTATTTGGCGCAAAGAAGGCGCGCATGTTATGGAAGGAGAAACCGGAGCCAATCACCAGCAGATTCTCGTAATCCAGAGCCTGTAACGCACGGCCGATCGCGAGGTGCGTAGTGGCATCCAGGCTGTTGACCAATGACAACTGCACACACGGAATATCTGCCTGCGGGTACATCAGTTTAAGTGGCACAAACAGGCCGTGATCAAAGCCCCGCCGCTCATCGAGCCGCGCAGCAATACCGGCCTGTTCCAACACTTCGTGGATCTGCCCCGCCAGTACAGGCTCACCGGGGCAGGGATACTTGATGTCGTAGGACTCAGGCGGAAAACCGAAGTAATCATAGATCAGAGACGGGTTGGCCCCCGAGGTGATGGTCGGTATCGCTTCCTCCCAGTGAGCACTGATAACCAGTATTGCGGAGGGCTTGCGCAGTAGGCCGGCAATCTCCGTGAGCCGAGCCACCATCTCTCGATGGCCCGGATCCCCCAGCAACGGCATAGGGCCGCCACCGTGAGAAATGAACAGAACATCCGGTTTTACATTCATGGCGGTTACTCTCTTAGCGTCGGTCAAGGATTCCAGTGACCGAGGTTATATTGCACCGGGCCCTGCCGGCACAATCCCGCTGGGGTTCAGGGCTTTGATGGAATAATACCCCGCCTTGATATGATCGATATTCACCGTGTTGGCGATACCCTCAAGCGCCAGGATCCGCTGCATGTAGGCGTGCAGGTACGACATGGCCCGCAGGGTATTACGGTTACATTTGAACAGCCCGTGATAAGCGGCATCGAAGCGCACCAGGGTCACAAACAGCCGCACATCGGTTTCCGTCAGACGGTCACCGAACAGGTAGAGGCGCCCATCGGCCAGCCGCGACTCGAGTTCATCCAGCGCGGCAAACACTTTACCGTAAGCCTCGTCATAAGCCTGCTGGCTGGACGCAAAACCGGCCTGATAAACACCGTTATTCAGATCTGTATATATATAGTCGTTCAGAGTGTTGATCTCGCCGGCAAGGTCCTCCGGGTAAAGGTCCGGGCCCGAATCCACTATTCCTGCAAAGGCGCTGTTCAGCATCCGCAGGATATCCGCAGACTCATTATTGACGATGGTCCCGGTCTGCTTGTCCCACAGCACCGGCACGGTGGCACGACCGGAAATCTCGGGATCCGCACGGGTGTACAACTCATGCATGTAGCGCGCGCCATTAAGCGTATCCTCGTCGGCACCCGGGTAGCCGCCGAACTGCCAGCCCTGATCGGTCAGCCGCGGGTTGACGACGGTGACGCCGATAATATCCTGCAACCCTTTCAGCTCGCGGACCATCAGCGCCCGCGACGCCCAGGGGCAAATATAGGCGACATAAAGATGATAACGCCCTTTCTCGGCCTTGAAGCCACCAGAGCCGGTAGGGCCAGGCGTACCATCCGGCGTGATCCAGTGCCGAAACGGCGAAACCTGGCGAATAAACCGCCCCTCATCGTCTTTAGCCTGTACCGGCTGCCAATTCTCTTGCCAAACACCGTTAACCAACATAATTCATATTCCTGTACATTACAGAAGCGCGCTCCACTTATGAGCGCGCACCAGTCCAACCGCTATTGCCGTGTCGTGATCACGTCAGGGATTATCATGCGTCGGTACGCAGCCCGTTCCCCGCACCACCGAAACGCTCCAGCAGCACCTTGTCCAGCGCGAACCGTCCTGCGCCCTGAACAGCCAAGGCGAGTGTGGCCGCGAATAATGTCAGGGCATATTCGTAGCCGTTGTTGGACATGAACAGGCCATTGTCGATATGCACGGCAAAAATGGCCACCAGCATGGTAAAGGCCGACACCAGTGCCGCCGGACGGGTCAGCAGGCCCAGCACCAGCGCCAAACCGCCAAAGAACTCGGCACCACCGGCCAGCAGGGCCATCAGGTAGCCCGGTTCCATACCGATGCTCGCCAGCCACTGTCCGGTCCCTTCCAGACCATAGCCACCGAACCAGCCGAAGAGTTTCTGAGCGCCATGGGCCGCAAGAATGAGCCCGACCGGTACCCGCAGCACCAGTGCTGCATAACCGCCGGTACTACTGAACAATGTCCGTGCAAATTGATTTTTCATGGGGGTTCCTCGAATAAAGGTCATGTTTGAGTGTTTCTGAAAGTAGCTATTCAGGTATGAGAAACACTTTACTAGCCCTATCTGTAAAGATTAATACCGTTCTTATTTCCTAATTATAAACAAATTGTTGATAATGAAGTTTTCATTCTCGTCAGGAGCTTTCATGGACCGTATCGATGCCATGCGTGCCTTTATTACCGTGGTTAGCGAAGGCAGCTTCACCCGTGCGGCAGAGCGGCTGGACATGTCGCCGCAGCTGGTCAGTAAATATGTGTCGCGACTGGAAGAGCGGCTCGGAGCACGCCTGCTTAATCGCACCACTCGCAAGGTACATTTGACCGAAGCCGGTCATCGTTATGCCCGGCGTGCCCAACAGGTACTGGATGATATCGACGACATGGACAGTCAGCTGAATGACCTGCAGCAAGGCGCTCGGGGACAGCTACGCATCAGTGCACCGGTGTCTTTCGCTACCCTGCATCTGGCTCCCCTTATCTGTCACTTTCAGCGCGCTCATCCATTGGTGAGTATCGATTTACAACTGAATGACCGGAAGGTCGATATTGTGGAAGAAGGCTTCGACATAGCGCTGCGCATCGGTCACTTGAAAAGCTCGTCGATGATTGCCAAATTAATCGCTCCGGTCAGGCTGGTCATGTGCGCCGCGCCGGCTTACCTGGCACAGCACGGCATGCCCTCCAGCCCGGATGAGCTGAAAAATCACCGATATCTGCGCTACAGCTACATGGAAGACAACGCCGGCTTCCCCGCCAATGAGTGGCTACGGCCGACCGGGCATGAACCGAGCGGTGACATGATCTGTAACAACGGGGAAGTGCTGGTCAACGCCGCCGTCGAAGGGGCCGGCATTATCGTTCAACCGACCTTTATCTGCGGTGCGGCCATTGCCGAAGGCAAACTCAAGGTGATTCTTCCGCAATACGAACCGAATGCCATGGGCCTGTATGCCGTATACGCGCACCGAAAACTGCTGGCCAGCAAGGTCAGATGCTTTATCGATTTTATGGAAGGATACTTCGGCGACCCGCCGTACTGGGATAACTTCGACCGGAAGACAAGCCCGCTCCCTGAGTAAAAAGGGCCTGCGCATGCAGGCCCTTTTTCATTTTTGTGACAAGATCCTGCCACCAGGATGTTGCCGTTAATCAGTGCTTCCACCGGTGCTGGCCGGCCATGTCCGCCAGCACCTCCGCCACCAGCGACTGCTGGTGGCCCACGCGTTGGGTGACCTGTTGCACAATTTCCATGCGGGTCTGTGCGCCCGCCTGAATGTCATCAATCGCGGCCAGCGCCTGGCCGGCCTCCTGCAAACAGGTACCACGGGACTGGTCGATGTTCTCCAGCCCGGTGCGGGCACTGGTGGCGGAATGCCCCAGGTTCTCGGCAATCTCCCGAATTTGTTCGCTGGACTGGTTCACACGGCGGGATAAATTGCGGACCTCGTCCGCCACCACCGAAAAGCCCCGGCCGTGTTCCCCCGCTCGGGCCGCCTCGATAGAGGCATTGAGGGCCAGCAGGTTGGTCTGTTTGGCGATATCCTGAATATTGCCCACGATGGCGCCGATCTCGGCGGACTGATCCTGCAACTGATTGAATACCCGATCGATCTTCTCCATATCACCGGCGAGTGAGCGGATCGCGGCCTCCGAGGCGCGGATGCTGTGGGCGGTCTCGGCCACCTTGTTACCGGATTGCTGGGCCAGCATGCCGGCCTGTGCCATTTCTTCCAGGATCAGCCCGGCGTTGGCACCCAGTTGGTCGAGCTGTGCCAGCAGGCGTTGAGGGTAGACAGAAGTGGGCACCGGATCGGCGGTTGGCACGGGCACCACCGCCGGAGGCAACACCGGCGGTGTTTCAACCACGACGGGCTTCGCAGCCACCTGGTAGACAATACGCGCCGGCAACCGCAGGGCCAGGCAAGCCGTAGCCAGAGCCAGCAGCGCACCCGACAGAGACAGCGTCAGCGCCACGCCATCCTCCCCCCCCAGCCGAATGGAGAGGGCGATGAGCAGCATCATGGTGGTACAAATGGAGGTGATCAACGCCGTTTTGGTATGAGAACCCGGGCAGGTTGCGCGAACAATACCAGCTTCATAGGAGTCCATTATGAGTTATCTCTTTCCGGTTCTGGGCTGAGGTTGCGGCAGACAGGAACCTTGCAGTGGATAACGATGGCGTCCCAGCAGGCAGGGGCGCCATCGTTGAGGGTTAGCTCACCCGTTTGAGCAGCAGTTCGGCAAACCGGGCCGGTACTTCCACCGAAGGCACATGGCCCACCTTGTCCAGGATCACCGGCTCACCGGCTTCGGCACAGCAGGCCAGGTGTTCCAGGGATTCCGGCGGGGTGGCCACATCGTCGCGGCCTCCCACCAGCAGCAGCGGCACGCCAGGCTCACCCAGCCGATCACTGAAATCGCAGGCACCGAGCATCTCGCACAACAAGGCATAACTGTTGGCGTCGCCGCGTCCCATGATGGTGCTCCAGCCCTTGAGCAGCGCCGGTTGCGCCTCACAGGCGTTGGGACCAAACCAGCGCGGCACTATGTCTGCCGCCATAATGGCCAGACCCTGTTCGCGTACCGCCGCAGCCCGGGTTTGCCAGGCCTCGGGGGTGCCGATCACCGCACCGGTATTGGTGAGGGTGGCGGACAGCAGCCTCTCGGCGTGGGCGCTCAGCAGTTGCTGGCCGATCACGCCGCCGATGGAGGTGCCGACAAAATGAAACCGCTCGGCGCCGGCCACCTCGGCCAGGGCCAGGGCTTCCGCCGCCAGAGCGGCGGGAGTGATTTCATTCCCGTTCCAGGCCGCGCTGCTGCCGTGGCCGGGCAGATCCCAGCTCAGCACCCGGTAGTGGGGCAGCAGAATGGGCAGCAATTCATCCCACACCGCCTGGCTCATGCCCAGCGGGTGGGCCAGTACCACCAGCGGCAACGCCGGATCGCCCAGCAGGCGGTAGCCGACGGCACGACCGTTAATTTCCAGAAAAGACATTCAGCCTCCAAATAGTTAGGGCCTTGGGCCTTGGGCCTTGGGCCTTGGGCCTTGGGCCCTGGATCCTAATCACAAGTTATTGTTGTTTGTCATACCGTGTACTTTCGTCGGCCATGGCGCAGAGGGCCAGCAAAGCAGGTACGCTTTGCCCTCCTTGGCTGAGCTCCGAGTTGACGGCCCGTATCTGACAGACCGCACAGCAGCATCACGAAGCAGTAGCGGGGATTGCCGTAGCCGACCGTCAAATGCCAGGGATGGCATTTGACGAGCGCCCAAGGATGGCTTGAAGCGTGTCGGCGGAGCGCAACCGCGCTGCTGCTTCGTATTGCGATTGCCTTCAACGATTTATCACTAAAAGACAGCCTTGGGCCTTAGCTCTTAAACTCGTTCAATCAGGGTCGCGATACCCTGACCCACGCCCACACACATGGTACACAGGGCCAGACGTTTGTTCTGCCGATGCAGTTCATGAGCGGCGGTCTGCAGCAAACGGGCGCCGGACATGCCCAGCGGGTGACCCAGGGCGATGGCGCCGCCGTTGGGGTTCACCCGCGGGTCGTTATCGTTCAGCCCCAGTTCGCGCATGCAGGCCAGGGCCTGGGCGGCAAAGGCTTCGTTGAACTCGAACAGGTCGATGTCATCCATCGTCAACTGGTGACGTTCCAGCAGCTTCTGCACCGCAGGCACCGGGCCTATGCCCATGATGCGCGGCTCGACCCCGGCGGTGGCCATGCCCAGAATACGGGCCATCGGCTTGAGGCCGTGGCGCTGCACCGCGTCTTCGCTGGCGATCAGCATGGCGGCGGCGCCGTCGTTCACGCCCGAGGCGTTACCGGCGGTGATGCTGCCACCGGCGCGGAACGGCGTCGGCAGCTTGGCCAGTTTCTCGGCGGTGGTGCCCGGGCGCAGGTGCTCGTCGTCGGCGAAGATCAGCGGCTCCTGCTTGCGGCGGGGAATTTCCACCGGCACGATTTCTTCGGCAAAGCGGCCATTGCGCTGGGACTCGGCAGCCTTCTCCTGGGAGCGGGCGGCAAAGGCGTCCTGATCTTCCCGGGAAATATTGAACTGCTCGGCCAGATTCTCCGCGGTTTCCGGCATGGAATCCACGCCGTACTGGGCTTTCATCTGCGCATTGACAAAGCGCCAGCCGATGGTGGTGTCTTCTATTTTCTGACCGCGGGTAAAGGCCGAGTCGGCCTTGCCCATCACATAGGGCGCGCGGGACATGGACTCCACGCCGCCGGCCAGCACCAAATCCAGCTCACCGGCCTTGATGGCTCGCACCGCCGTGCCCACCGCATCCATACCCGAGCCGCACAGGCGGTTGATGGTGGTGCCGGGTACGCTTACCGGCAGACCGGCCAGCAGGGACGACATGCGTGCCACGTTGCGGTTGTCTTCACCGGCCTGGTTGCCACAGCCCATGATCACTTCGTCGATAGCCGCCGGATCCAGCGCCGGCACCTCGGCCAGTACCGCCTTGAACACCTGGGCCGCCAGATCGTCGGGACGCACCGCCGCCAGGGTGCCGCCGAAGCGACCGATGGCGCTGCGACGGGGATGACACAGATAAACCGGCTTCATTGTGCGGCCTCCTGGGAGATGGGTTTGGCGTGATGGGCGGCGGTTCTGGCCTTGAGTTCACGCAGAATAACCAGTTCCTCGGCGCTCGGCTCGGGGGTCAGCGCCAGCTCGTCGGCAAAGCGTACCGGCCAGCCGGTGGCCTCACTCACCTGCTCGCGGGTCACGCCCGGGTGCAGAGACACCACGGTCAGCTCCTTGGTGTCGGCATCAGGGGCCATCACGCACAGATCGGTGATCACCTTGGTCGGACCCTGTCCGATGTTGGGCACATCATCACGGCCCTTGCCATCGCGGCCATAGCCCAGGGTGGTGATGAAGTCCACCGCTTCCACAAAGGCACGCGGCGAGTGCTTCAGGGTGATAAACACTTCCTTGGCGTTGCTGGCGATCTCGGGCGCACCGCCGCCACCGGGCAGGCGCACCTTGGGCGACTGGTAGTCACCGATCAGGGTGGTATTGAGGTTGGCGAATTTGTCTATTTGCGCGGTACCGAGAAAACCCACATCGATATGGCCGCCCTGCAGCCAGTAGCGAAACATCTCGGGCACCGCCACCGTGGTCAGCGCCGACTCGCACAGCTCACCGTCACCGATGGACAACGGCAATATATCGGGCCTGGTCTGCAGGGTGCCGGATTCATAAATCAGCACCACCTCGGGGGCATGGGTCAGTCGGGCCAGGTTGGCCGCCTCGCTGGGCAGGCCGATGCCGACAAAACAGGTCATGCCGTTGCTCAGCGCGCGGGCGGCGGTGACCGTCATCATTTCGGAAGAAGTGAATTCGAGTGTCATTATGATTGCCCTCCTGCGTTGTAGACATTCTCTTGCAGCCAGTTATTGAAGCTGTCGCGATCCCGTGCGATCGCATCCCATTCCTTGTAGAAGCTGTTGTTGCGCGGGTAATAGCCGTAGGCATAAGACGGCGCGGCGCCGCCTTTCACTTCGGCAATGGCGTCGATGGCCCAGCCCGGGATCACACAGGCATTCGGCTCGGCCTGCAGGTCATCGACGATTTCCTCAACGGTCACAATGCTGTGCTTGCCCGCCAGAACGGCTTCTTTCTGTACCCCGACGATGCCGGACACCAGCACATTGCCCTGCCGGTCGGCACGCTGGGCATGAATGATACTGACATCGGGTCGCACCGAGGGTACCGCCGCCAGCCGCTCATTGGTGAAGGGGCATTCGATAAAACGGATCTGCGGGTTGACCTTGGGCAGATCGCTGCCGATGTAACCGCGCAACACCGCCAGCGGCAGACCGGCGGCACCCGCTTCATAGGCACAGGCCATGGCCGCGTGACTGTGTTCGAAAATCTCGAGCGGCTGGGGATAGCCCTTCTCCACCGCATCGCGCAGCCGGTGCAGGGAGCCGACCCCCGGGTTGCCACCCCAGGAAAAAATCAGCTGCTCGGCACAGCCGGCACCAATCAACTGGTCATAGAGGATATCGGGCGTCATGCGGATCAGCGTCAACTTGCGCTTTTCCTGCCGAATGATTTCATGACCCGCCGCAAAGGGGATCAGATGGGTAAAGCCTTCCATGGCGATAGTAGCGCCATCCTGGACATAGCGAGCAACTGCGTCGTGCAAGCTCATGAATTGGGCCATGAGTGTTTGCCTCCCTGAGTGAACCTAAAAGTTCGCATTGCGAACCTTGTGTTTGCATTGCGAACATATTTGCACTCTTTTCCCGGTCTCGCAAACCAAAAAATTCGACACCCGTCAAATAAAAACTATAACCACCTGTAAAATAAGCCGTTATTTTTTTACCTGGAGGTGACATTTTAAAGGCGTGGAGAAATAACCCATGATGCATGTTCGCAATGCGAACTTTTGCTATCATGGATGGCTCCTTTATCCAGCAATACCGCGACAGGAAATACGGCATGAATCAGGACGACAAACTCAACCCGGACGATCGCGACTTCGTCACCGCGCTGGCCAGCGGACTGGAAGTGTTACAGGCGTTCGATCAAAACAGCCCTCGCATGACCCTGAGCGAAGTGGCGGCCAAAACCGGCATGAACCGGGCCAAGGCCCGCCGCTTTCTGCTGACCCTGCATGCGCTGGATTATCTGAAGAAACAGCACCGTCATTTCGAGCTGACCCCCAAGGTGCTGCAACTGGGTCATGCCTTTCTGTCGGTCAACCGCTACGGCACCATGATTCAGCCTTATCTGGAAGACATGACTCGGCAAATCAACGAGTCCACCTCGCTCGGCATCCTCGACGGCGACGAGGTGGTCTATATCGCCCGCTCCGCCGCCGAACATCGGCTGATGGCCATACAGCTGTCGGTGGGCACCCGGCTGCCCGCCGCTTACACCTCGATGGGACGGGTGCTGTTGGCTCAGCTCTCTACCGCCGAATTGGACACCTTTCTGAAACAGGTTCGGCTGCAGGCCCACACCGAGCGAAGCATTGTGGATAGCGATGCATTACGTCAGGTATTGGAAGAGGTGCGCGTACAGGGGTATGCCATCGTCGATCAGGAGCTGGACTCCGGCCTGCGTTCGGTGGCGGTACCGGTGTTCGATCGGCAAGGATTTCTGCTGGGCGCCATCAACATCAGCACCAATGCGGCCCGGGTAGACATGGAAACACTGAGGGAGCGCTTCCTGCCGCTGCTGCAGGAGAAAGCCGGCCTGATACGAATGGCGGTGCATTGAGAATAAGACAATCATTGATGAAGTTTGCCAACGCACAAAGGCGGGCCCTGGCCGAAATGTGCCAACGGATTATCGACAACCACTCCGGTCGCACCGGCGCCGACGAGATCATCATCTTCGATTCGGTCGGTTTCGCACTGGAAGGCGACTCGGTCCTGTGCCTATTGTTTGATCTGGCTGAACAAGACGATCTCGGCAGCTTTATCAAGCGGGTACCCGAACTGGACGACCCCAGAGACTTGTTCAGCCTGACCAAAGACGGCAAGGTAGCAACCAAACTCAGAAAAGTGGCTTAAGTTCCCGTCCATCCACTGTAGCGTAACTAAAAAGGATCTTGTTATGAATAGAATCCCACGTCTGAAACGTACCGGTCTGGTCATGGCGATAGCCGGCCTGCTGGCCATGCCCATGCTGGCGGGTGCGGCTTCCAGTAACACCTTGCCGGCCGGAGTGCAGAGTCTGGTAGAGCAGGTCACTCCAGAGGTGGTGTCTTGGCGCCGCGATATCCACCAGCATCCCGAGCTGGGCAACCGTGAAACCCGTACCGCCGGCCTGGTGGCCGAACACCTGACGTCGCTGGGGATGCAAGTACGCACCGACATCGCCCATACCGGTGTAGTCGGCATACTGAAGGGAGCGAAAGAAGGCCCTGTGGTCGCGCTGCGCGCAGACATGGATGCACTGCCGGTCACCGAAGACACCGGACTGCCCTTCGCATCCAGGGTAAGAACCGAATACAACGGCGAGGAGGTAGGCGTGGCCCATGCCTGCGGCCATGATATGCATGTGGCCATTCTGATGGGCGCCGCCCAGGTGCTGGCCGAGATGAAGGATGAACTGGCCGGTACCGTTATCTTTGTATTTCAGCCGGCGGAAGAAGGTGCTCCTGTGGGTGAGGAAGGCGGGGCCGCGCTGATGTTGAAGGAAGGCCTGTTCGGCGACCTGAAGCCGGAGGCCATGTTCGGTCTGCATGTCATGACCAGCCCGCTGGGCGAAATTTCGGTACGCAGCCAGGGGCAGCTGGCCTCGTCGGATCAACTGCACATCACCATCAAGGGCAAGCAGACCCATGGCGGCATGCCCTGGAACGGAGTGGATCCCATCGTGACCGCCAGTCAGGTAATCATGGGCTTGCAAACCATTCCGGCTCGCCAGCTTGACGTCACCAACACCCCCTCGGTGATCTCCATCGGTGCCATCAAGGGCGGTGTGCGCGGTAATATCATTCCCGATGAGGTGGTGATGGAGGGAACAATACGTACCTTCGACAACACCACCAGAGACGAGATCCACCGGCGTATCGAACGGACCGCGGTGAATATTGCCGAAAGCACCGGGGCGACGGCTGAGGTGAAGATCAACAAGGGTTATCCGGCTACCATCAATAATCCCGAGTTGACCACTGCCATGGTCCCGACCCTGCAGCGTATCGCCGGCGACAAGTTCCGCGAAGCGACCCGCAGCATGGCGTCCGAGGACTTTGCCTATTTCGCCAGTGACATCCCCAGCATGTACTTCTTCCTCGGCACCAGACCAGAGGGACAGGCGCTGGCCTATCCCAATCATTCGCCCAGGTTCAATCCGGATGAAGGGGCGCTACCGATTGGCGTCAGCGCCATGACGGCCCTGGTGCTGGACTACACCAACAGTCATTGATACTCGCCACGGCGTCATCAATATCGGGTGACGCCGTGTTACAGCTAAATCAGTTATTGCCGTCTCTGGGCTGCCAAGTACTCAAGAAGCGGCCATAGAGAACGTATTCCATACTGGCAACGTCAGGGGTAGCGGCCGCTCAGCCGGTTCTCGACCAGCTCCGCCAGTATGGTGTTCACCAGCCGCATCACCGCATTGGGGTTTTCACCGCGGCGACGCGAGGCGATCACCGGCGTGGTGATGTTCTCATCGGCCACCGTCACGAACTCTACCCCTTCACGCCGCAGTTTCTTCACCTGCTCGGGCACCAGCGCAAAGCCCATGTCCGACGCCACCAGTGACAGCGCCGTCTGCAAATCGTTGACCTGCTGAATCACCTGCACCTTCAGGCCCCGCCGATGAAACAGCCCCAGTGCCACATCGGAAAAATTGGGCCCGGCCCCCGCCGGAAAGGTCACCATGGGCACCTCCGCCAGTTGCTGCATGGTCGGCACCTGCTTCGTCAGGGGATGAGCGGCCGGCAGGGCGGCAATCAGGGGTTCATTGAACAGCACTTCCTGCTCCACGTCCGGATCCTCGATGCTGATGCGGCCAAACCCGATGTCGATCTTGCCGCTCTTGAGCGCGTCGATTTGCTCTTGAGTCTTCAACTCGTGCAATACGATTTCCAGGTTCTTGTTGCGGCGCAGACGACGCACCATCAAGGGTAACTGACCGTAGAACACCGACGGCACAAAGCCGATGGAAAAGACCGTCTTGCGATGCTGAGCCACCTGGCGCGTCCCTTCGATGCTGGCATCGAGCCTGTCCATGATCGAATGTACCTGCTGCAGAAAATACTGGCCACCCTGAGTCAGCTCCAGCCCCCGGGCTTTGCGAATAAACAACTGTACCTCCAGTTCCTCTTCCAGTTGCTTGATCTGCCGGGTCAACGGCGGCTGGGCAATAAACAACTTCTCGGCGGCCCGGGTCAGGTTCAACTCTTCGGCCACCACCACGAAATATCGCAGGTGCCTCAACTCCATCCATACCCCCAGGGTATCACTCGCAACTTAATCAATATTGGTTCACATTCATTCAACATCATAACCTTCCAATAACAAAGCGTCATACGGTAACACCGGGAGATTACATGTCAGCAAGCATCCAGTCCATTGAAGCCATCCTGGTCGATATTCCGACCATACGCCCGCACCAGCTTTCCATGACCACCATGGGGGTTCAGACCATGGTGATCGTCCGGATGAAAGACTCAGATGGTCTGGAGGGACTGGGAGAAGCCACCACCATCGGCGGCCTGGCCTACGGCCCGGAAAGCCCCGAAAGTGTCAAACTGACCATAGACACCTACTTCAAACCGTTGCTGATTGGCCAGGCCGCAGACAACATCAATACCCTGCGGGTAAGGCTGAACAATGCCACCCGGGGTAACAACCTGGCCAAGTCCGCCATCGAAACCGCCCTGCTGGATCTGCAGGGCAAGCGCCTGAATCGCCCGGTGTCGGACCTGCTGGGCGGCGCCGTGCATCAACACCTTCCCGTGCTCTGGACCCTGGCCAGCGGCGATACCGCCAAAGACATCGATGAAGCCCACAGCCTGATTGCCGCCAGACGTCATTGTGATTTCAAGCTGAAGATCGGCTCCCGTGCCCTGATGGACGATGTGCGCCATGTGGCCGCCATCAAGGCGGCCGTGGGTGACAGTGCCAGCGTGCGGGTCGATGTCAACCAGGCCTGGGATGAGGCCACCGCCGCCAGAGGCATGGCCGAGCTGCAGGCCGCCGGTATCGATCTGGTCGAGCAACCGACCCCGATGAAGGATCTGGCGGCGCTGGTGCGCCTGTCCGAAAAGTTCCATCTGCCCATTCTGGCCGACGAAGCCGTGGCCGATGCAAAAGACATGTTCAGTCTGGCCGCCGCCGGCTTCGCCGGTGCCGTGGCGCTGAAAATTGCCAAGGCGGGCGGCCCGCTGCGGGCGCTGGAAGTGGCCAGGGTGGCCGAGGCCGCCGGTATCGGCCTCTATGGCGGCACCCTGCTGGAAGGCACCATCGGCTCCGTGGCCGCGCTGCATGCCTGGTCCACGCTCGACAAAATTCACTGGGGGACCGAGATGTTCGGCCCGCTGCTGATGAAGGACGACATCGTGGTCAAGCGATTGAACTTCCATGACAACGGCGTTGCGCTGCCCACAGGCCCCGGTCTGGGCATAGAGATAGACGAAGACAAGCTGACACACTATCGCCGGAAATAAACGCCGACGCCAAAATATCCAAACGGAGAAAGCATCATGCTGTTTAAAGTCGAGATGAAGGTAAATATCCCCCATGACATGCCGGCCGACGTGATTGCCGACATCAAGGCCCGGGAAAAAGCCTACGCCCAGGAACTGCAGACCCAGGGCAAGTGGCGCCACCTGTGGCGGGTGGCCGGCAGCTACGCCAACGTCAGCATCTTCGATGTGGCCGATAACGCCGAATTGCAGGATTTGATCAGTGCCCTGCCCCTGTTTCCCTACATGGACATCAGTGTCGCGCCCCTTTGTCGGCACCCGTCCTCCATCCACCTGGATGACCGTTAAGCAAACAGAAATACCCTTCGACCAAATAACTACATAACAAGACACGCAAGGAGTCAGAGCAATGTCAGTCAAAACCATGGAAACGCAGGAAGTCATCACGCTGCTGGAAAAAGTGGCAGGATTCAATCAGTCCGGCGGTAACGACCGGGTCAAGACCATAGTGCACCGTGTGATGCACGACGTATTTCAGATCATCGAAGACCTGGATATCACGCCGGAAGAGTTCTGGAGCGCCGTTTACTACATCAACGAGCTGGGCAAAAACGGCGAAGCCGCCCTGCTGGCCCCGGGCCTGGGGATGGACAAGTATCTGGACATCCGCATGGATGCCGAAGACGAACAAGCCGGCCTGTCCGGTGGCACCCCACGCACCATCGAAGGTCCGCTGTATGTGGCCGGTGCCCCGGTTTCCGACGGCTTCGCCCGCATGGACGACGGCACCCAGCAAGGCGAGACCATGATCCTCACCGGCCAGGTCACCGACGAAAACGGCCAACCGCTGGCCGACACCATCGTCGACATCTGGCACGCCGATCTGAAAGGTGCCTACTCCTACTTCGATCAGTCCCAGAGCGAGTACAACCTGCGCCGCCGCATCAAGACCGACGCCGACGGCCGTTACACCGCCCGGAGCATCATTCCGTCCGGCTACGGCTGCCCGCCCGAAGGTTCAACCCAGGCGTTGCTCAACCAGCTGGGTCGTCACGGCAACCGCCCTGCGCATATTCACTATTTCGTATCAAAGCCGGGTCACAAGCATCTGACCACCCAGATCAACCTGGCCGGTGATCAGTACACCTTTGATGACTTCGCCTTCGCCACCCGCGAAGAGCTGGTGGTAGACGCCGTGCGTGTCGAAGATGCGGCCGCCGCCGAGCAATATGGCCTGAGCCAACCGTTCACCCGCGTGGAGTTCAATATCCGTCTGGTGTCTACCGACAAGGCCGAGCTGCAGAGCCGCCACGAACGCCTGCGCGCCCTGGAAAGCTGAGCCAGCGGCTCCTGAACCTTTAATAACACGCTGTTTGTGAGCCGACCGCCTGCCGTTAGCAGGCGGTCGGATACCACACAGGCCCGAAAGGCCGGCAACGCCAGATGGAGTAACCAAACATGACTCGCCAACTCGACCGACTCGAAAACAAGATCCGGGGTGCGGTGGAAGCCGATCCGACCACCGGCCACTATCGCTGTGACCGTGGCGTCTTCACCGATCAGCAACTGTTCGACCTGGAGATGAAACACATCTTCGAAGGCAACTGGGTTTATCTGGCCCACGAAAGCCAGCTGGAAAATCCCGGCGATTATTACACCACGACCGTCGGTCGCCAGCCGGTGGTGATCACCCGCACCAAGGAAGGCGAGCTGCAGGCGTTGCTGAACACCTGCTCTCACCGTGGTGCTACCCTGTGTCGCAAGAAGCGCGGCAACAAGGCCTCCTTCACCTGCCCCTTCCACGGCTGGACCTTCAAGAACGACGGCAAGCTGCTGAAAGCCCGCGACCAGAAGAAAGGCGGTTACCCGGAAAGCTTCAGCAACGACGGCTCCCACGATCTGAAACGGCTGCCGAAGTTCGAGTCTTACCGCGGTTTCCTGTTCGGCAGCCTGAATGCCGACGTGCTGCCGCTGACCGAGTACCTGGGTGAAACCACCAAAATCATCGACAACATGGTCGATCAGGCGGAAGACGGCATCGAAATTCTGCGCGGCAGCTCTACCTACACCTACGAAGGCAACTGGAAGCTGACCGCCGAAAACGGCGCCGACGGCTATCACGTTGGCACCGTGCACTGGAACTACCTGTCCACCATGGGCCAGCGTAACTACGAAAAAGGCGGCACCGAGGCCGTGGATGCCAAAAGCTGGTCCAGCGAAGGTGGCTTCTATGGCTTCGAGCATGGTCACATGATGCTGTGGACCCGGCTGACCAACCCTCAGGTACGCCCCGTGTTCAACCAGTTGGCACGACTGCAGGAAAAAGTGGGCGACGCCCGCGCCGACGCCATCGTCAATACCACCAAAAACCTGTGCGTATATCCCAACGTCTATCTGATGGATCAGTTCTCCACCCAGATTCGGGTGTTACGTCCGATTGCCGTCAACAAGACCGAGATCACCATCTACTGCTGGGCACCGAAAAACGAGCCGGCGGCAGATCGCGCCAAGCGTCTGCGCCAGTACGAAGACTTCTTCAATGTCAGCGGCATGGGTACCCCGGATGATCTGGAAGAATTCCGCGCCTGCCAGGAAGGTTACGAAGCCAGTGGCCTGAAATGGAATGACATGAGCCGGGGCGCCAGCCACTGGATTGAAGGCCCGGATGCCGGCGCCGACGCCATCGGCCTCAAGCCCCTGCTGAGCGGTACCAAGCCGGAAGACGAAGGCCTGTACGTGACCCATCACCAGCACTGGGTAAAAGAGATGCTGCAGGCGGTAGAGACCGAGCGCGCCCAGCTTATTTCCATCACTTCCATGGAGGACTCCGAATGAACTTCGAACAGATTCAGGCGTTTATCTACCGTGAAGCCCGTCTGCTGGACGACCGCCAGTGGGACGAGTGGCTCACCTGCTACAGCGAAAACGTCGTGTACTGGATGCCGGCGTGGGACGACGAAGACCGGCTGACCGAGAACCCGCAGACCGAGATTTCGCTGATCTATTACCCGAACCGTGATGGCCTGGAAGATCGGGTGTATCGGATCAAGACCGAACGCTCCGGTGCCAGCTCCATGCCGGAGCCGCGCACGACTCACCAGACCAGCAACCTGGAGATCCTGTCCCGGGAAGGCAACCAGGTGAAACTGCGCTTCAACTGGCAGACCAACAGCCATCGCTACCACAAGACCGAAACCTTTTTCGGTACCTCCTTCTATACCCTGGATATCGGCGGCGACCAGCCCCTGATCACCGAGAAGAAGGTAGTTCTGAACAACGATTACATCAATCAGGTGATTGATATCTATCACCTGTAATTGGTGGGGAGAAACCAAAATGAGTTACAACATCGCGCTCAACTTTGAAGACGGCATTACCCGCTTCATCCGCTGTAATGAAGGGGAAACCGTACTGGATGCGGCCTACCGCAACCAGATCAATCTGCCGATGGACTGCTCCGACGGCGTATGCGGCACCTGCAAGGGTAGCTGCCACCAGGGCAAGTTTGACCTGGGTGACGAGTACATCGACGAAGCACTGACCGACGATGAAGCCGAGCAGGGCATGATTCTGACCTGCCAGATGGTGCCCGCCAGCGACTGTGTGGTGGAAATCCCCGTTGCGTCCACCATGTGCAAGACCGGCATCGCCAGGGTCCAAGGTACCGTACTCGAGGTGAACCTGGTTTCTCCCACCGCCATCGAACTGAAAGTAGCCGCAGAAGACGATATTGCCTTTCTGCCGGGCCAGTATGTGAATATCCAGGTGCCGGGTACCGAAGAGACCCGTGCCTATTCATTCAGCTCCAGGCCCGGCAGCCGGGAACTGAGCTTCCTGATCCGCAACGTGCCTGGCGGCCTGATGAGCAGTTATCTGGTTGGTCAGTGCAAGGCCGGAGATTCGCTGACACTCACCGGTCCCATGGGCAGCTTCTACCTGCGCCCGGTGGAACGTCCGGTGTTGATGCTGGCCGGCGGTACCGGCCTGGCGCCCTTCCTCGCCATGCTGGAGCACCTCAAGGTCAACGGCACCGGGCAGCCGACCCATCTGATCTACGGTGTTACCAACGATGACGATCTGGTGTGTATCGAGGCGCTGGAGCAGTTTGCCGCCGGAATAGAGAACTTCAGCTTCAAGACAGTGGTGGCCAGCGCCGACAGCGCTCATCCGCTCAAAGGCTACGTGACCAACCATATGCAGGATGCGCCCATCCATCACGGCGAGGTGGATGTCTACCTGTGTGGACCGCCCCCCATGGTGGACGCCGTGCTGGGCTACTTCCGTGACCAGGGCATCAAACCGAATTCCTTCCATTACGAGAAGTTCAGCCCCAGCGTCTCTGCGGTGGCGGGAGCGGTCGCATGAAGCCGCGTTTCACCGACAAGGTGATGGTGATCACCGGTGCCGCCCAGGGTATCGGCCGGCGCGTGGCCGAACGGGCGGCAGAAGAAGGTGCCCGGCTGGTGCTGGTGGATCTGGCCGATCATGTGCTCGAGCTGACGACCGAGTTTAACCAGCAGGGCGTAGAGGCCATCGCCGTGCAGGCCAACCTGGAAACCTGGGATGGCGCCGACAGCGTGATGACCAAAGCCGCCGCGCATTTTGGTGGCATCGACATCTTGGTCAACAACGTCGGCGGTACCATCTGGGCCCAGCCTTACGAACATTACAGCCCGGAACAGATCCAGAAAGAGGTGCAGCGGTCGCTGTTTCCCACCCTCTGGTGCTGCCGAGCCGTATTGCCCTATCTGCTGAAACGCGAGGGAGGCGTCATCGTCAACGTGTCTTCCGTGGCCACCCGCGGCCTGATGCGGGTGCCCTACGCCGCGGCCAAGGGCGGGGTCAACGCCCTGACCGTGGCGCTGGCGTTCGAATACGCCGAACTGGGTATTCGGGTCAACGCCACCGCTCCCGGTGGCACCGAAGCACCCCCTCGGCTGACCCCGCGCAATACCGAAACCCAGGGCGAGCGCGAGCAACAGTGGTACCAGACGCTGGTGGATCAGACCAAGGCCACCAGCCTGATGCATCGCTACGGCACCCTGGATGAGCAGGCAGGTGCCATCCTGTTCCTTGCCTCCGACGATGCCAGTTATATCACCGGTACCATACTCCCCGTCGCAGGCGGGGATCTGGGCTGATGTAAAGAAGGCTGCCCAACGGAAAGGGCAGCCTTTTTGTATGAACGGGAGGGATAGATTCCCTCGGACTCCAGACTTAAGGATAATATTCGGAGTAATACCGCAATGAGAAATATCGATGTTAATGCAACCATAGATAACGCCAGCTTTACCCCCTTTCACTGGAAGGTGCTGTTCTGGTGTTCCCTCATCATTATTTTCGACGGTTACGACCTGGTGATCTACGGCGTGGTGCTGCCACTGCTGATGGACCAGTGGGCCCTCAACCCCTATGTGGCCGGCCTGCTCGGCAGCAGTGCCCTGTTCGGCATGATGTTCGGCGCCATGGGCTTCGGCATGCTGTCGGACCGGCTCGGACGCAAGAAAACCATCCTTATCTGCGTGGTGCTGTTCAGCCTCACCACCTGCATCAACGGTCTGGTCACCAATCCCTGGCAATTCGGTATATTGCGCTTTATCGCCGGCCTGGGGATCGGTGGCGTCATGCCCAACGTGGTCTCCTTGATGAGTGAATACTCGCCGAAGAGAAGCCGCAGTACCCTGGTGGCACTGATGTTCAGCGGCTATGCGGTAGGTGGCATGATGTCTGCGGGTCTCGGGATCTGGATAGTGCCCAACTACGGCTGGCAGATCATGTTTTATCTGGCGATCGTGCCCCTGCTGCTGCTGCCGCTGATGATCAAGTACCTGCCCGAATCCGTGGCCTTTCTGATGGCGCAAGATCGCAAGGAAGAAGCCCGCGCGCTGCTGCAGAAGGTGGATCCCGCCCAGCAGATTACCAAGCAGGACCAGCTGATAGCTCCCCCGGCCAATGTGCAGAAGGCGCCGGTACTGGAACTGTTCCGCGGTGGCCGTAACCTGAGCACCCTGATGTTCTGGACCGCCTTCTTCTGCTGCCTGCTGATGGTGTATGCGCTGGGCTCCTGGCTGCCCAAATTGATGTCTGCCGCCGGTTACGAGCTGGGCTCCAGCCTGATGTTCCTGATGGTGCTCAACATCGGCGCCATCGTCGGGGCCGTGGGCGGTGGCTGGCTGGCCGACCGTTTCTCGCTGCGATCTGTGCTGGTGAGCTTCTTCCTGCTGGCGTCCGCCTCGCTGGTGTCGCTCGGTTATCCGCATCCCATGTGGCTGCTGTACAGCCTGATGGCCGTGGCCGGGGCCACCACTATCGGCTCGCAGATACTGCTGTACGCCTATGTAGCCCAGTATTACCCGGCCAACATTCGCTCCACCGCCCTCGGCTGGGCCTCGGGCATCGGCCGTAACGGCGCCATTCTGGGCCCCATGCTCGGCGGTACCCTGCTGGCGCTGGCCTTGCCCCACCAGATGAACTTTCTGGCACTGGCCGTGCCCGGCGCCATCGCCACCATCGCCATTGCCCTGGTGGGTCGGCGTCAGGCTGCCACCGACCAGGCAACCGATGGCACCAGGGTCGCCGCCGACAGCTGATTGCCGGCCAATGACAAAACAGCCTCGGCCTATGCCGGGGCTGTTTTTATTGTTCACCCTGATTCAAAGGAGCTGAATTATGTCGTCCTTTCTGCGTGACCTGTCGCTACCCGCCGTCGCCGCCGGCTTTCTTGCGGTACTGGTGTCTTATGCGGGGCCGCTGGCCATTCTGTTTCAGGCCGGTGCCGGCGCCGGCGTTTCCGCCCCCATGATGACCTCCTGGGTGTGGGCCATTTCGATCGGCGCCGCCATCTCCGGCATACTGCTGTCGCTGTGGCTGAAGGCACCGGTGGTCACCGCCTGGTCGGCACCGGGCACCGCCCTGCTGGTCACCCTGTTTCCCGAGTTGTCCCTTAACGAAGCGATCGGCGCCTATATTACCGCGGCCGCCGTTATGCTGCTTATCGGCGTTTCCGGCCTATTCGATACCATTGTCCGCCTCATTCCCAAGGGCGTCGCCGCCGGCATGATGGCCGGCATTCTGTTCCAGTTCGGCGTGGGGGCCTTTACCGCCATAGAAACCTCGCCGGCGCTGGCCATCGGCATGCTCATTGCCTATGTGTTTTTTCGCCGAATGTGGCCCAAGTACACCCTGGTCCTGCTGCTGGTCGTCGGAATTATGCTGGCCGTGTTGTTTGAAGGCGCTTCCCTTTCCGGCATTCGCTGGGAGCTGGCCACGCCACAATTCATCAGTCCGCAATGGACCCTATCATCCACCCTCAGCCTGGCCATACCGCTGATACTGGTCAGCCTGACCGGGCAATTCCTGCCGGGCATGGCGGTGTTGCACAACGCCGGTTATCCGGTCAGCACCAAACCGGTGATCGGCATAACCAGTCTGGTATCGCTACCCATGGCCTTGTTCGGCGGTATCAGCATAGTGGTGGCCGCCATTACCGCCGCCATCTGCGCCGGTAAAGATGCTCACGAAGATCACGACCGCCGCTATGTGGCCGGGGTGTTCAATGGCTTCTTCTATCTGGTGGGCGGCCTGTTTGCGGGCACCATTGTCAGCCTGTTCACCTCCCTGCCCCCGGCCTTTATCGCGGTGCTGGCGGGGCTGGCTCTGCTCGGTGCCATTACCAGCAACTTGTTGACCGCACTGGACAATGCCCGCGAACGCGAAGCATCCTTGCTCACCTTTATCGTCACCGCCTCCGGCCTGTCTCTATACGGGCTGTCATCGGCGCTATGGGGCGTGATCA
Organism: Oceanisphaera sediminis; assembly: GCF_039539745.1. NCBI lineage: Bacteria > Pseudomonadati > Pseudomonadota > Gammaproteobacteria > Aeromonadales > Aeromonadaceae > Oceanisphaera > Oceanisphaera sediminis. Next base: position 153,067 of record NZ_BAABDS010000036.1, read on the forward strand.
TCGGCTATGGCGTGCATCTGGTGCTGACCCACAGCGTGAGCATGGGTGAGAAAAACCTGTGGTCTTCTAGGTGAACAGGGACACTGGCTCTGGGTCACCAAATGGCACGAGGGGTGGTTTGACAATATAGGAAAGGATGAATTTACTGAATAACAGACAGCAAAAAGCCCTTATACCAATTTGAATAAAGATCTGATCATTTTTAAACTTCGAGCTCAGAGGCAACACAGTCGACTCCCTCGACACGCCATAGACCCATCCGTGGGGGCTCGGAAATGCCGTCCATGGCATTTCACGGTCGTGGGAGCCGCTCTCTGTTGCCTCTTCTTAAGCACCGAGTTGTCTGTAGACGGTGCTAACAGACAACTCGGTTGCATCAAGGAGGACAAAGGGATCTGCTCAGCCGACCATCCGCGCTACGGATGGCGCGGCTGAGCCTCCAGGGAGGGATTCACGGCGGGTCGGGGGAGCGGGCCCTTTGCCCGACTTTTATACAAAAATGAAATAGATCATTTATTTAGTGGGATTGGTATTAGCTATCAACTAGCTAAGGGCTTCTTAACTTTGGCGAAGTGGCAAACGCACCGCGTTTGAAGGCGAAGGCGCGCAGCGCCGACTTCATCCAGCAGGTCCGGCGCAGCCAAACGAAAAAAGCCACCTGTTAAGGTGGCTTTTTTCTGGAGTTTGGCGGAGCGGACGGGACTCGAACCCGCGACCCCCGGCGTGACAGGCCGGTATTCTAACCAACTGAACTACCGCTCCGGCGCCTGATGCTATCGCTTCAGACAGGGCGATAATAGAGTCGTTCCGGGCGGCGGTCAAGACTGAAAAAGCCCCTTTTTTGCCGTTCGACCATTTATTGCCCACAACTCCCGATAATAGGGAGTTAACTCTGCTGTTCCGGGCTGTTTTTCCGCCTGCCAATTATTTTTTTGCGCAAAAACCAACCAGTGGCCAGTAACGCCGTTAACAACGTTATTCCTGCCAGCAGGTAGATCATGGACAAGCCTGTTTTTACCGGAGGCGTCTCGACGGCAGCCACGCTGACCGGGGGGCTGACCCGGATCACCTGTTCCATCAGATTGAGCTGGACTTCACGCCCCTCGCGGGTGGTGGCGAAGGCACGTCCCTGCCAATAGTAATTACCGGGGTCGACCGCATCCGGCAAACGAATGTTCGCCCCCGTGCCCGATACCGCCATGCTCTGCCGGTCCGGTGTGGTCAGCTCTCCCGTGACCACCAGTGAATCCGGCAGCAGAACACTCGCGGCGGTCACCTTCATCTGCCACTTGCCATTGGCGTCCGGCGTGGAGAATCCAAGCGTGACCGGCATGGGATAAACCAGCACCGGTTGCTCGTGAGTGCGTGCCAGTACCCGGTTGCTGATTTGGGCCTGAAACAGGTACTCGCCCGGCAAGGTATCGACCAGCACTTCTGCCGTCAGCTTGCCGTCCGAGGGATAGGCATCCAGACCGGTACCGTCATCGGCAAAGTCGCCGATGACCAACGGCACCGGGGCAAAAGCCGATGTTTCATCCTTGTCCGGCTTGATCAGCTGCGCCCGCAGCGACAGGTCTTTCAGGTAATAATTGGCATCCAGCCGAGTATCCTGATGGCGCAACTCGGCGTCGAGCTTGAACACTTCGTGCTGAAAAATCCGCTCCGGCAGAGGCGCCAGTTGCACCTCGAACACACTGAGCAGTGAAATGCCCCTGTGCCGGTTGATTTTGCCGGTCGCCTGCCAGGGGCCGGGCTCCGGTTGCCACAGGGTAATCACATCCCGGTTGGCGGTGGCAGCCCAGCTGACGTTATCCGGATGATCCTGATAGTAGTATTTGCTGCCATCGGGCCGGATCAACACCACAGGAGTCGTTGCCGTTTCCCGTTCGATCAGCAGGGTAATGGAAGAAATGGACGGATCGATACGAAAGGTGTTGCTCAGCCAGCGGGCACTCTGCTCACCGGCATGGCTTGCCGTCATCGCAAACCCGCACGACAAGGCGAGCAGAAGTGCGCCTATTCTGCGCGCCACAGGCAACTGCCTCCCTTTTTCATCACCAGATCCAGCCTGGACTCGTGGGCCTGCAATTCCTGCTCATCGGCCCGAATCACCTTCAGCGGCGCCCGACCGGCACTCAGGCGACGAATGCCGCCGGTATCACCCTGCTGGCCGTTATCGCTCTGCAGGTTGAGCTTGGTCTGGCCACCGGTCATCAAGAGGTAAACGTCGGCCAGGATCTCCGCATCGAGCAAGGCGCCGTGCAGGGTTCGGTGACCGTTGTCTATGCCGAATCGGTCGCACAATATATCCAGGTTGTTGCGCTTGCCGGGAAACATCTTGCGCGCCAGCGCCAGGGTATCGGTTACCTTGCACAGGGCCGCCATGCGTTCGGGCCGCCCCAGCAGCTGCATTTCATAATCGAGAAAGCCGACGTCAAAGGGGGCGTTGTGCGCCACCAGCTCGGCACCGTCGATAAACTGCAAAAATTCGTCAACCTTGGCGGCAAAGGGCGGCTTGTCGGCGAGGTAGTCATCGGTAATGCCGTGTACTCGAATCGCCTCTTCGTCCACCTTGCGGTCCGGCTTGAGATAAACGTGAAAATGCCGACCGGTCAGGCGACGGTTGACCACTTCCACACAGCCGATTTCAATCACCCGGTGCCCTACATAATGGGGGCCGGTATCCATGTTCATACCGGTGGTTTCTGTATCCAGCACTATTTGCCGCTGGTGACTTTGCTGGTTCATCAATGCTTTCTCCACTCAATTCGACGGTCAGTATAAATAACTGCCACTGCCAACGCCACCGGGCTACATATGCGGTTATCGTTATTGGCACAATCGCGCGGGTGACTGGTGAGCGCCGCCGCGCTGTGGCAGACTTCCGGTTTGCTTGTTGCAACACGGATAATCATGAAACAGATTCAGATGTATACCGACGGTTCCTGTCTGGGAAATCCGGGCCCGGGCGGCTATGGCGCCGTGCTGGTTTACAAACAGCACCGCAAGGAGCTGAGCGGAGGCTACCGACTGACCACCAACAACCGCATGGAGCTGATGGCCGCCATTGCCGGACTGGAGACCCTCAGCGACGCTTGCAGCGTGGATTTGACCACAGACAGCCAGTATGTACGCCAGGGCATTACCCAGTGGATCACCGGCTGGAAACGCAATAACTGGAAAACCGCCGCCAAGGCACCGGTCAAAAATGTCGATTTATGGAAACGGCTGGATGAACTCTGTCAGCGCCATCAGGTCACCTGGCACTGGGTCAAGGGCCACTCGGGCCACCCGGAAAACGAACGCTGTGACGATCTCGCCCGGGAAGCCGCGCTGAACGATGCCCACCATGAAGATACCGGCTATTCGCGCTGACAGGCCATGCCCGGCTGCAGCGCGCTGGGTAGCGGTTTGAATTGCCGAATCGGGGTCAGCGGATAGCGCCGCTTGCGCGCCATGATGATATACACCGCCGCCAGCGACGGGCAGTAACGGGGGCAAAACCGGCGTCGCCAGCGACCGAGCCGAGGAAAGTCGAACCAGCCGGTCAGCCCCATATCATCCTGCTTGATGACCTCAAATCCCAGCAGCTTGAGCCAGTCTTCCAGCCGCCCGGGCGCCAGCATACGCTGCCAGGGCGGCAACCGATGGCCCAGCCCCGGCAGCAGGCTGGCCAGACCGGCACTGCTGTAGGGATTAAAGCCGGTGATGATCAGCCAGCCATCGTCGCGCAGCACCACTTCGGTTTCGCGCAGTATGGCATGGGGATGTTTGCTGTAATCCAGCACATTGGCCAGCAGGCAGGCATCTAGGCTGCCCGGAGCAAACGGCATGGCGGTGGCATCCCCCTGCAGTTCCATTCCTGCAAAACCGGACTGCCCCATCAGCACCGAATGCAGCAGCCGGCTTTGCTCCAGCGACAGGGCCGCACTCAGGGCGTCGACTTTTAGCAGGGTAAACCCGAACAGCGACGGCGCCCACTCGTCCAGACGCAGCTGTAACTGTTCGGCAAGGTGACGGCCGCGTAACAACCGTGACCAGGCGGCAGGAGCCGCATCCGTACTGGCTGATTTCATCGCGCCTCTGATAAGCTATTGCAGAATATGATCATAAGGACAGCACCATGTTTAACGTAAGTCCCATCCCCGCGTTTCAGGATAACTATATCTGGCTGATAACGAATAACAACCATGCGGTCGTGGTCGATCCGGGTGACGCCGCGCCGGTCGAAAAAATACTGGCCGAACGCGGGCTGACACTGGACGCCATCCTGATCACTCACCACCACTGGGATCACACCGGCGGCGTCAAGGCCCTGCTGGCCAGCCGGCCCCAGGCACAGCTTTATGCCCCCGCGGCAGAAGCCATGCCCGCAGCCGGCGCGATTGCGCTGAGCGATGGTGACAAGATATCTTTGCCCACGCTGGCACTGGAATTAAAGGTGATGTCGGTACCCGGCCATACCCTGGGCCATATCGCCTACTATGCCCATCAGCAGCCGGAAGCCCCGTTGCTGTTCTGCGGCGACACCCTGTTTTCGGGCGGGTGCGGCCGCCTGTTTGAAGGCACGCCAAAACAGATGCACGAGTCTCTGCAGCGCCTCGCCAGTCTGCCGGACGATACCCGTGTCTATTGCACCCACGAATACACCCAGGCAAACCTGGCTTTTTGTCATGCTGTAGAGCCAAACAACCCTGAATTGAAGAAATACCTGCAAAATGTGGCCAAATTACGCCAGCAGGGCGTGCCTACGTTACCCAGCACCCTGGCCCGGGAAAAAGCCGTCAATGTCTTCCTCCGCGCCCATCTGGCGGGGGTTCGAGCCGCGGCCCAGGTGCATCAGGGAGCGGAGTTGATCGGAGACATCGAGGTGTTCGCCGCACTTCGCCGCTGGAAGGACGATTTTTAACGAACTTGATTAAGCTGCTCACAAAGCATACACTGGCCGCCGTTTTTGTGAGACGCAGACACCATGAGAAGACTCTGTTTATTATCCAGTGCCTTGCTCCTGGCGGGCTGCCAGGCGATGTCGACCGATTCGGTTCGACATCCCTATGGCCATCAGGAAACAGCTGGTGAGCAGGCGAACAGCCCGCTCTACCCCAAATCAGCGACCTATTCGTCGCTGCGGATACAAAGCAAGACCACCACCAGTGGTCGGACTTACAGCACCGTATCCCATTCATCGACCAAACGACCGCCGCGCCAGCAAGCTGAGCAGCAGCAGTCGGATCTGTGGCTCGATCTGGCGGCAAACATGCAGCTGGATATGCCGCTGGATCATCCCAGGGTTGTGGCCCAACGGAAGTGGTACCTCAAACACCCGGCTTATATGCGTTCCGTATCCGAACGCGCCAGACCGTTTCTCTATCTCATCAAGGAAGAGATAGAGAAACGGAACATGCCCATGGAGCTGGTATTGTTACCGGTGGTGGAAAGTACCTTCGATCCCCGTGCCTATTCCCATAGCCACGCCGCGGGTCTGTGGCAGATGCTGCAGGGCACCGGCAAGCAGTTTGGTCTGCATTACGACAGCTGGTATGACGGCCGGTACGATGTGATGGCTGCCACCCGCGCCGCACTCGACTATCTGGAATACCTGAACGGTTTCTTCGATGGCGACTGGGTGCTGGCGCTGGCCGCCTACAACTCCGGCGAAGGCCGGGTACAGCGCGCCATGAAGGCCAATCGGCGCCAGGGCAAGCCCACCGATTACTGGTCGCTGTCGCTGCCCAAAGAGACCCAGAATTATGTGCCCAAGCTGTTGGCACTGGCCGATATTCTGAAGCAACCCGGCCACTATGGTATGGAGGTGCCGGCGGTGCCCAATCGGCCGCAGCTGGCGGTGGTGGAAGTGGAAGGTCAGGTTGACCTGAACATGGCCGCCGATCTGGCCGGCATGAACCGGGGCCAGCTCAAGCAGCTCAACCCGGCATTCAAGCGTGCCGCCACCTCACCGGTGCGCAACGCCGAAATTCTGGTGCCGGTGGCTCATGCCGAGGGCTTTGAAATTGCCATGGCCGACTTGCCCGAGCAGGAACGCAAGTCCTATCAGCGTTATCAGGTCAAGGGCGGTGACAGCCTCGGCAGAATCGCCAGTCGCAACGGCACCAGCATAGAAGCCATCAAGCAGGCCAATAATATGCGTGGTACCACCATTCGAGTGGGCCAGACGCTGATGCTGCCCAGGGCATACGGGGCTGTGACGCCTTCGTCCAATGACGGGGTTTATCGCGTGCAGTCAGGGGACTCCCTGTCGGCCATCGCCAGCCGCTTCAGCGTCAGCATTACCGACTTGCTGCGCTGGAACCAGCTGCCCGACAAGCACAGCCTGCGCGCCGGACAGAGCCTAATCGTCGCCGCCAACGCCGGGTAACAAACACAGCGTTAAGCCATCAGCTTTCAGCTATAAGTGAATACCAAGAGCCGCAATGCCAATCATTGCGGCTCTTTTTGTTCCCTCGCCTCACGATATTCTGTCTGACCGCTGCCGGCTTACGGCTTATCGCTGCCCTTCGCCCTGAAGCTGACCTGCAAGGGTCCGTGATCGGACGCCTGTGAGCGCATGCTCTGCACACCATTCAGTTCCAACCCGCGATAAAACACCGCATCCAGCGGATAACCGGCAAAACGGGTGCGGTGATCCGGCACCGGAACCGCCTCGGTCAGTTGTTCCCGCTCGGCCCAGCGTTGCAGCAAACCTACTCGGCGCGGGTTCCAGCGATTGAAGTCACCGGCCACGATCACCGGGCCACCATAATGTTCGATAAAACCGCTGATATGATCCAGCTGTTGCTGATAGGTTCGGCCCCGTAACGAAAAATTCACCGCATGCAGGTTCACCACCAGCAGTTGCTCATCTGCTCCCTCGAGAGAGTAATAACCAAACAGCAGCGACTTGGGAATTCGGGTTGCCGGCTCCCGTATGCGTTGGCCGCACACCCGGGTCGGCAGCCCTGGTGAGGCGGTCAGCACACCGTTGGCCTGCTGCTGCCAGGTGAAGGCAGCCACCTGAAACCAGCGATAATCCCGGACCTGCAGCCAGCCGTATAGCTCATCGGAACTCTGGGCCTCCTGCAACAACAGCAGATCGCTGTCATCAATCCAGCGATTCAGCTCTGCCTGCCAGTCGCCCTGCTGCTTGTAGATATTCCAGCTCAGCAGCGAAAACGACGAGGGTAACGACTGACTGCTGTCCATAGAGGGAAACAGGCACGCGGCGGCCACCGGCTCGAAGCCATCGCTCAGCAGTACCGTTTTCGGCACCTCGATGCAGCCGCTCAGCAACAACGCCGGCAACAACGCCGAGGCCAGCAGGCCGGATTTAAGCACCGGGCTTGGCGGCACGGGGGCGTCCGTTCTCGTCGATGGCCACATACACAAACTGGGCGCCGGCTACGCGATAGCGAGGGCCGTTTTCCGGCACCAGTACCGGCTTGACCCAGACCTCGACCTTGACGGTAATGGAGCTGCGCCCCACCTTGGCAAGCTCGCCATAGCAGCACACCACATCCCCCACCTGCACCGGGCGCAGAAAGGTCATGTCGCTGACCGCCACGGTACACACCCGTCCCAGGGCAATTTCGTTGGCCAGCAGGCTGCCACCCAGATCCATCTGCGACATGATCCAGCCACCGAAGATATCGCCATTGGCATTGGTATCGGCCGGCATGGCCATGGTGCGCAACAGCAGCTCTCCCCTGGGGGTTTGTTGATCGGTCATCGCGTTTGCGTCTCCTATCGGACAAGTAAAGTGGGCATAATAATCAGCCGGCCCGTCGGCCGCAATTTTCAACGTAAAAAGGGATTCCATGAAGGTCATTGTCGCATCGCTCAACCCGGCCAAAATCGAGGCCGCCCGCCTGGCTCTTGAGCAGATATTTCCGGATAACCGCTGTCAGGTAAGCGGCCTGGCCGTACCGTCCGGCGTGGCCGAGCAGCCGATGAGCGATGCCGAAACCCTCACCGGCGCCCGCAACCGGGCATTGGCGGCCCGGGCGGCGACTCCCGAAGCCAGTCTGTGGATTGGTATGGAAGGCGGTATCGACCGGGTACAACAACACAGCATCACCTTCGCCTGGCTGCAGGTGCTGGGACCGGGGCTGGACAACGCCGCCCGCAGCGCCAGCCTGACGCTACCGCCGTTCGTCGCTCAGGCGGTGGCCGAGGGGGAAGAGCTGGGTCATGCCATGGACCGACTGTTCAACCTCAGCAACTGCAAGCAGCAGGGCGGCGCCATCGGGGTGCTGACCCGCAACCTGCTGGATCGGCGCCGGGTGTATCGGGATACGCTGCTGCTGGCGCTGGCGCCCCTGCTCAGCCCTGCGCCTTACGCGCTGCCAGCCACGCAAACCAGTCCGTTACCCGATAGTCGAGACCCAGCCAGCGACTGAGCGCACTGCCGTCGATCCGCTTGCCCTCGCCGCCGCCGTCGAATAGCGGCGCTGGCAAGTCACGCAGCAACGCGGCCCGGGTATAAAATTCACGTCGGCTCGGATGGTGCGGCGCGCTGACATTAAGCACGTCCGGCCAGTCGTGACGGGCCAGAATAGCGGGAATAAAGCGCAACAGGTCTTCCTGCGCCACCAGATTGACCGGCTCTTCACCCCCGTCGAAACGGCGCCCGGCCAGAAAACGCCCCGGCTCGCGGCTGCCGCCAACCAGACCGGACAGCCGCAGGCACAACACCTGTGCCATGCCGCTGTGGCGCACCGCCTGCTCAGCCGCCAGCATGCGCTCCCCCCGGGGGGAGTCCGGCGCGGCATCCGCCTCGGTCTTGCACCCGAGTCCGCCATACACAGAGGTGGCACTGGTAAACAGCAGCCGTTGCACTCCGACCCTGGCGGCAAGCGAAGCTACCCGCCCCAGGGTATCCGCATAATCATCCACCTTGCCCGGCGGTACGCACAGCACCAGGGTGTTCGCGACCAAATCGGCCGGCCAGGCCGACGGCAAGGGGGCGTTGATGTCCCATACCCGCGCCTTGATGCCCTCGAGCCTCAGCCGTTCGGCCTTTTCCTGCGAGGTGGTGGTGCCGGCCACGCGATAGCCCCGGGCGTGCAATGTCTTCGCCAGCGGCTCGCCCAGCCAGCCCAGCCCCATGATGACGACGTTCGGTTCAAGGTTCGACTCGGTGCGCAGTTCAGTAGACATATTTCAGCTCCGCCGGTTTGATGAAGGTTTTCTGCTGCCCCAGCATATCCTGATAAATCACCGAAAAGGCCAGCACGTTCTGTACATAACCCCGGGTTTCCCGGTAGGGAATGTTTTCTACCCACACATCCATCGGGCGGCTGCCACTGTTGTTCAGCCAGCGGTTAATCCGTGAAGGGCCCGCATTATAGGCGGCAATGGCCGGAATACGGTTGTTGTCGTAACGCTCAAGCAGCTCGCTGAAGTAACTGGAGCCCAGCTGCACATTGACCTCGGCGCGATACACATCGGCCGGATGTTGATAATCGCCGATACCGTGCTTGCGCGCGGTTTCCCTGGCGGTGGCCGGCATCAACTGCATCAGGCCACCGGCACCCACCGGCGAGCGCGCCTGCTCATAAAAGGCACTTTCCTGCCGGGCGATGGCAAACAGCGTCGCTTCATCCAGCCCCAGCTTGCGGGCCTGACGTTGAAAGAGATCACGGTAGACAATCGGGAAGCGCAGATCCAGATGATCCCAGGCGCGTACCCGAATGCTGGCCACGATGGATTTATCGTACCAGCCCCGGCTCAGGGCCAGACTGCCCAGCGCCAGGCCATCGGCCTTGTTGACCCGGCCCAGCAGATGATACCACTCGGTGCGTGCCGCGGTTTTGTTGCCCAGCGCCAGCCACTCTTCTACCCGCAACAGCGCCGGCCATTGCCGCCGAGCCTGGCTCAAGGACGGGGCCGATGGCGAGGGCTGCTTTTGCAGATCATACGGATGCCGACCCTGCTGCGCCGCCAAAAAGCCGTAGTAATCCCGGTTTTGCGCCGCCTGTTGCCAGGCCTTGTCCCCTTCTGCATGACGGTTCCGGGCCTTCAACGCCCTGCCCCGCCAGTATTGCCAGCGACTGTCTCTTTGTGCTTCGGCCGGTAAACGCTCTATCCAGTCGGGCAGCTCACGCCAGTCCTGCTCCCAGATGGCCAGCCGGGCTCGCAGCTCGAACAGGTCCGCATCGCCCACCACCGGCAGGCGACTGTCGAGCCAGCTGCGATAATCCCGGGTACGATTGAACATCAGGCGCCGGGCCAGTTGCCGCTCTATATCGGCCACCTGCTGCCGGCTCAAGTCTGACTGACGCCGATATTTGGGGTAAAGGCTCATCACCAGCTCGGGCCGGGTGTCTGCCAGTCGCGACAGGGCCCGGGCCAGCGCCGCCTTGTGGCGGTCCGAGCCGGCCACCAGCAAACGGGAGCCGGCCAGCAATTCGGGCTTCTTGTCGAGCGACAGCAAGAAATCACCGGCCGGTTTGGCGGAAGAGCTCAGCTGGCGGCCAAGATAGGTCATCAGGCCGTCCTGGCGCTGGTCATATGCCAACAGCATCCGTTGCCAGACCTGTTCATCGCCTCGCCCACCGGCGCCGGTCCAGGCATCAAACAAGGGATCGCACATATCGGGCCGCGAATAGCCGTGCAGCCACAGCGTTTCTGCACCGGCGATGGCCGTGGCTCTGTCTCCGGTTGCCCATTTGGCTCGGTAGTGAGCGCACTGTAATTCAACGCTGTTGGGCAGGGCGGGATAGAGTGCCAGAAATTCCCGCCAGCGCTGCTCGCGCGCCAGCCGGAACAGGTAACGGCGCTCCAGCCGGTCGGCCAGCAAAGAGTCGGAATAACGGTTCATGAAGCGGGTCACCTGTGCCGTGGTCAGCTGCTGCATTCGATCGGCAAGATATTGATAATCCAGATACACCGTCAATGGATAGGCATCCAGTCCCTTGCGCAGCCGTTCATAGCCGGGTATGTCATTTTTTTTCAGCGCCTGCTCGGCCTGACGATACTGCTCGCGCAACGGCGAGGCCTGAACACTCGCTCCCAGACTTAACAGCAGCAGCCCTACTCCCAACCAGCCCCTCACGGCGCACTCCCTTAAATGGCGATATAGAGAGCTATCCTAAGGAATAGTGACAACACTGCCAATGGGGCGCGATAAATTCTCTTTTTGCGTCAGGCAAGGGCCTGTCTGGACGAGACAAGGCGGGACGTAACGACAGATGCCACGGACGAGTTTAGGCCGTATTTAATACCAATCTAAATATGATCTATTTCAAAGCTGGACACGAGAGGAAACAGAGTCACCTCCCTCGACACGCCACTGGGCTAGCCATCTTTGCTGGGTAACGGCTGCGAATATTCACTGGATATTCGGTCCATTACCCAACAAAGATACACGGCAGCAAGCTGCCCCATACGGGCTCGGGAAATGCCATCTGACCGCCAGGGAGGGCGGGAATGCCGGAACGGCAGGAGCATTTTCCGGCCTTGGCATTTCACGGTCGTGGGAATCGATCTCTGTTGCCTCTCCTTAAGCACCGAGTCGTCTGCAGAGCACCCCCACAGGTGCCGCCGCCGCAGAGGGGCGGATGAAGGGTTCTACTCCAGAGACCATCACATGACAGGACGTCATGTGCTGAGCGCCACATGGAGGTGCTTGCAGCGTGTCGGTGGAGTAGACCCTTCGTTCGACCTTTACCGAGCAGCTAAATAGATCAGTTAGTTTTACAGATTGGTATAACGAGGGTAGAGGAAAGAACGGAACAACTTATCCGATCGAGTCTGGCCTGTTTCACTCTCTCCTGACAAGGGCTTTTTGATAGTAGCCGCGGCTCGATCACAGATTTTTGTCGTGACGACAGATCGGGCAGTAAAAGTTGATCAGGGTCACAAAATTAAACTACTGTCAGGGTAGTCTGAAGTCGTACACCAACAAAGAAACACCTCAGGGGGTCCATATGTCCATTACCATTACCAGCAACGTTATCGACATCTCTCCCGCTATTCGTGAACGGATTGAAAGTCGCTTCGAAAAGCTGAACCGGCGCCAGGTTGCGCTGATCAGCCCCCATGTCATCATTCAGAAAGAGGGACAAAACTATCTGGTGGAAGCGACCGCAGGTGTTCCTAACGATACCCTTTTCGCCCAGGCAGAAGATGAAAACCTGTACGCCGCCATCAAGGAACTGGGACAGCGGCTGGAGCGCCAGCTGAACCGCTATGCCGACAAACCGCTGGCCCAGCGCACCCAGACCCCACAGCCAATCACCGAAAGCGAAGGCGAAGAAGCGGAATAATTGTCCTCCCGGGAGCCAGAGTATGGCTCCCGAAGTCGGCGCCGTTTTCGGCACGAGGCGTCAGGCGGTAAATGGCAAAAAACGACCATTTACCGCCTTTTGCCATCCAATCCCACCTCGCCGCCAAAAATTCCCGGAAAAGGCTTGCCCTTGCCGCCGCTTTTAAGTATTTCTATCAGGGTATATATCAACGTCGAGAATCACCGTGTCTGTTTCCCTGTTTTTCTTTCGCTTCTTTTTCGCATCCTGCTTGTTTACATCATAAACGGGGCGGCATCTGGTCTGGCAAGAAATAAGCGAAAGACGAACAGACAAGCCTCCCACCGGGAGGTTTTTTTATAGGGTCTGTTGACCTTTCGAGATGATTTTTGCAGCAGTTTGTGGGGTCTGGATACAAGGCAGCGCTTATGCCATGTAGTCACTCTACATAAATAAGCGATAACGCAGTAGCAAGACCCCACAAGCGCTGCCCTGCGGGTTCGGCTAAACGCGTTTTTCTCTTTGTTGAGAGGGCCTTGCTTAGAATGACTAGGCTACATCCCTCTCGCCGCGATAAAAACGCGTTTAACTCGAACAAAATTTCACCGCGAAAGGTCAACAGACCCTAGATGACACTTTTTTTAGGTAATAAGGGAAGCCCTATTCATGAATCTGGATGAGATCAGAACCCACATCAGCCGTCTCGACAAGGAACTGCTGACCCTGCTGGCCAAACGCAAGGGCCTGAGCCTGGAAGTGGCCCGCAGCAAGCTGGAAAACCCGCGACCGATTCGGGATCAGGTACGGGAACAGGCGCTGCTGGTGGAGCTGATCAACCAGGGCCGCCAGCTTGGGCTCGACGCCCATTACGTCACCCAGCTTTACCACACCATCATCGAAGACTCGGTGCTGTCGCAGCAGGCGCTGCTGCAGGACCTGCTCAACCCCCAGGATGAGGTGCCGGCCATCAGCGTGGCCTTTCTCGGCCTGCGCGGTTCCTACTCCAACATGGCTGCCCGCAAGTATCTGTCCCGTTTTCAGGCCACCATGGTCGAACATAACTGCGAAACCTTTCAGCAGATCTTCGATACCGTCGAGTCCGGTCAGGCGCAATACGGCATTCTGCCCATCGAAAACACCAGCTCGGGCGCCATCAACGACGTGTTCGATCTAATGCAGCACACCAGCCTGTCCATCGTCGGCGAACTGACCCAGCCCATAGAGCACTGTCTGCTGGTGGCGGTAAACACCGACGTCAGCAAACTGAAAACCCTGTATACCCATCCGCAGGTGTATCAGCAATGTTCCCAGTACCTGAAAACGCTGCCGGGCGTTAAAGTCGAATTCTGTGCCGCCTCCTCCAACGCCATGGAGCTGGTGGCCAGCCTCAAGCAAGACGATATCGGTGCCATGGGCAGCGCCGACGGCGGTGAACTGCACGGCCTCAAGCCGCTGGTACGCGGCCTGGCCAACCAGAAGCAGAACATGACCCGCTTTATCGTGGTGGCGCGCAAGCCGGTAGAAGTGGCGGCACAAATTCCCGCCAAAACCAGCTTCATCATGTCGACCGGCCAGCAGAGCGGTGCCCTGGTAGAAACCCTGCTGGTGCTGCGCAGTCATCACATCACCATGACCAAACTCGAGTCCCGCCCCATTATCGGCAATCCCTGGGAAGAAATGTTCTATGTGGATGTGGCAGCCAACGTCAACAGTAACGAGATGCAGGCGGCGCTGAAAGAGCTGAAGGATATCGTCCGTTTCATCAAGATACTGGGCTGTTATCCCAGCGCCGAGGTGGCGCCGACCCGCATTCCCTCCAAGGCACTGAGCCAGGGTAACGCCGGTGTACCGGCAGTGCCGCCCCACCGCCCTGCCGACAAGAATGCCGCAATGTCACTGCAGATAGGCCGCTTTTACATGAGCCGCCAGGAGCCGCTGCTGGCCGCCATGCTGGCGACCTGGCCCGATCGCTCCGCCTTGCAGGAGGCGGCGCGACGCCTGAAAGAGCACGGCGGTCAGGTACTGGCCGCTCCCTGTTTCGAGCAGGGCGACAGCCGGCAGCAACAACAACGCCTGCAGCAGTTGCGCGAGATTGCCGCCCAGTTTGACCTGGCGGCCATGACCCTGGTTCATACCCCGGAGCAACTGAGCCGGGCCGCAGAGTCCCTCGATTTGCTGCTGCTGCAACCCATCGAGGGCCGACGCGACGAGCTGCTGACCGCGGCCGGTCGCAGCACCCGCCCGGTATTGCTGCCACTGGCAGACAAGCTGGAACACACCCTGGCCGAGGCCGAGCAGATACTGACCGAAGGCAACCAGCAACTGGCGCTGCTAGACACCCAAAGTCGCTCGCTGCCCGAATTGCTGCGTCTGCAGCAACAGAGTCGCCTGCCGTTGCTCGGCCAGCTGCCGGGCCAGGACAGCCTGCTGCCCGAACTGGGTCATGCCCTGAAGGAAGCCGGCATGCAGGGCTTCTGCATTACGCTGAATGAAGAAGACGACATGGTCCCGCTGCAGCAACTGGCCCAGCGGCTGTATCAGGACTGAAGCGTGAGGGGGGAAGGATGAGGCGAATATGTGAACGCGCTGCAGAACCCCCTCCCCAGCCCTCCCCTTGCATTGCACCCCGCCGTCGTTCTGCAAATCAGCAGTTAAGGGGAGGGAGCAAAACGGGTGCCGTGCTTGAAGCTTGGCGCCAGACGGCCCCTCCCCCTTGGCAGTAGGGATACAGGCATCACAGCGGGGTCTCGCCAGGGGGAGGCAGGGAGGGGGTGTTGCACATCGCTGCTATTCCGTCGGCTCTCAAGATCAAAAAAGGCGCTGAAGATTCGGCGCCTTTTTTCGTTTAATGCTTCGGTGTTTTTCTCCTCACACCTTACCCTTCACGCCTCACATTCCTTTCACACCTCGCACCATCAATCCGCATGATGACGACTGTCGTTGGCCTGGGCCAGCAGAATGCGGCTTTCCTTGAGGAAGGTGTCGGCATAGTCGCCGAAAAACTCGCTGACGGTGGAGAACTGCTGCACGAAGGCATCGCGCTTGCCCTGCTCCAGTTGCTCCAGCAGCTCGCCAAAGCGGCGGTGGTAGCGACGGATCATCTCCAGATTACCAGGCGACGACAAAATGATGTCCGCATACAGCACCGGATCCTGGGCGAACAGACGACCTACCATGGCCAGTTCCAGCCGGTAGATAGGCGAGCTCAGCCGCAACAGTTGCGCCAGATCCGCCTGTTCGGCACAGAGGTGGGCACCGTAGGCAAAGCTGGTGAAATGACGCAGGGCCTGCACCAGGCTCATGGCCTTGTCGTGCTCGTCGGCATTTACCGCCTGCAATCGCGCACCCCAGATACGCATCTGGGCCAGCAGCCATTCATACTGCTCGGCGCCACGGCCTTCGCTGTAAATAATCACCTGCTTGGCCAGGCTCGACACATCGGGCCCGAACATGGGGTGCAGCCCCAGTACGGGACCGGCGTGTACCTGCAACATGGCCGCCAGCGGCTCGGCCTTGATGCTGGTCAGATCGACCAGCAGGCAGTCGTCGGCCAGCCGAGGCAATTGCTCGATCACCGCCACCGTCTGATCGATGGGCACCGCCACCACCACCAGACCCGCACCGACCAGTAGCTGGTCGGCTCGCGCCCAGTCGTCTTTTTCCAGGATCTCGACCGGATAACCGGACAGGGTCAGCAGATGCGCAAACAGGCCACCCAGCTGACCGGCACCACCGATCACCACCGCCTTGCCCAGTGTGGGGTTCATGCACTTGAAGCCGGTGTCTTTTTCGCTGGCGTAAGACTCGCGCATGGCGCGGCGCAACACGTCTTCAATCAAATCCGGCGGTACACCGCGCGCTTCGGCTTCGGCCCGGCGTCGGGCCAGCATGGCCGCTTCACGGTCGGGCGCATAAATCGGCACCCCCTGGCGGCTCTTGACTTCCCCTACCCCCGCCACCAGTTTCAGGCGGCGGGCAAACAGCTCAACCAGCTGCTGGTCAACTTCGTCTATCTGATCCCGCAGGACTGCTAATTCATCTACCATTGGTCCCATCCCAATTACAAAAGCACCGGCCCTTCCCGGACGCGGTGCTCTATTATGCCTGTGAAGCGCCGGCGGGGACAGTCGTCCCCTAGGGTCTGTTGACCTTTCGCGATGATTTTTGCAGCCGTTTGTGGGGTCTTGATACAAGGCATCGCTTATGCCGTGTAGTCACTCTACATAAATAAGCGATAACGCAGTAGCAAGCCCCCACAAGCGCTGCCCTGCGGGTTCGGCTAAACGCGTTTTTCTCTTTGTTGAGAGGGCTTTGCTTAGAATGACTAGGCTACACCCCTCTCGCCGCGATAAAAACGCGTTTAACTCGAACAAAATTTAACCTCGAAAGGTCAACAGACCCTAGCGTCAGGCGGCTCTATTCAATTTTTAGAGTCACCACCAAGGCGCTCCTCAGCCCTGTCGGGCCTTCAAGGGCGCGGCCAACTGCTGGTGACAACGTTTCAGCAGCTCGGCGGTGGTGTCCCAGTCGATACAGGCATCGGTAATCGATACTCCGTAGCGCATCTCGCTCTTGGGCTGCTCGCTGGACTGGTTACCTTCATGCAGGTGCGACTCCAGCATGATGCCGAGAATGGACTGGTTGCCTTCCTGAATCTGATGTACCACGTTCTCGGTCACCAGCGGTTGCAGGCTGTAATCCTTGTTCGAATTGCCATGGCTGCAATCCACCACCAAACTGGGCGACAGCCCGGCGGAAACCATCGCCTTTTCGGCCAGCGAGACATTGACCGAATCGTAGTTCGGGTGCTTGCCGCCACGCAGTATCACATGGCCGTCCGGGTTACCCTGAGTGACCAGCAGCGCGACCTGCCCTTCCTGATTGATGCCCATGAAAGCATGAGACTCCGCCGCCGCCTTCAGCGCATTGATGGCGGTACCCAGGTTGCCGTCGGTACCGTTCTTGAAGCCGACCGGCATCGACAGGCCGGAGGCCATCTCGCGGTGAGTCTGGGACTCGGTAGTGCGGGCACCGATGGCCGACCAGGAAAACAGCTCGGCCAGGTATTGGGGGCTGATGGGATCCAGCGCTTCGGTCGCCAGCGGCAGTTCCAGCTCGGCCAGCCAGCACAGCAGCTCGCGCGCCTTGTGCAGACCTTCTTCGATGTCGAAGCTGCCATCCAGGTGAGGATCGTTGATAAAGCCTTTCCAACCGACGGTGGTGCGCGGCTTCTCGAAATAGACGCGCATCACGATATAAAGGCTGTCACTGTATTCATCATGCAGTTTTTTGAGGCGGGTTGCGTACTCTTTGGCTGCGTCGATATCGTGAATGGAACAGGGACCACAGATCACCAGCAGACGGTGATCCTTGCGCTGAATAATATCGGAAATGGTGTGCCGGGCCTGGCCGATGTACGACAGCGCCTGTTCCGAGATAGGCAACTTGGCCTTCAGCTCTGCCGGGGTAATCATGACCTTCTCGGATCGAATATGGATATTATTCAGTGTGTCTTTCTGCATGATGACATCCTCACTTGTAAACAAATAATTACAACCAAATAAAAAGAAAAACAGCGCCGTATTTGACATCAAGTTATTTCTTTCTTACGCAACCACTTTCACCTTACCAAGGCCGGGCCGCCTTGCAAAGCCTGATGAAGCGCAAAAATCGGTTATTTTATGCTGTCGGCGGCAAGTGCCTATAAAAGAGCCAAAAAGCCGCAGCCGCCGGGGTAGCATATACTCAGGAAAATGGAGAGATTTCATGGATAAGCAGCAATACCAACAATTGGTGGTCAGCTTTCGCCGCATTCTGGATCACTACGCGGTAGATTATCGCCAGAGCCCGCCCTCCTATAATCACGACACCCTCTACGATCATCAGTGCCGGCTGATTATCGATGAGGTCGGCCAGAGCTGGGAGCAACATTATGGCTATCGGCCCAGTGCCATGTTGCTGCACAAGGCGCTGTTTGCCGCCGAACGAAGCCGACAGTTCCGCCCGCCCTGGTATCGAAAGTGGATGTGTTTCTTTCGCCGCTTCAAGGCTGGCCGTTAACCCTTGAAACCGCACGACTTCGCCTGACACAGCACCCTTGATTTCAGCTGTTATTGCGCTGGGTATCTGCCATGATGCGGTCCCTTTTATCGGAGCCTGCTGATGCAACGACTGCTTCGTTTTTTCTTTCAGGGTCTGTTGATCCTGCTGCCGTTCGTATTGACGGTGTATCTGGTCTACCTGATTTTCAATCTGCTGAACGAAACCCTGTTTTCGGCACTGGGCTCGGTGTTGCAATTGGTGGTTCCGGGGCTGGAAACTGGTTGGATTGCCGATCTGGCCGGTGGCCTGCTGACCCTGGCGGTGATCATACTGACCGGCATGTTCGCCTCTTTTTATCTCGGCCGTTTTTTCCTGTCGCTGTTCCACAGCGTGCTGTCCCGGATCCCGCTGGTCAAGCTGCTCTACAACTCGCTAAGCGACTTGTTCAATGCGCTGATCGGGGATAACAAAAGGTTCAACAAACCGGTGGCGGTCAGCCTGATGGGAGGCGAGATGCAACTGCTGGGTTTTATCACCCGGGAAGACATGGCGGAGTTTGGCCTGCCGGGCAAGGTCGCGGTCTACCTGCCCCAGTCCTACAATTTTGCCGGCAACCTTATCGTGGTCGACAAGGACAAGATCCAGCTGCTGGACGTAGCTGCCAGCAAGATGACCACCTTTATCGTCAGCGGCGGCATTACCGGAAAGCCCTGAGTGAGGAGTGAGGAATGAGGTGATGACCCCCCCGTACCGCTTGCTCCCTCCCCTTGGCCTCGGATTTGCAGAACCACTGCGAAGTGCAACGCAAGGGGAGGGCTGGGGAGGGGTTACTGTCAAAGTTCGAAGATGACACCCCCACCCCGCCTCCCCCTGGCGCAAAAATCGCCGTTCTGTCTGTGAAGCCGCGACCAAGGGGGAGGAGCAGACCGGCGCTTCCCCAAGACGTTGAGCTTCACGCCTTACCCGTCAATCTCGTCCATGAAGGCTTCCAGCTCTTCGTCCGAGGCCGGCTCGAATTCCTTGCCTATCTTGGTATCCTGATACTGCAGATAGAGATCCTTGGTCAGGCCATAAGGGTCGAGGGAATTGTCGATAATGGGTTCACGCTCTATCAGCTCGCTGCGCTGGTACAGGCCGTCGAGCGCCCATTTACCGGTACGCAGCGCAAAGCTCATCACGTCGTAGGGAAAATAGAGGCTGTCGACCATGTCGCCGGAAAGCTGGCGTAGCGTGGTTGGCCCCAGTACCGGCAGCATCAGAAAAGGACCATCGCCGATGCCCATCTGCCCCATCACCTGACTGAAATCCTTGGAGCGACGCGACAGCGTCATTTTTTCCGCCACGTCGAAATAACCCAGCACGCCGACGGTGCTGTTCACCCCGAAGCGGACCAGGTTGGTACCGGCGCCGGGAAAATCTCCGGTCACCAGATGGTTGACGAAGCTGGCCGGCTCTTCCAGGTTGAGCACCACGTTCTGCAGCCCGTCTCTGACCGGCTTGGCCACATAATCCGCATAGGCGTGGGCCGCCGGGCGGACCACATAAGGATCCAGCACATCGTAGTTGATGACCCAGGAGGCCCGGTTGACCGGCTCGAAAGGGTCACGGGCATCATCGGCCGTCGCCCGACCATAATCGGCCGGTATTGCCGGTGAGAAAGGATCGTTAGTACGTGGCACATCCACGCCCTCGTGGGCGGCACAACCTGCCAGAGTCATGCTCGCCGTCACAATCAATGTTCGCCACATAATATGAACCTTATCGTTTTTGTTATTTCTTATTATCGCTCATGGCGGTCAGGCCCGTCGGCCCGGCCGCATTACAAGGGCGTATCGATGAAGATGGACAGCTGACTATCTTCTTCGGTGCCCAGCACACCGCTGCGACCTTCCCAGGCATCGGTGGCGTCGGTCACGTTACCGCTGGGGGCAATTCGCGCCTTGATCACCACCGAATCCCGTCCACTCAGGTTGTTGCTCGCCACCATGGCATCCGCATTGGACAGGGTGATGGTCAGCGGAAATGACGGCTGCTCGATACGACGGGCTACCAACGGCATTTCACCGCCTTTGGCGTCTACCGCATAGACGAAGAGCACGGCACCCGGATGATAAGGCACGGCACTGGCGGCATTGACTTCCACCTCGAAGCGCGGCCCGGTCACCGGCGCATTATCGGTTTCTGTCAATCGCCGCTCGGCAAAGGCCACCGAGCGTTCAATCATCGCATAGCGCGGGTTATCCGGTGACATCCGTTGCAGAATCTGCTGCCAGCGGGCGATGGCCGCGGTCAGGTTATCCTGCTGTACCGCCATGAAGGCAAACACCGACCAGGCCTCCAGATTGTTCGGATCCTGTGCCAGCACCTGCTTGATCATGTTCTCGGCACGCAACGCTTCACCGGTCATGGTGAGGGCCTCGGCGTAAGGAACGATCACCGCATTCGGGGTATCGGTCAGCTTGAGCGCCTTTTCCAGCGCATCGCGGGCCGTTTCGCCGTCGCCCATTTCCAGGGTCAGCCGTCCCAGCAGCAGCCAGCCACGAAAATCATCGCCGCTCTGGTGCAGCTTGGTGCGCAGTGACTGGATCAGGTCTTTCATGTCCTGCTCGGTCACCTCGGCATCCGGGTCAATCAATACCTTGTTCGACAACTCACCCAGGCGGGCGGCGTTATCCTGCCATTCCACCACATGTCGATACGCCCCCAACTGCCAGTAGCCGGCATAGGCCACCGCCACCACGATCAACACCGCCGGCAACCATAGCCAGATACCGTGGCGATATTGTTGCGGCGTTTCGGCTACCACGTCGTCCAGCAGGCTTTTCTGCAGCTCCTGGGCCGCCGATTCCCCTTCATCCAGCAGACCCTGATCCCGGTCCTGCTCCAGCTCCTGCAACCGTTGCCGATAGAGCCGGGTGTTGAGTTGATTACGGCTGTGGCTGGACTCGGCCCGGCCTCGGGTCAGGGGCAATATTATTACCAGTGCCAGCAGCAGCGTCAGCAGGCCGCTGGCGATCCAGAATAAGGTCATATCAGCTCTCTTTGTCTTTGTTCAGCAGGTCGGCCAGGCGCCGTTTTTCTTGCTCGCTCAAGGCGCTATCGGCGCCGGCTGCGCTGTTTCGCGATTTTTTTCGCGTCCGTACCAGCACGATCGCCAGCCCCAGCAGCATCACCAGCACGGGGCCGAGCCACAGGATCAGGGTCGATGCCATTACCGGCGGCTGGTAGAGAATAAAGTTGCCATAGCGAGCCACCATGAAATCGATGATTTCCTTCTTGCTGCTGCCCTCGCGCAACATGGTGTAGGTCTTTTCGCGCAGATCCTTGGCCAGCTCGGCGTTGGAGTCGGCAATATCCTGGTTCTGGCATTTGGGGCAACGCAACTCCCGGGTCAGCTCGCGGAAGGTCTCTTCCTGCTGGGGGGAGTCGAACTCGTAGACATCGATGGCGGCCATGGCCGGCGGCAGCCACAGCCCCGCCAGCAAGATCAGCACAGAGCATAAACGCATCGCTTTACTCCATTCGCTCAAAAATCGGTTTCAGGGTTTGCTGCCATACCTGCTCGTTGACATCGCCCACATGGCGGTAACGAATCACCCCCTGGCTGTCGATGAGAAAGGTCTCGGGAGCACCGTAAACGCCCAGATCCAGCCCCAGCATGCCGCGAGGATCGTACAGATCGATGGCATAGGGATTGCCCAGGTTCTTCAACCAGCGCAGCGCCTTGTCCCGCTCGTCCTTGTAGTTCATGCCGACGATGTAGATCCCCTCTTTGGCCTTCAGCTCGTTAAGATATTCATGCTCGGCATAGCAGGTCGGGCACCAGGTGGCCCATACATTGAGCAGCATGGGCTGGCCGGTAAAGATATCCCGGTTGAACTGCTGCTCCGGGTTCTGCAACGAGGTCAGGGCAAACTCCGGCACCGGTTGATCCAGCAGCACCGACTCCAGCTTGCGCGGATCGGAAAACAGCCCCTTGTACAGGAAGATGCAGCCCCCCAGAAACAGCAGCAGCGGGATCGACAGGATCAGGACGCGACGATTCATGCGGCCTCCTGCTTGGCTTTACCACCGAAGCGGTAGCGCTTGTCGACCATGGAAATGACACCGGCAACGGCCATCAGTACGGCACCGAACCAGACCCAGCGAATAAAGGGCTTGTAATAGAGTCGTACCGCCCAGGCGCCGTCATCCAGCTCTTCACCCAGGGCGGCGTAAAGGTCACGGGTAAAACCGGCATCGATGGCGGCTTCGGTCATCGGCATGCGCTGCACCAGATAGAGCCGTTTTTCCGCATGCAGCTTGGGCAGCTCGCGGCCGTTTTTGCTCACCGCTATCACGCCCTTGAAACCTTCGTAGTTGGCGCCGTCGGCCTGCTGTGTACCCTCGAAGGTAAAGGTGTAACCGGAAAAGGTCACGCTGTCGCCGGCCGACATGCGCACGTCCCGCTCTATGCTGTAGAGCTGGGTGCAGCTGATGCCGATGATGGTAACCGCCAGACCGATATGACCGAGGAACATGGCCCAGTGGCTGTTACCCAGCTTGCGTACCCCGGTCCCGAATGAATGGCGATGGGTGGCGCGAACCCAGGTTTCCTGCAGGCTGGTGATCACGATAAAGGCACCCAGCCCCAGGCCGATCGCCGCCCAGATTTCAAAGTTTTCGGCAAAATACCAGGGCAGGAAGGCGCCGATGGCCACACTGGCCAACGCCGCAAACAGCAGCTTGCCGTTGATTTCCTTCATGCTCTGGCGACGCCAGCGGAACAAGGGCCCGGCGCCCAACAGCAGGGCGAAGGGAATGATCAACCAGGCATAGAGGCTGTTGAAGAAGGGCGCGCCGATGGAAATACTGCCCAGGCCCAGTTCCTTGTGCACCAGCGGCAGCAAGGTACCGATGAACACCACCACCAGACCGGCCATCAGCACTATGTTGTTGCCGAGCAGCATGCTTTCGCGGCTGGCCAGCTCATGCTTGCCGTGGCTTTTTACCTCGGCGCCCTTGATGGCGTAGAGCAGCAGCGAGGCGCCCACCACCAGCATCAGGAACACCAGAATAAAGAGTCCGCGGGTCGGGTCCGAGGCGAAGGCATGCACCGATACCAGTACCCCGGAGCGCACCAGAAAGGTACCCAGCAGACTCAACGAGAACGCCATGATCGCCAGCAATACGGTCCAGGCCTTGAAGGTGGCCCGCTTCTCGGTCACCGCCAGCGAGTGGATCAGCGCGGTGCCGGCCAGCCAGGGCATGAAGGAGGCGTTTTCTACCGGATCCCAGAACCACCAGCCGCCCCAGCCCAGTTCGTAATAGGCCCACCAGGAGCCCAGCGCGATACCCAAGGTCAGAAAAATCCAGGCCGCCATGGTCCAGGGACGGGACCAGCGCGCCCAGGCCGCGTCCAGCTTGCCGGTCATCAGCGAGGCGATGGCGAAGGCAAAGGCGACCGAAAAGCCTACATAACCCATGTAAAGCATGGGCGGATGGAAAATCAGCCCCGGATCCTGCAGCAACGGGTTGAGATCCCGGCCATCGACCGGAAAGAACGGCAGGGTGCGCTCGAAAGGATTGGAAGTAATGATGACGAACAGCAAAAAGCCCACGCCAATCATGCCCATCACGCTCAGTACCCGCGCCACCGCATCCAGCGGCAAGGCCCGGCTGAAGCGGGCCACGGCGGCGGTCCAGCCGGCCAGGGTCAGTACCCACAGCAACAGCGAGCCTTCATGAGCGCCCCACACCGCGGAGATGCGGTATTCCAGCGGCAACAGGCTGTTGGAGTTGGACGCCACATAGCGCACGGTAAAGTCGTGATCGATAAAGGCCCAGGTCAGGCAGCCGAACGACACCAGCAGAAAACCCAACATGGCGTAGGAAAGTGGCCGCGCCAGCAACATCATGTTGACGTTGCCGCGAACGGCCCCGAGCAAGGGATAAATACTGAGTATCAAACTCGCCGCCAGGGCGAGGATCAGGGCAAATTGCCCTATTTCTGGAATCATGACCGGCTTCCTTTCAGCTGCTCCTGGGAATATTCGGGTTTAACGTGCTCGATTCCCTTGAGCGCTTCGGCCACTTCCGGCGGCATGTATTCTTCATCGTGCTTGGCCAATACTTCAAACGCGGTAATGGTACGGGCATCGTCCAGGTGGCCCTGGGCCACGATACCCTGCCCTTCCCGGAACAGGTCCGGCAGTATGCCGTCGAAAATAACGGTAATGACTTCACCACCCGCATCCACCAGATCGAAGCTGACCTTGAGGCTTTGCTGATCACGGCTCACCGAACCCGGCACCACCATGCCGCCGATACGCAGGCGCTGGCCCACTTCCGGCTTGATTTTTTCTTCCCCCTTGCCCTGCACCAGCTCGGTGGGAGTATAGAAAAGATCGATATTCTGCTGCAGGGCATAGAGTACCAGCCCGGTCATCACCGACAGCCCGACCACCACCGCCAGCAGCAGGGCCATGCGCTTTTTACGCCTAGGGTTCATAAGGTATTCTCCAACTTCTGGGCGGCTTTACGACGGGCCGCCCGGGCCTGTTTCTGTTTGACTGCACGCAGCAGGCTTTTTTTGGTGGCCATGGTCGATACCAGCAGCGCCACCAGAGCAAAAAGGGTCAAACCAAAAGACAGCCACACATAAAAGCCGTAGCCGCCCATGGCCCAGAATGCGGACCAGCTATCAAATTTCATCCTGTTCCTCCGCCAGTTTCAGTACCCAGGGACGATGGGACTCGCGCCGGATCAATTCGTTGCGCAGCCGCATCAGGGTCAGGGCCCCCAGGAAGCAGCTGAAGGCCAGTATCATGATCAACAAGGGCCAGAGCATGTCGTTGGAAATGGACGGCCGGTCGAATTTGGTGATGCTGGCCCCCTGATGCAGGGTGTTCCACCACTCTACCGAATAGTGAATGATGGGCAGGTTGATCACCCCCACCAGCGCCAGAATACCGGCGGCACGGCCGGCCAGCACCTTGTCGGAAATGGCGTTATAGAGCGCAATCACCCCCAGATAGAGAAACAGCAGAATCAGCTCCGAGGTCAGACGCGCATCCCACACCCACCAGGCGCCCCACATGGGCTTGCCCCAGGCGGCACCGGTAAAGAGGGCAATGGCGGTGAACACGGCGCCCACCGGCGCTATGGCCGCCACCGCCATGTCGGCGGTCTTGATCTGCCACACCAGGCCGATGAAGGCGGCGATGGCCATCGAAGAATAGGCGCCCATGGAAAGAATGGCGGCGGGCACATGAATATAAATGATACGAAAGGAGTCGCCCTGCTGATAATCCGCCGGCGCAAAGGCCAGCCCCCAGACCAGACCGATGACAAAGGACACCACGCTGAACACGGCAAACCAGGGGAGCCAGAGACCGGCGAGCCGATAGGCTTGCTCTGGCTTGGCATAGGGATGTAACCATTTCCACATCTTGCTCACAGACCTTTTTTTGTATTACGCATTGTTATAAAAAACGTTATTGAAAAACGTTGTTGAAAACGTTGTTAAAAACGTTACATAAATTGTTCACAAAAAAACGAGTGTACCGGGGCATAAGATATCCCAAAGTCGTCATTCAAAACAACTTGACCTCCGTTAGTTCACACTCACTCTTAGCGCAGAAGCGATAGCAAAGGGTGCCAGGGTCATGCTGCCCACCAGCATGGCCGCCAGAATCGCCAGCTGACCATCATAGGGCACGCCCAGACTGGCCGCCTCTATGGCCGAGGTGGCAAAAATAAGCACCGGAATATACAGCGGCAGGGTCAGCAGGCTCAACAGCACGCCTCCCTTGCCGATGCCTACTGTGAGTGCCACCCCAATGGCGCCGAGCAGGCTCAGGATTGGCGTGCCCAGCAACAGGGTCAGAAACACCGCCTGAAAGCCCACCATGTCCAGGCTGAGCAATACCGCCACCAGGGGCGACAGCAGCAACAGCGGCAAACCGGTCAGCAACCAGTGCGCCATGACCTTGGCCAGCACCAGTACCCCTAAAGGACAGGGCATCAGCATTAATTGTTCCAGGGTGCCGTCAATAAAGTCGTCCCGGAACAAGCGCTCCAGCGCCAGCAGCGACGACAACAGCGCCGCCACCCACACGATACCGGGGGCGATACGCGCCAGCAGGGTCGGCTCCGGGCCTATGCCCAGGGGAAACAGGGTAATGACGATTACGAAAAACCACAGCGGGTTGAGAATATCGGCGCGCCGACGCAGGGCCGACACCAGCTCGCGGCGCAGTACCCCGGTAAACATGGAGATCATGCCGGCTCCTCCTGATAAGGGGTCAGCTGCAGAATGCGTGCCCGGTCGGCACAAAGGGATAAATCCTGATGAGTGGTGATCAATGCCATGCCGCCGGCGTCGGTGTGATCCAGCAGCAGCTGTTCCAGCACCCTGACGCCGTGTTTGTCGATGGCGGTGAAGGGCTCATCGAGGATCCACAGCCGTGGGCCACCCAGCCACAGCCGGGCCAGTGCCACCCGCCGTTTCTGACCAGCAGACAGCTGACCGGCGGCCTGATCTTCCAGCCCCGCCAGGCCCACCATCGCCAGTACGTCCCACAAACTGGCGGTGCTGTCGGCGTGGTGCATGCGGCGGAAAAAGGCCAGATTCTCGAAGGCGGTCAGTTCGTGTTTGATGCCGGCCTGATGGCCGAGATAGAGCAGGTCCTGATGATAGTCGTCTCTGTGCTGCTCTATGTTCTCGCCCTGCCAGAGTACCTCGCCGCCGTAAGGCCGCGACAGGCCGGCCAGCAAGCGCAGCAGACTGGTTTTACCGACCCCGTTGGGGCCGGCTATCTGCACCAGCTCTCCGGGCGCCACCTTCAGGGATAACTCGCTGAACAAGGTGCGCTCTTCACGGACACAGGTCAAGGCTCTGGCTTCAAGCATAATCGTTGATAATTCAAACCATTAAAATGGGCGCCAGTCTAACACACGGCGCCCGTAATGGCCTTAGTTTCACCCGGTGAAGGACAAAATCGCGTGATTTATTGCGCTGAAGCAAGGTTGCCACAGACGAAACGGCGAGCGACGTTTCCGCTTTTACTGTTTACGATGCAGGGAAAGCAGCAGCTCGGCTTCGGCCCTCGGCATGTCGCACTCGGCCATGATTTCGTCGATATCGGCCCCCAGTTGCACCATGCGGGTAGCCCGGCTGTAGAGCTTGCCCTGGGGATCTTTCAGCGCCAGCTCCTGCTGCTGCTCACTTAACTGCCCCAGTTGACGGTGCAACTCGGTTACCTTGTCACCAAGACCGATATTGGCCGCCTGCAGCTCTTCTATCTGCTTGCGATAGCTGTCCCGAGTACGGGTCAGCTCACGCATCAAGCGGCTCATGGCCTCCAGCTTGCGCTGACTCTGACGCCACATCGACCAGGCCACAAACAGCGCGACCATGCCCAGCATCAGCGCCAACAGCGCCAGTATAAACGCCGGTTGCAACCACATTACAGCTGGCCCAGCTCGTCCCACTCGTCGTCGGACAACAGCTTGTCCAGATCCACCAGAATCAACAGCTCCTCTTCCCGGTTGCACACGCCCTGAATAAACTTGGCGCTTTCATTGGTGCCGACATTGGGGGCGGTTTCGATTTCGGACGACTTGAGGTACACCACCTCGGCCACGCTGTCGACCAGGATACCGATGACCTGTTTTTCCGCTTCTATGATCACGATGCGGCTGTTGTCGGTAAGCTCCGCAGGATGCAGGCCGAAGCGCAGCCGGGTATCCAGTACCGTCACTACGTTACCGCGCAGGTTGACGATGCCCAGCACATAATTCGGAGCACCCGGTACCGGCGCTATGTCGCTATAACGCAACACTTCCTGCACCTGCATCACATTGATGCCGTAGGTCTCGTTATCGAGACGGAACGTGACCCACTGCAATACTTCACCCTCGGCCAGATTTTCAGCTACATTGCGATGACTGTTCATAGATTACCCTTATGCCTGCTCAGACTTGTTGTCCGTCGATATTCTTACCCTGCTCCAGCAGCCCAATCAAGGCATCCACATGTAGCAGGGCGCACATTTTTTCTTTTACCATGCCCGCCAGCCAGGGCCGCGAGCCCGGTGTGGCGCGCCATTTTACCTGATCCCGCGTCAGCAGGGCCGTGCCTTTCAACTGATGGCAACCCAGCCCCCAGTTGCTTTCCCCCAGGGTCACCAGATACTGGTATTGTTCCTGTGCCTGGTGGCCGGGCATGGCCCAGCGTGCGGTATCCACCACATAAAGCTGGCGTTCCCGCTCGGTCAGCACACCGGCAAACCAGTTCGGCTTGCCGAACAGACTGGTCAGCTTGGTCATCTGATAGATGCCCCCAAGATGGGTCAGCGGTACCGCAAAGGTCATGCCCGCCACCTCGAAAAACAAGGCCTGAAAGCTGCTTTCGGTATCCATGTTACGCCATTCGGCGGCGGCCGGTGTCTCGGCGGCAACGGGCACCGGCTCGGGCTCAACGGCCGCTACCGGTGTCGGTTCAACCATAGTCGGTTCGGGAATGGTCGGTTCGGGAATGGCCGAGGTCGGCTCGACCCTGGCCTCCATCATTATTGCCGGTTCGGGCGCCACGGGATCAACCGGCGGCAGACTTTCTTCTTCTTTCAGCTCGGCCACCCGGGCCAGCAGGGCTTCCAGCCCCAAACGCCGTTCCTCTTCGGCCGGGTCGGCAAACACTAAAGGGACTTCGGCCGGCGCTGGCGAGGGCGCTTGCTGCCACTCAGGCTCCACTCGGGACGGACTTTCTTCCAGCAGGGCGCCGAAATAATCGTCGAGGGCGTCGGTGTGTCGTTGATTCATAATGCCGTCTCCACGCCATCGAGCTGCCACAGGTAGCGCAGCAGGGTCTGATAGGCATAGACCCCCCGGCTGCCCCTGGCGGAATAAGAAGGAGGTTCGTGGCGCAGGCTGGCATCGCGAAACTTGGTATCTACCGGAATCACCGCCGGCCAGAGACGCTCGCCATACTGTTGTTTCAGGCTCTCCAGACTCTGTACCGAAGCCCGGGTGCGCTGATCGTACATGGTGGGCACCACCGTATAGTTGAAGCCGTCTTTTCTGGCTCTGTGCATCAGTTTAAAGGTGCCGACCATCCGCTCCAGCCCCTTGATGGCCAGAAACTCGGTCTGCACCGGCACCAGAATGCGATCACAGGCGGCCAGCGCATTGACCATCATGACCCCCAGCACCGGCGGGCAGTCGATAATCACCACGTCAAAATCATCCCGCAGCTCGGCCAGCAGGCGCTTCAGCACCAGCCCCATGCCTTCACGGCTGCTGGAGGTACGCTCCAGCGTCGCCAGAGAGATCGACGCCGGCAACAGCGTCAGACCATCGAAGTCGGTTTTCAGCGCCACCTGTTCAAACAGGGCTCGGGTCGGTCGCGGGGCCTGAAACAGATCGAACAGGGTGTGCGGCAAGGTATCCATATCATAATTGAAATAGGAGGTCAGGGAGCCGTGTGGATCGGTGTCGATCAGCAGCACCCGCTTGTTGCGCTGCGCCAGCAAACCGGCGAGCGCCACGACTGTGGTGGTTTTACCGACCCCGCCTTTCTGATTTGCTACTGTCCAGACAATCACCGGTTAGCCCCGTCTTCTGTTGATGTACCGATTCGTATGCCACCGCCGGGCAGTTCATACTCCCGCAGCGCCTGGCTCTGCTCCGTGTTCAGCGGCCGTGACGGCAGGGTGGCTCTGGGTTGCCAGCGCTGTGCGGAAATGGCAATTTCAACCCGCCGGTTGAGTGCCCGCCCCCGCTCGCCCAAACGCTGCTCCCGAGGATGAAATTCGCCAAAGGCCTCCAGCGCCAGGCGCGGGGCGGCAATCCCCCGCTTCAGCAACCACTCCAGCACCACCCGTGCCCGCTCGGCAGAGAGCTGCCAGTTGGAAGCATAAAGCTCGTTGCTGACCGGCAGATTGTCGGCATAGCCCCGCACCCGAATAAAGTGGTCAACCGGCACCAGCACCGGCAGCAGGGTGCTCAGCACCGGCTCGCCGTTGCCCCCCAGCAAGGCGCTGCCGCTGGCGAACAACAGCTTGCCGTCAAAACTCAGGGTCAGCCAGTCGCCGTCGTTTTCCAGTTCGACCCGCCGTTGTTCGATCAGCGGTGCCAGCTGCAGCGCCAGCTCGGCTTGCAGCCGTTCCAGCCCGGTCGTTTGCAACGGCGCATCGGTGCCGATGGCGGCAGACTCGGCGTCAACCGTCGTGCTGCTCATCGCCGCCGTGGCGGGCAAGGCATCGCCACTCAGACGCACCAGCGCCTGCTGCATGCCATCCAGCATGGGTTGCTGCAGCTCGGTCTTGCTGGCATGAATGGCATACAGCACCACAAACAACGCAAACACCAGCGTCATGTAGTCCGCATAAGACACCAGCCAGCGATCCAGTCCGGCACTGTCAGATCCCGATGCCAGAGAGCGGCGCCTCATTGACGCTGCCCCTGATACTGGGCCAGCTGTCGACTGACCGACAGGCTGCCGTCGCCGCGAGCGATGGCCAGCAGGCCGATGGCGGTCAGCTCACGATAACGCAGTTCAAGCCGGTAGATGGCCCGCAAGCGGTTGGCCAGCGGCAACAGCAACAGGTTGGCCAGCCCCACGCCGTACAGGGTGGCCACAAAGGCCACCGCTATGCCTCGGCCCAGCTCCCCCGGATCATCCAGGTTCGACATCGCCTGAATCAGCCCCAGCACGGCACCAATAATACCGATGGTCGGGCTGTAGCCGCCCATGGCTTCATACACCCGGGCTTCCAGCTCTTTCTGCTCTTCCAGCCGATCCAGTTCATTATCCAGCAGCCGTTCCAGCGCCGCCGGCTCGGTGCCGTCCACCAGCCATTGCAATCCCTGACGGGTAAAGCGGTCCAGTTCATGCAACTCGGTTTTGGACTCGAGGGCCAGAAAGCCGCCGTGCCGGGCTTCGTGCGACCAGTGCAGCAGCCGCGAGGCCTGTTCATGAAAAGGCCAGGACTGGCGAGCGAACAGCACCTTCAGCGCCTTGAGTGCCGCCTTGCACTGGGGCCAGGGCGTTTGCAGCATCACCGCCCCCAGGGTCCCGCCACAGACGATCAACAGGGCGGGGCCGTCCAGCAGCCCCCACAGGCTGCCCCCATGCCACCACTGAGCCAGGGTGATGCAAACCAGCGCCAACAGCAGCCCGGCCAATGCCATATCAGCCGCCGATCTCGTTATTGATGGCATCGCCGATCAGCGACAAGGGCAGGGATTCGGTAGCAATACCGGCCTTGGCCACCGCCTGGGGCATGCCGTAGACCACGCAGCTTTCTTCGTCCTGGGCCCAGATGCTGGCCCCCTGCTCTTTCAGCAGCCGGGCGCCTTCGCGACCGTCTGCCCCCATGCCGGTCAGCACCACCGCCAGCACATTGCCGCCATAGATTTTGGCGGCCGACGCGAAGGTGATGTCGACACAGGGCTTGTAATTGACCTTGTCATTGCCGTCGATCACCCGCAACCGGGCGTTACCGGCGCGGCCTTCAAACAACATCTGCTTGCCACCCGGTGCCAGGTAGGCGTGCCCCGGACGCAATTGATCGCCGTCTTCTGCTTCCTTGACCCGAATCTGGCACAGACCGTCGAGTCGGGCGGCAAAGGCGCTGGTAAAGGTACCGGGCATATGCTGGATAAGCACGATGGGATGGGGAAAGTTGGCCGGGAGCCGGGTCAACACCTTCTGCAGGGCAACCGGGCCACCGGTGGAGGTGCCGATGGCCAGCAGTTGATAATGCTTGCCACTGCGACGAGGCAGGCTGCGGCGCTCGACAACCGGCTCGGCCACCACCGGAGTGGCAGCGGCAAAACCGCGGCCGGCAGGGGTGCTGGCCAGCGTAGGTCGAACCCGCGCCGCCGCACTGGCAGCCCCGATCGTCGAGGACCGAGACACAGGCGCAGCAACGGCGCGACGACGGGAAATGGCCTTGACCCTCTGCTGCAGCAGCAGAATCGCTTCTTCCTTGCTGCGGGCGATGTCTTCGAAACGCTTGGGCAGAAAGTCCATGGCGCCGGCGTCCAGCGCATCCAGCGTGGCCCGGGCACCGTCGTGGGTCAGCGAAGAAAACATCAGCACCGGCGTGGGCGTCGCCTTCATGATGGCGCGCACCGCAGAAATACCGTCCATCACCGGCATTTCGATGTCCATGGTGATCACGTCGGGGCGCAGCAAGCGGGCCTTTTCCACCGCCTCCTGGCCATTGGCGGCGGTATCCACCACGGTTAACAAGGGATCCCGATTCAGGATCTCGCTGACACGACGCCGAAAAAAACTGGAATCATCAACCACTAACACCCGTATAGCCATTATTATCCTCTCACTCCCTTTTATTATCAGGCGTAACGCCGGGCATAGGCTTTGATCAAACCGGCCAGATCCAGGATCAGCGCGATGCCGCCATCGCTGGTAATGGTGGCGCCGGCCATGCCGGGCGTACCGTGCAACAGCTGGTCGAGCGGCTTGATCACCACTTCTTCCTGGCCGATAAGGCCATCGACCACAAAACCGACCTGCTGGTTACCCACCACCACTATCACCACATGCCCCTGGGTTTTACGCGGCTGACGCTCGCCCTTGAGCAGCCAGTCCTGCAGGTAGAACAGCGGAATGGCGTGATTGCGCACCACTATGGTCAGCTGGCCATCCACCGAGCTGGTGCGGGTCAGGTCGAGATGGAAGATTTCGTTGACGTTGGTCAGCGGCAGCGCAAAGGTCTGCTTGCCCACCAGCACCATCAGGGTCGGCAGTATCGCCAGGGTCAGCGGCACCTTGATCTGCAGCCGGGTGCCCTTGCCTTTCTCCGAGTCGATCACGATAGAGCCATTGACCGAGTTGATACCGGTCTTGACCACATCCATGCCCACGCCGCGGCCGGAGACGTCGGTAATTTCCTGCTTGGTGGAAAAACCGGGGGCGAAAATCAGGTTATAGGCCTCGCCGTCGCTCATGCGGGCGGCGCCATCCGCATCGAGAATGCCCCGCTTCATGGCGATGCCCTTGAGCTTCTCCGGATCCATACCGGCACCGTCATCTTCGATACCGAGCAGAATGTGATCCCCTTCCTGCGAAGCCGTCAGCCGAATAACGCCGGCTCGCGCTTTGCCGGCTGCTTCCCGCTCTGCCGGCATTTCGATGCCGTGATCACAGGAGTTACGCACCAGGTGAACCAGGGGATCGGCCAGCGCCTCAACCAGGTTTTTATCGAGGTCGGTGTCTTCCCCGACCATTTCCAGGTTGATTTCCTTGCCCATGTTGCGGGCCATATCACGCACCACCCGCGGAAAGCGGCCGAAGACCTTCTTGATCGGCTGCATCCGGGTTTTCATCACGGCGCCCTGCAGGTCACCGGTGACCGCATCCAGGTTGGCGACCGTCTTGGAAATGTCTTCATCGTCATGATTGGCATCGAGGCTGAGCAGGCGATTACGCACCAGCACCAGCTCGCCCACCATGTTCATGATGTTATCGAGGATCCTGGTATCCACCCGTACCGAGGTATCCGGTGGCGCGTTATGATGCGCCGGCGCCTTGGCGGCGGCCTTGTCGGCGCTCGGCGCCGCAGGTGCAGATGCCGTCACGGCCGCCGGTGCTTGTTGAGCCGGGGCAGCCTGCGCCGGAGTACTAACGGCCTCCTCTGCCGCAATCGACGGGCCCTTGCCGGCACCATGCAACTGATCCAGCAGCGCCTCGAACTCGAGATCGTCTATCTCGTCACCACCGTCATCCGTGCTCTGGCTGGCCGATGGCGATGAGGCGGCAGAGGCGGCAGAGGCGGGCACACCGCTGTGCTTGCCGGCGCCGTGCAACTGATCCAGCAGCGCTTCGAATTCATCGTCGCTGATGTCGTCGCCGTCACCGGCGGCACTATTGTCGGCCGAGGCGCCTGACGCCGGTTCGGATACGCTGTCGGCCGACGTATCGGGCGCAAGCTGGTCCAGCATCTGCCGATAGTCGGCTTCGCCGAGGTCGGCGATGGTGGCATCAGCCGCCGCCGTGACAACCGGAGCGACGGCCGCCTCATCTTCACTGGCCGGCCGGCAATAGCGCTTGAGTTCTTCCAGCAATAACGGATCGGCGGGGGTCGGCTCCTGCCGGTTCTGGATTTCGGCAAACATGTTGTTCACCGTATCCAGCGCCCGCAGTATCACGTCCATCAGCTCGGAGGTGACGTGACGCTGACCCGTGCGCAGAATATCGAACACGTTTTCGGCTTTGTGGCAGGTGTCCACCAGAGCAGTCAACGACAGAAAACCGGCACCACCCTTGACGGTATGAAAACCGCGAAAAATCGCATTCAGCAAGTCTTTATCGTCCGGCTGGCGCTCCAGTGTCACCAACTGCTCCGACAATTGCTCCAGAATTTCCGATGCTTCCACCAGAAAGTCCTGCAGAATATCCTCGTCTACCTCAAAGCCCATGCTCTCTCCTTAGAATCCCAGACTGGACAACAGATCGTCTACGCCGTCCTGATCCGAGACCACATCATTACGATGCTCTTTATTGATGATCGGACCTTCGGCTTCAATGGCCGAGACTGGTGCGTTCGCCGGCATCGCCTGAGCGTCTTCCATACCCGGTAAACGACCAAAGACCGACAGAATGGCCACCAGCTTGGCTTCCACTTCCTGCACCAGGTTGATCACCCGGCGAATCATCTGCCCGGTCAAATCCTGATAATCCTGCGCCATCAGGATTTCGGTCAGCAACTGCCTTAGCTGATTGGAATCCTGCTCGGAGCTCTGTAGAAAATCGTCGAGCTGATAGCACAGCTCCTTGAACCTGTTAAGCTCCAATTGGCGCTGCATTAACTCACGCCAGCCCGGCATTATCTGCTGGATGCGATCGCCGAGTCGGTCGGCAATGGGCAGACTGGCTTCCACCGCATCCATGGTACGGTTGGCCGCCTTGTCGGTCATGTCGATGACGTAGCTCAACCGCTCCCTGGCATCGGGAATTTCATTTTCTGCCAGCTCGGGCAGACGTGGATCGTTGCGAAATTCCTGCAACGCATCATGCAGTTGCCGGGTCAGTTGTCCGACCTGTTCGACCAGATCTTTCGCCTGCGGCATGCAGACATCGGTAAGATAACGGTCGGCGCCGTCCTGATCCCCCCGCTCCAGCATGGCTACCAGTATGCGAGCCTGTTCTAGGCTGATGGTTCCTTTCTGTAATGCCATTGCTCTGCCTTTTTATCCGATTCGCTCGAAAACCTTCTCGAGTTTTTCCTTGAGAGTGCCGGCGGTAAAAGGCTTGACCACGTAGCCGTTCACGCCGGCCTGAGCGGCGGTGATAATCTGCTCGCGCTTGGCTTCCGCCGTGACCATCAATACCGGCAGATGCTTGAGCTTGTCGTCGGCTCGAATGGCGCGTAACAAGTCGATACCCTGCATGCCGGGCATGTTCCAGTCGGTGACCACAAAATCGAAGCCGCCCCCCTTGAGCATGGGCAAGGCGGTGGTGCCGTCGTCGGCCTCGTGAGTATTATTGAATCCGAGATCCCGCAGCAGGTTTTTAATAATCCTGCGCATGGTGGAAAAATCATCCACGATGAGGATTTTCATGTTCTTGTCCAAGCATTTCCTCCTATCAGCCGAGTCTGCGGCCGCTGATCACGACAAGTATCTTAACTATATCGACCCGGTATACCTTAACTTAAATCGTATATTGCGCTATTGGCACACTAAAATATGCCAAATCCTTGATTTCGATTGTTTAATAAACACAACACTGTCAGTTATAAGCCTTAAGCTGAAAGCTGAAAGCTGAAAGCTGAAAGCTGAAAGCTGAAAGCTCACAAGCACCACACCGACTCTCCAACTGCAACAGTCTGACTTACCGCTTATGGCTTATGGCTTATGGCTTTATTTCACTCTTTCCATTCTTTCAGCCTGGCGCGCAAACGGTGCATGGCCTGGCTGTGGATCTGGCTGATTCGGGATTCGCTCACTTCGAGTATCTGGCCTATCTCTTTCAGGTTCAGCTCCTCGTCGTAATATAAAGACAGCACCAGGGCCTCGCGCTCGGGCAGTGTCTTGATATGGCTCGACAGGGCGCCGAGAAAACGTTGTCGGGCCATGTCTTCAAACGGACTGGCCACATGAGAGCCTTGCTCCGCATGATGGTCGACACCGGTTTCAAATTCGTCCATTTCCAGGATTTTGCCGTTGCTGGTATCGCGCAGCATGGCGTAATAGCTGTCCAGGCTCACGCCCAGCTCTTCGGCCACTTCCCGGTCGTTGGCATTGCGTCTTTCCCGACGCTGTACCGCGGCCACGGCATCGGCTATCTGCCGGCTGTGTTTGTGTACCGAGCGCGGCACCCAGTCACCACGGCGAATTTCATCCAGCATGGCGCCGCGAATGCGAATGCCGGCAAAGGTCTCGAAGCTGGCGCCCTTGCCGGCATCGAAGTTGCGGGCGGCTTCCAGCAACCCGACCATGCCCGACTGGATGAGATCGTCCAGCAGCACGCTGTCCGGCAATCGCGCCAGCAGGTGATGGGCGATGCGACGCACCAGTCCCGCATGACGCTCTACCAGCTGGTTACCCTGCTGTCTGGCATAGACCAGCGCCTTATTCCCCCCGAACATCTAACTCGACCGCCGGAGGATTCAACAATTTTTCGATAAAGAACTGCAGGTGGCCACCGGCCCGCTGGGGTGCCGGCCAGCTCAGTGCCTTGCCGGCCAGCTGCTTGATCGCCATGGCCGATGGTGAGGTGGGATATTGATTGACCACCAGGGTCTGGCGACGTACCGCCAGCCGCAGATTGCCGTCGAACGGCACACAGGCCACCAGTTCCAGCGCCGCATCCAGAAAGCGATCGGTCACCCGGGTCAGCTTGGTAAACAGTTCCTGACCTTCGCGCTGGCTGCGCACCATGTTGGCCACGATTTTGAAGCGGAACACGCCGTAATCCCGGGACAAAATCTTGATCAGGGCGTAGGCATCGGTGATCGAGGTGGGCTCGTCGCACACCACCACTATCACCTCTTGCGCGGCGCGGGAGAAACTGAGCACCATGTCGGAGATACCGGCGGCGGTATCCACCAGCAGAATATCAATCGGGGTCTGCATTTCGCTGAAGGCGCGGATCAGGCTCACGTGCTCCAGCGGCGACAATTCGGTCATCGACTGGTTGCCGGACGTGGCCGGTATGATCTTGACGCCCTGCGGCCCTTCCACCAGCACCTCGTCCAGGGTGCACTCCCCGCGCAACACGTGGGACAGATTGCGCGTGACTCGAATGCCCAGCAAGACATCGACGTTGGCCAGCCCCAGATCCGCATCCAGCACCATGACCCTCTTGCCCTGCGCCGCCATGGCCGACGCCATGTTGAGGGTAATGTTGGTTTTGCCCACACCGCCCTTGCCGCCGGTCACCGAAATAACCTGTACTCTGCTTGTTTTTTGCATAAGCCGCAGTCCACTCGCCTGGTCCTGAAACCAATTATTCATAAAAACGCGCATCCTCTTCGTCGAACTCGGAGGACTCCCAGTAGTGAGGCTCTTCCCGACGTTGCTCCATGGTTCCCAATGCCTGCCTGACCAGCTCGAGGGCATCCGCCAGGCGCAGATCTTCCGGCACCCGCTGCCCGTCGGTGATATAGCTGATGGGCAGACTGTTCTGAATACTGATATCCAGCACATCTCCCAGTGACAGACTTTCGTCCAGCTTGGTCAGAATGCAACCGGCCAGGGGAATGCGACGAAAATGATCCACCGCTTCCTGCAATACCCGGCGCTGGGCCGTGGCCGGCAGCACCAGATAGTTACGAATCTTGATTTGTTTATCGCCCACCAGAGTATCGAGCTGTTCGTTCAATCGCAGATCCCGCTGGCCCATACCGGCGGTGTCAATCAACACCAACCGCCGATGACGCAGCTGATAGAGTGCCTGAGCCAGCTCCTGATAGGTACGCGCCTGCTTGACCACCACGCCCATGATGCGACCGTAGGTCTGCAGTTGTTCATGGGCACCAATCCGGTAGTGGTCGGTGGTAATCAAGGCAATTTGGTCGGCGCCATAGCGGGACGCAAAGCGGGCGGCCAGCTTGGCGATGGTGGTGGTTTTGCCGACCCCGGTGGGGCCCAGCAGGGCGACGGCGCCGCCCTGGCGCAGAATTTCGTCTTCACCGGTCATCAACTGCTGACACAGCGCGGTTTCAATCTGGCTCCAGGCTTCATGCGGTGCCGCTGTGTCGTGCACCATCATCGCCAGCTGGTCGGAAAAAACATCGCTGAATCCCAGGCCGTTCAGGTGCTTGATCAGCATGGCGCGGACCGGCTCGCGCCGTTCCACCTCCTGCCACATCAACCCCGACACCTGATGTTCGAGCAAGCGTCGAATACTGGCAATTTCCTGACGCATGGCATTCAACTCTTTGTCTTTGGCCCCTTCCCTGCGCTTGTGCTCGCGGCTGTCGTGCAACTGGGGCTGAGCCTGGGGCTCTTTCGTCCCCATTCGCGGCTCCTGACGCGGCGCTTTGCCCGCCTCCGGGGTCAGCGCCGGCTCCTTCCAGCTGGACTGCTCGGCCAGGGTCTGGGGAGAGGCTTCACTGCGCCCCCGCATCAACAGCGATTGCAGGGTTTCCGACTGCTGCTTTGCATCCAGCGGAGAAATAAATTGACGGGCCTGCGACGAAATTCTGACATTGTCATCCCGCAGCGGCCGCTGCACCGGGGTGACCGGCGTGTCGTCGTCGTCCACCGCCGCCACTATTTCGATACCGCCGGACACTTTTTTATTGGACATGATCACCGCGTCCGCGCCGAGCACGTCCTTCACCTCGGCCAGGGCGGCTCTCATGTCTTTGGCGAAAAATCGTTTTATCTTCATTTAAACTACCACCCTGCTACTGCTGGCCAACAGACGCCACAATGCGGATTTGACGGTCATCAGGTACTTCCTGATAGGACAAGACCCGCAGACTGGGAATCGTGTGTTTTACAAAGCGCGCCAAGGTGGTGCGCAACATGCCGGAGGTCAGCAAAATCGCCGCCTGCCCTTCCATTTCCTGATTGGCCGCCGCCTGTGCCAGCGATTGCTGCATGCGTTCGGCCAGGCCGGGCTCGATGCCGCTGCCCTGCGCACCGCCGGCCTGCAAAGAGTTCTGCAATATCTGTTCCAGTTCTGGCGCCAGGGTGATGACCGGCAGCTCGCGCTCGGTGCCCGCTATCTCCTGCACCATGAAACGGCGCAGGGCAATACGACAGGCGGCGGTCAGCACTTCCGGATCCTGGCTCTTGGTGGAGTACTCGGTCAGGGTCTGCAGAATGGTGCGCATGTCACGAATGGTCACCCCTTCATGCAGCAGGCTCTGCAACACCTTGGTCACCAGCGCCAGACTCATGGTGTTGGGTACCAGCCCTTCCACCAGCTTGGGCTGACTGCGACCGATTTGATCCACCAGGTTCTGCACTTCTTCATGGCCCAGCAAGACGGCGGCATGGTTGGTCAGCAGCTGACTGAGGTGCGTGGCCACCACGGTAGCGGCATCCACCACCGTGTAACCCAGGCTCTGGGCCTGTTCGATCTGGTCTTTGGTAATCCAGGTGGCCTCCAGATCGAAGGCGGGATCCCGGGTGTCGATACCCTGTACCGGCCCGAAGACCTGCCCGGGGTTGATGGCCAGCTCCCGATCCGGATAAATGTCGGCCGCGCCGGAGCTCACCCCCATCAGGGTGATCTGATACTGATTGGGGCCCAGCTCCAGGTTGTCGCGAATATGCACGGCGGGGATCAGAAAGCCCAGCTCCTGCGAAAGTTTCTTGCGCACCCCCTTGATGCGGCTCAGCAATTCGCCGCCCTGAGATTGATCGACCAGGCTTATCAGCCGGTAACCCACTTCCAGGCCTATGGTGTCGACCTGCGCCACGTCGTCCCAGCTCAGCTCCTTCACCTCGGTACTTGGCACCGTCGGCGACTGCTCCTGCTCTACCGCAAGCTGTGCATCACGCGCATTGCGTTTGATGGTCCACCAGGCCGCAAAGGCCGCCAACCCGCCGAGCAGCAGAAAGGCAAAATGGGGCATGCCCGGCACCAGACCCATGGTGATCAGGATACCGGCGGCAATGGCCAGCGACTTGGGGTTGTCGAACAGCTGCCCCAGCATCGCCTGGCCCATGTCTTCACGGGTATTCTGACGCGTCACGATAATGGCGGCGGCAATCGACAGCAGCAGCGAGGGAATCTGCGCCACCAGACCGTCACCTATGGTCAGCAGGGTATAGATTTCGGCCGCTTCGCCGAACGGCAGCCCGTGCTGGGCCATGCCGATGATGAAACCACCGATGATATTGATAAACAGGATCATGATGCCGGCGATGGCATCGCCCTTGACGAACTTGGACGCACCGTCCATGGAGCCGTAGAAGTCGGCTTCACGGGTCACTTCATCCCGGCGCAGTCGCGCCTCGTCCTGATTGATCAGGCCCGCATTCAAATCCGCATCGATGGCCATCTGCTTGCCGGGCATGGCGTCCAGGGTAAAACGGGCACTCACTTCCGAGATACGGCCGGCCCCCTTGGTGACCACCGCGAAGTTGATGATCATCAGGATCAGAAACACGATAAGACCGACCGCATAGTTGCCGCCGATCACCACGGAGCCGAAGGCCTCAATCACGTTACCGGCCGCATTGCCGCCCTCGTGCCCTTCCAGCAGTACCACCCGGGTCGAGGCCACGTTCAGCGCCAGCCGCAACAGGGTGGCGACCAGCAGCACGGTAGGAAAGGCGGCAAAGTCCAGCGGCCGCTGGCTGTATACCGCCACCAGCAGGATCACCAGCGCCAGGGAAATATTGAACGAGAACAGTACATCGAGCAGCAGGGCGGGAATGGGCAACACCACCATGCCCAGTGCCGCCAGCACCAGCAGCGGGGTGCCCAGCCCTTTACTGAACCAGGAGGACCAGGGTCCGATTTGTGAAAGCGTGTCCTTGAATGCCATTGCCACTGCTGTGTAGACGAGAATTGATGCGGCTTAATATGCAATAAACAGGCCATTTTCAGCTGTAAGCTTTGAGCGATCAGCCGTAAGCGGCTCCCTTGGCGCTTTTAGCCTGTCTCTTGGTCACAAGTTTTTGTTGAACTTAACGAGGCCATCAGGCAAAGCGCACTGCTCAGCCGACACGCCGTAAACCCCTCCCTGGGGGCTCAGCCGCGCCATCCTTGGCGCGGATGGTCGGTTGAGCAGACACCCTTTGCCCTCCCGTCGGCAACGGAGTGGTCTGTCAGTGGTGCTCACCGACGACTTCGAGCCCGAAAAGAGGCGGCTGGGATAGCCTCAGCCGACCATCACATGACAGGACGTCATGTGCTGAGCGTCGCAGGGATGCGGTTCAGCGTGTCGGAAGAGGCTACCCAGTTGCCTCTGTGCATATTTTATGGACTGACAGACTTGTGACTAAGAAACAGGCTTTTAGCTTTTAGCTCATGACTTATAGCTCATGACTTATAGCTAGCTCAGGCCTTATATTCGTCCGGTATCGGCAGGTCTTCCTTCAGCGGTACCGGGCGGTTGCCCTGCCCCTTGCGCCAGGCGTTCAGCTGGAATACATAGGCCAACACCTGGGCCACGGCCACGAAGAGGCCGTCGGGAATTTCCCGGTCAAGCTTGGTGGAGTGATACACGGCTCGCGCCAGGGCCGGAGACGAAATCACCGGCACCTCGTATTCCCGGGCGATTTCCCGAATCTTGAGCGCGATTTCATCCAGCCCCTTGGCCACTACCATGGGGGCGGCGCCGGGCTTGTCCTTGTCATAACGCAAGGCCACCGAGTAATGGGTCGGGTTGACCACCACCACGTCGGCGGTGGGCACTTCGCCCATCATGCGGCGGTTGGCCATTTCCTGCTGCAAACGACGAATACGGCCTTTGACCTCGGGCTTGCCCTCGGTGTTCTTGTATTCGTCCTTGATCTCCTGCAGCGTCATCTTCAGCTGGCGGGTGTGATTCCAGATCTGAAACGGCACATCGATGGCCACGATGGGCAGCAGAGCCATGCACAGCAACAGGCCCATGTTCAGCAATAACTCCACCGAGCCGACCATGGCGGCGGGCAGGGTTTCGTCGCTCAGACGCAGAATATTGTCAAACTGGCCCCACAACAGCCAGATAGCCAGGGTGGCGATAAACACCACCTTGGCAATGGACTTGAGCAGCTCCACCAGCGACTGCATGCCGAACATTCGCTTGAAGCCCTTCATCGGGCTCATGCGATCCAGCTTGGGCAGCATCGCCTGGCTGCTGAAGTTAACACCGCCGAGCAGGCTGTTGCCCACCAGCGCCGCCACCAACACGATGGCAAAAAACCCAAACAGAGGCCACATCAGCCCCATCAGCGAGTCACGCAGCGCCGGCATCATGGCCTCGGGATCAAACAGCGCGGCCCTGTCGACCTGAAAGTTGCGTTCAAACAGCC
The DNA here is from genome assembly GCF_039539745.1 of Oceanisphaera sediminis. Taxonomy (NCBI): domain Bacteria; kingdom Pseudomonadati; phylum Pseudomonadota; class Gammaproteobacteria; order Aeromonadales; family Aeromonadaceae; genus Oceanisphaera; species Oceanisphaera sediminis. The sequence goes on from NZ_BAABDS010000036.1 coordinate 195,786, forward strand.
GCGCCATGGCCAGCCCCAGCGAGTCGCCGACCATCATCAGTCCCAGCGCCGCACTCAACAGTACGGCGGCGGTACCCAACTCCTTGGAACGAGGGATCTGGCCTTTTTCTCGTGCCTGGCGAAGGCGTTGTTCCGTAGGCTGTTCTGTTTTTTCCTGACCGTCCGACTCCGCCATTCAGCCTCCTTCGCAAGTCAGTAGCAGGGTGTCACACATCACCGTTTGCAGCCGTAGCCACTGGTTTTCGAAATGCCCCAGAAATCCGCCCAGGGTCAGCCACAGAATAAACAGGCCGCATACCATGCTGACCGCAAAGCCGACGCTGAAGATGTTCAACTGGGGCGCGGCCCGGGTCAGCACCCCGAAAGTCAGGTTGATCAACAACATGGCGACGATAGCCGACAGCGACATGGCCACCGCCGCCTGAAACAGCAGGCTCAGCAGCCCGGCCAGATTTTCCCAACTGGTGACCGACAAACCATTCATCGCCACCGGCAGGGTGTCGAAGCTCAGCACGATGGCTTCAATCATCACCAGATGACCGTTCAGCGCCAGAAACAGCAGGGTGCCCAGCATCAGATACAATTGCCCCACCACCGGGGCGGACTGGCCATTGAGCGGATCGACCATGGTGGCGAAACCCAGGCTGGTCTGCATGGCGATGATCTGGCCGGCGGTGACGAAGGTTTGCACCAGAAACTGGGACAACAGGCCAATCACTGCGCCAATCAGTACCTGCTGGCCGGTGATCAGAAAGCCACCGACCGAAAACAGCGCCACCTCGGGCATGGTAGGCAGCACCGGCGCCACCGCCAGGGTGGTGGCGAGCGCCAGCAATACGCGGTTGTAGGCCGGCGTCAGCTGGGCACCAAACATCACCATGGTCATCATCATGCCGGCGATGCGGCACAGGGGCCAGAGATAAGCGGCCAGCCACATCAGGATCTGCTCGGTGCTGTAGTTCAAACATCGTCTCCGAAAACAAAGCGGCAAGCTGTAAGCTGTCAGCTGTCAGACAAACAATCGGTGACTGGGCGATTTGCGTTCCGCCTGTCTATTCTGATTTGTCTAACCGTTTGCGCCGAATAAATTGGCGCCTACAAAATACTCGGGTCGCTTATAGCTGATAGCTGATAGCTGATAGCTGACAGCTGATAGCTGATAGCTGATAGCTGACAGCTTTGTATTACCCAACCACCTGCGGGATCTGGTAAATCATCTCGTAAAAGAAATCCATCAGCATATCAAAGCCCCAGTGGGCACCCACCGCCAGGGCGCCCAGGGTCACCAGCAGACGCGGCAGAAAGCTCAGGGTCTGCTCGTTGATGGAGGTGGCCGCCTGAAACACCGCCACCACCAGGCCGATGGCCAGACTTGGCAGAATCACCGCCGATACCAGCACCGTCACCAGCCAGAGCGCACTGCGAAAGATGTCGACGAACGTTTCCGGGCTCACTATCCCGCTCCCAGGCCAAAGCTGTTGGCCAATGTACCCATGATCAGGTTCCAGCCGTCTACCAGCACGAACAGCATCAGCTTGAACGGCAGCGAAATCAGCATGGGCGACAGCATCATCATACCCATCGCCATCAGAATACTGGCCACCACCAAATCGATCACCAGAAAGGGCAGAAACAGCATGAAGCCTATCTGAAAGGCGGTTTTCAGCTCACTGGTCACGAAGGCCGGTATCAAGACCCGCAGCGGCACCTCGGCTTCACTGTCCACCTGGATATCGGCGATGTTGAGAAAGGTATCCAGATCCTTGACCCGGGTCTGGGCCAGCATGAAGTCACGTATCGGCAGCTCGGCCCGGGCCAATGCTTCCCGGGAGTCGATTTCTTCCGCCAGATAGGGCTGCAGCGCATTCGCATTCACCCGATCCAGCACCGGCGACATGATGAAAAAGGACAAAAACAGACTGATGCCGATCAGCACCTGATTATTGGGGCTTTGCTGCAGCCCCAGCGCCTGACGCAGAATCGACAACACTATGATGATGCGGGTGAACGAGGTCATCATGATGACCATGGCCGGCAAAAAAGACAGCGCCGTCATCAGCGCCAGCACCTGCAGGGTCAGGCTGTATTCCTGGCTGCCGTCGGTGTTGGTGGTCACCGTCACCGCCGACATGCCCTGCTGGGCCATGGCCGGCCCGGCCAGCAGCAACATCGGTAATAACAGGGGCAGATAGCGACTAAGACGACTCATGGCCGCCCCTTTCCGTCCGCCTCGCCCTCTGTTTCGACAACAGAGACGTTGCCTGTTCCGGTGCCAGCGGTTGTTCCAGCTTGCCCAGACCCGATATTTGCTGGGCGGTAACGCCGAGCAGCCACTGCTCTTCACCCACCTGCACCACCAGCAAACGCTCGCGTTGGCCCAGCGCCAGCGAGGCTACTATGTTGAGCTGACGGCTACCACCCAGCAGCGAGGCGCCCCGCAGGCGGCGCAGCAGCCAGCCCAACACCAGGATCACCCCAATCACCAGCATCGATGACAGGGCCCATGAATCCCAACGGACTTCCGGCCCCTGAGCCAGCACCGAGGCCGGCAGCAGCAGTAATATCGATAACAGCCGCATTATTTAAGCTTTTTGATGCGTTCGGTCTGGCTGATCACATCGGTCAGCCGAATACCGAACTTGTCGTTCACCACCACCACTTCGCCATGGGCGATCAGGGTGCCGTTAACCATGACATCCAGCGGCTCGCCGGCCAGCCGGTCCAGCTCCACCACAGATCCCTGGTTCAGCTGCAGCAGGTTGCGAATGCTGATGCGGGTGCGGCCCACTTCCATCGAAATGGTGACCGGAATATCCAGAATGGCGTCAAGTTTTCGACGCTCGTCACCGGACAAGGGGCTTTCGGTCGGGTCATTGAAGTCATTCAGCTCGGCCCGCTTGACCGAGTCCTGCTCTTTTGTTTCGCTCTGCGACGTCTGCTCGGCCATCGCCTCGCCCCAGACATCATCCAGCTCGTTCTGTTCATCACTCATGATGCATCCTCAATGGTTCTTTCCAGTTCTTCCAGCTCGGCTTCACCGTCAATACGTACGCCACGGCGGGTGACGTGACTCAGTTCGGTCTTGACCGTTTCCGGCTTCTTGATTTTCTCGCTGATCCGCACGGCCATTTTCTCGCCGGCCCGCCCCAGCTGACCACGGAAACTGGGCAAGTCTTCTACCGACACCAGCAAATGCTCGGGCATCTCCACCGGAATGATATCGCCGGCCTGCAGCTCCATGATATCGCGCAGGCTCAGCTCTTTTTCCAGCAGCTTTACCGACATATCCACCCCCACATCGAGAATTTCATCGCGCAGCGCCTTGCCCCAGCGCAAATCGTTTTCACCCTTGTCGCTTTGCACGCCGGCATCCAGCAGCTCGCGAATGGGCTCCAGCATGCCGTAAGGCAGGGTTACGTGAAAATCACCGCCGCCGCCATCCAGCTCGATATGAAAGGAGCTGACCACCACCACCTCGGTGGGGCTGACGATATTGGCCATGGTGGGGTTCACTTCCGAGTCCAGGTACTCGAATTCCACGTCCATGACCGGCGCCCAGGCCTCTTTGTAATCCTCGAACACCAGCTTCAGCAGCAGCTGTATCACCCGGCGCTCGGTGGGGGTAAATTCACGGCCTTCGATTTTGGCATGACGGCCGTCACCACCGAAGAAGTTGTCGACCAGAATAAACACCAGCCGCGCTTCCATGGTGACCAGACCTATGCCCTTGAGCGGGCGAAAACGCACCATGTTGAGACTGGTCGGCAAAAACAGCGAATGCACGTATTCGCCGAACTTGAGCATTTGCACCCCGTTGACCGACACTTCGGCGGTGCGGCGCATCATGTTGAACAGGCTGATACGCATATGCCGGGCAAAGCGCTCATTAACCATTTCCAGCGTCGGCATGCGCCCACGAACGATGCGATCCTGCGAAGAAAAATCAAACATGGCAACGCCATTACTGTCGTTGCTCTCCTCTTCCTTTACATCGTCCACCCCGTGTAGCAGGGCATCAATTTCATCCTGAGATAACAGATCGCTCACGACTCACCTATTGCATTACGATACCGGTAAAGAGCACTTTTTCTATCAGCGGTGCTCCCAGCTCTTCCGTCAACACCCTGTTCAATTCATTCAGCGCTTCCTGCCGTACCGCCTGCTTGCCATCGGCAGACAGGTAATTATCGGCACTCTGACGGCTCAACACCGTCAGCAGCACACTTTCCAGCAACGGCAGATGCTGCTTGGCCCTGGTTTCATCGGCCAGTCCCCTTACCATCAATTGCAGTTCCACCTGCACCAGACGTTCCCGCCGCCCGGCCGGTACCGAGAAAATAAAGGGCCGGGGCAGGCCGACATACAGCGCCTGATTGTCGACCACCGGCTCCGCCTCGACATTCTGTGAAGCGGGCATCAGCCACCAGGCCGCACCGCCGCCGGCGACCACCAGCAGCAATACGATTACCCAGACGAGTTTACGTTTGTACCATGCCACCCTGGGCATGATCAGATCATCGGCCATGCTATCCCTTCATCCTTACGGCAAACGCGTAGTTTACCCATTTGAATCATGCAAAAAAATCAATTCTGCCGGCGTCATCGCTACGGTTCGACAATCGAGCCTCGCCCGCCAGAGACGTTTGAGGCTCATCACCGGCAAGTGAGCCGTAGCCACGCGGGCCATGACTGCGCCCCTCGCCCCCTTGTTGGGCATTCTGTTGCGATTGCTGTTGCGACTGCTGCTGGGCATCTTGTTGCGCGGCCTGGTTGAACCCGCCCTGCTGACTGCCCGACTGGCTCTGGCCCTGGTTCTGACTCAGGTTAAGCCCCTGCTGGCTCAGCATGTCTCTCAGCCGCGGCAAGGCCTGGTCGAGCAGTTCCCGGGCCTGAGGATGGCTGGCCAGAAACTGGACCTGCACCTCCCCCTGCTCCATTTTCACCTGAATTCGAAGACCGCCCAGATTCGACGGATCAAGACGAATTTCCGCCTCCTGCAGATTCTGGCTCACCATCACCTGTACCTGTTGCGACAGCTGTTTTGCGCTTTGTTCCGGTGCGCCTTGCTGCAGCGTGACCACCCGATCCGCTAACACCGGGCGCTCGGCTGTAGAGCCTGTCTGAATGCCATCCCGGTTCACCACCGCCAGACCGGCATCATGACTAACGGGACCCTGGTTCATCGCCGGCGCCCCTTCGCCACCAGACTGGCTCGACAACAGGGAGGCCGGCGCAGGTTCAGGCATGTTCGAGGCGGTGCTCACCGGCTTCGCCTGGCTTTCCTGTTCACCATCGCCCTCGGCGAGATCAACCGACGGCAAGGCGTTGCCGTTATCGTCGGTATTCATCGGCGAGCCGGCCCGCAAGTCGGGTTGCGACCAACGGCGACCATGTTCTATTTGCGCCAGCCATTCGGGGGGGCGAGCCGAGGTGGCCTCTTGTTGCCGCACCGCCACGGCATCTTTATTTGCCAGCGAGTCCGCCGTCTGAGAGTTTGCCGTGTCTCTGCGCGTATCAGCCGGGGGGACCTCCACGGTTATCTTTGGCCGACTTGCCGCGGGCACTGTTTCGCTCTGCCGGCTTGACTCGCTCCGCGAGGCGGCTGACGCCGCCGTCGCCTCGGCGGTGGTGCGCTCGGCCTGCTTCTGTACCGCACGGCCTTCGACTTCATCAAGCGCAACAACGTCGGGGTTCTCGACCGCTTGAGGAGCAGTCACTACCGGCTCCCGCGCACCTGTAACCGGTGCTGCTGCCTGGCCTGAAGCCCCTTCGAAGACGGCAGGGCCAGCCTTGGGGGTCTGCTCTGGCGAACGTGCGTCGAGCGCTTGCCGGTCGGCTTTCGTCGCCGTTGCCGGTGGCAATGGACTGCCGCTTTCCTGCCGGGAAGACGAGGCTGGCGCTGTTGTGGTTGTCGAACGACCCGCGTCGGTTAACGACTCGACGCCAGACCGACGCCGGCTGTCGGTGGCGTCAATCACAGCCCCCTTCGCCGCGTCCTTCACCGTGTCACTGCCTTCGGCTTCAGCTTCGTTTCCTGTCTCTGCTTTCGCAGCCGGTACGGTATCGATATCGGAAAGCAGCACCGCACCGGCAGTGGTTTTCGTCGATGTCGGCATCGATGCCGGGCGTATCGGTGCGTCACCGGCAGTGTCGTCGGTGGAACGCTCACCGGCCGGAGCGGACTCGGCTGCCATATTGCTCGGCGCCGAGATTGGCGTCGTCGGTAGGGTTGCCGACAAAGAAGAAAGCGAGGGGGCAGGCTCGGAGCTGTTCTCCGGCTTCGCGTCGCGATTATCCGCCGTCTCTTCCTGCGATGAAGAGGTTGCAGCCGACGCTACACTTTCATCCTGCACATCGGCTTCTAAAGCGGCGATATCAACGTCATCCGGCAGCGCTTCGGCAGCCGGCTGCCGAGGGTTGGCCGTCGCCGGTGTGGCACTTTTTCCGGAGTCGGTCTGCTGCATCAGCACATCGGCAAACCGGCCGGACTTCCCGCTGTTATCACCCTCGGTGACGCCAGCGCCCGTTTCCGTGCCGGCCTGAACCCGCATAGACATGATGTTCATGGTCATGATGAAGTGATCCCCGTAAATCCTGCGGCTGTGCCGTCTGTCATCGAATCGACGTCATAGCTTATGCAAAGAACGCACCAGTTACGCAAGATCACAGCGGCAAGTGCAAGATACTCGGCAAACAAACACTAAAGACTTTTTTTGTGAAACCGGTAGATGGCAAGGTTATCGAGCATTTTCTGCTCCTGACGGGCGCTTTCCAGCCGCTGTCGCTCGGCGTCCCGCTCCATCAGCTTGTCGATCGCCTGCTTGCGGGTGCGTACCGCCATCCAGGCGCTGCGGCTTTGCTCCAGCTGTTGCCTGGCCTGCTGCAAGCCCTGCTGTTGCTGTTGCTGAGACAATTCCAGCTTGTCGATAAAGCCCTGAAAGTGCCCGAACTGGTGGGCGCTGAGGCCTTGTTGGCCGCGGCTTTGAAATTCCTGACTGTAATGACGCTGATACTGGCTCAGGGTCTGCTGCTGTTGTTCCAGCTGTTGCAACTGCAACTGGGCCGCGCCCAGCTCGGCCGCCGCCTTGCGTTCCTGACCATCGAGCTGATCCAGCAACAACCGTAATGCCCGACTCATCAACCGGCTCTCAACAGCGGTTTGCTGATGGTTTCAAGATCGGTCAGGCACATGGGAAACTCCACCACGTCTTTCATGCTCTGGGTCAAAAAGTGATCCAGCCGGGGGCGAACATGAATCGCCATGTCCAGCCGGGGATCGGCGCCGGACTGATAGGCGCCGAGGTTGATCAAGTCGTGATTCTGCTGATAGAGGGCATAGGCCTGCTTGACCGCACGCGCCTGCTGCTGATGGGCATCGGTGGTCACCGCCGTCATTACCCGGCTGATCGACTTTTCGATATCGATGGCCGGATAATGGCCGCTGTCGGCCAATTGACGCGACAGCACGATGTGACCATCGAGAATGGCCCGGGCCGCATCGGCAATGGGGTCCTGCAGATCGTCCCCTTCGGTCAGTACGGTGAAGAAGGCGGTGATGCTGCCCTGGCCTTCGGCGCCGTTACCCGCTCGCTCCACCAGCGCCGGCAGGCGGGCAAACACCGAGGGCGGATAGCCCTTGCTGGCCGGGGGCTCGCCAACCGCCAGCGCAATTTCCCGCTGGGCCTGGGCATAGCGGGTCAGGGAGTCCATCAGCAGCAGCACGTTGAGTCCCTGATCGCGAAAGTATTCCGCCAGCGTCAACGCCGTTTCACAGCCCTTGAGTCGCATCAGCGGCGAGGCATCGGCCGGGGCCGCCACCACCACGGATCGGGCGCGCCCCTCTTCGCCGAGAATCACATCGATGAACTCTTTGACCTCCCGGCCCCGTTCACCAATCAGCCCCACTATCACCACATCGGCCTTGGCGCCGCGGGTCATCATGCCCAACAGCACACTCTTGCCGACGCCTGAGCCGGCAAACAGCCCCATGCGCTGACCCCGCCCCACGGTCAACAGGGCATTAATGGCGCGCACGCCCACGTCCATCGGTGCTTCGATGGGTTTGCGCGCCATCGGGTTAAGCCGTTGGGCGGTAAAATCGGCGGTATTGCTGGTGACGATGGGCCCCAGGCCGTCCAGCGGCTGGCCGATGCCGTCGATCACCCGCCCCAGCAACTCCATGCCTACTGGTACCCCGGCGCCTTGCCCCACCGGCGTGACGCGGGCGCCGGGAATCACGCCTTTGAGCGATTCACTGGGCATCAGAAACAGCCGGTCGTCGGCAAAACCGACCACTTCGGCGTCCATTTCACCAAACATCGTCTGAATCTTGCACTGACTGCCGACGGCGGCGGTACAGCCCACCGCCTCCAGCGTAAGGCCAACCACCCGGGTCAGCTTGCCGCTGGCCGCCATGGCCGGCATCAAGCCCCTGGCCTGATAAGCCGCCAGCCGCTCAGGGAGTGTCATGGAAACGAATCCAGTTGGCCTTGATGAAGTTGGCCATCAGCTCGTCAATACGCAGTGCCAGGCTCACATCCAGCTCGGATAACGCGGTTTTTACCCGCACATCGCCCCGGACCAGATCCGGCTCGCTCACCAGTTCCCACCGTCGCTGACGGCGGCTCTTTTCGTCGAAATGCTGCTCGATAATGGCCATATCGTCCGGGTGCAGAAACAGGGTCACGTCTCCCTCATGCCCGGGCAAGGCCGCCACCGCTTCACGCACCGTGGCCAGCAACAACTGCGGCGAGGTAGTCGCTTCGGTCTTGAGCAGATTACGGGCCAGCTCCTGCGCCAGGGTGACCAGACTTTGCTCTACCACCTGATCTATCTGCGCCAGCGGTGCCTGCAACTGTTCAAGCAGCTGCTGCCACTGCTGCTGCTGCTGTTCTATTTGCTGCTGCCCTTCGGCCAGCCCCTGTTCCAGCCCCTGCTTGAGACCGGCCTCGTGGCCCTGTTGCAGCCCGGTGAGGCGCCCCTCTTCCTGCCCGGCGACCAGGCCTTCTTGTTTGCCCTGTTCAAAGCCTTCTTCGTAGGCGGCCTGACGAATGGCCTCCAGCGCCTCGGCGGTCAGCGGCTCGGGCTCGGGTTCCGCTATCGGCTCGGGATCGGCCACCTCGGCCCGGCGCTTGATATTCAGCGCCTGCTGTTCTCTTGGCTCGGCCCGAGGCTGTGTCATCTCTGGCCAGGGCCAGTGCTCGGCGTCCGTCGTTTTATCGCGGGGGATGCGATCATACTCGGAGGAATAAGGATGACGACTCATACGAAGTCATCTCCGCCACCCTTGGCCAGCATCAATTCCCCGCTGTCGGCCAGACGGCGGGCAATGGCCAGAATTTCTTTCTGGGCCACCTCGACATCGCTCACCCGTACCGGGCCCATGGCGTCCAGATCGTCCTGCAGCATTTCGGCGGCTCGCTTGGACATGTTGCCCAGGAACTTGTCCTTGAGCTGGTCATCCGCGCCTTTCAATGCCCGCTGCAGCAGCTCGCCGTTCACCTCACGCAGCAACATCTGTATGCCGCGGTCATCCACATCAATCAGGTTTTCGAACACGAACATCAGATCCTGGATCTTCATGCTCATCTCTTCATCCTGATCACGAATAGAGTCCATCAGGGTGCCTTCGATAGAAGTATCCAGATAGTTCATGATATTGGCGGCGGCCTTGAGGCCCCCCATCTTGGCGGCCTTGGCGCCACTCTGACCGGCGAACTGTTTTTCCATGATGTCGTTCAGCTCTTGCAACGCCGCCGGTTGCACCTCTTCCAGCTCGGCGATGCGCATCACCAAATCCAGCCGGACCGGCTCGGCAAACTGCTGCAGAATTTCGGCGGCCTGCTCCGGCTCGAGGTAAGACAGCACTATGGTCTGAATTTGCGGGTGCTCGTTATGAATGATGCTGGCCACCTGGCGCGCATCCATCCATTTCAACGAGTCCAGCCCGCGCGAGCCGGCACCGACCGAAATCTGCTCGACCAGGCGTCCGGCCTTGTCTTCACCCAGCGCCGAGACCAGGGCGTTGCGCACAAAGTCCTGACTGCCCACGCCGATTTTGGTGAAGCGCTGAATATCCTCGATAAAGAGCCGATGCACCGCCCCCACCCGCTCGGGACCAAAGTCGCCAACCGAGGCCATTTTCATGCCCAGACGCTGTACCTGCTTGGGATCGAGATGGCGAAATATCTGCGCCGCGTCTTCTTCCCGCAGGCTCAGCATCAAGAGCGCGGCTTTTTCGGTGCCGGTCATCTTGGTGAGCAGTTGCCGCTGCTCATCGGTAATCATCAGTTGCTGAGTATCAGTCATCGGCTTTCACCCAATTTCTCACTACCTGTGCCGCCAGATCCGGCTCGTTGGCCACCAGGGCCCGAATGGCCGACAGCACGTCTTCGTCCTTGTTCAGATCGGGCAGTTGCAAACGGCCCTCGCGAATACCAAACATGCCGTCATCCTGCTCGGCCTGCTGCGCCAGCAGCGCCAGATCATCATTGCCCAGCAGCGCATTCTGGCCGTCCAGATCCACCTCTTCCGGCATCTTTTCATCGCTGCCCAGCAGACGCCTGACCATGGGGCGCACCAGGGTCAGCAACAGCACAATCAGCACAATCACCGCACCGAGAATACGCATGAGGTGCAGGAACCAGGTTTTTTCGTAGAAAGGCACACCGGCAATATCGTCAAGCTGGGGCCGGTTGAATGCCACCGACACCACCTCTATGGCATCACCCCGGCTCACGTCGAAGCCCAGTCCGCCACGCAGCAGCCGATCGATACGGGTCAGCTCTTCCGGCGTCAGTGCGACCCGCTCTGTAGTGCCATCCTCATTGGTAATGGCCTTGTGATCCACCGCCACCGATACCGTTAACCGGCGCACATCTCCGGTGGCGCTCTGGGTGTGACTGATGGTGGTGTCCAGCTCGAAGTTGCGGGTCGCCTCGCGTCGGGAACGTTCGTTGCTTCGTTTTTCCTGAGCCTGCCCGGCCTGTTCGGGAATATCCGATTCGGCCGGCGGTTGATTGGTCAAGGCGCCCGGAATGCCAATAGCCCCCATGCCGGACGTATTGTCTTCCATCACCATTTCCGAGCGTACCGCCGGCAACTCGGGATTGAACGACTTGACGGTCTGCTCTTTGCGGGTGAAGTCGAGCCGTACATCCACCTCGGCGGTGTAATTGCCCAGCCCCAACACCGGACTCAGAATGGCGTCAATTTTCTGGCGATACTCCGCTTCCTGCTTTTGCTGCAGTTCAAATTCGCGACGGGTGCGGGCCGACAAGGGGTCTTGCGAGCCGGAGTTGAGCAGGCGACCGTTTTGATCGGTGACCGTGACCCGATCCGGCGTCATGTCCGACACCGCCGAGGCCACCGTATCCACGATGGCATCCACTTCTTCCTGACGTAATGTACCGCCCCGGCGCAGGTTCAGCACCACGGTGGCGCTGGGCTGGCGCTTGTCGCGTACAAAGACGTTTTCACGGGGAATGGCCAGCAGCACCTGGGCCTGGGCGACGCTGTTGTATTGTTCGATGACCCGCGCCAGCTGCCGTTCACGGCTCAGGTTAAGCCGCTCACGCTCCAGGCGTTGGCTGATGCCGAAACCGGGGTCGGACAGCAGAATAGAATCCCCCTGGGGCGGGCTTTGATCCAGGCCGGAGCGACGCAGGTTAAGCTGAATATCGGCAAATTTATCGGCCCGCACCAGCACGGTATTGCCGTCTATGGTGTATTCGACCTTCTGGGCATCGAGAAAGTCGAGGGTTTCAATCAATTCCTGATTGCTGTATACGCCCAGCGGGCGCATCTGGGGTTCTTTGCCCCACAGCAGAATAAACACCGCCAACGCCAGACAGATAGCCAGCGCCAGCACAATAATGACCTGGCGCAGAATGTCGGTGTTGCCCAGCAAGGCGAACGGCGTGCTTTTTTGCTCCTGGGCTTCCAGTGAGTTGTCCTCGCTGGTGGCAAGGGCAGATTTGTCGGTATTCACCAACGGATTATCGGCCACCAATCAAGTCCTCATACCGGCATGTTCATGATGGTTTTATAGGCCTCAACCACCTTGTTGCGCACCTGCACGGTGGCATCGAAAGCGATGCTCGACTTTTGCGACGAGATCATCACCTGCTCCAGGCTGACCGACTCGTCACCAAGCTCGAAGCGGTTGCGCAGATCGCCGGTGCTTTGCTGCAGACCATTGACGTTGTTGACCGCCTGGGTCAGCAGGGCAGAAAAGTCCTGTTGCGGGGCTACGCTATTGGGTGGCGTCAGCGGTTGCAGTTCGCCCTTGATGGCCTGCATGTCTGTTAATAGTCCGGCTGCGCTAATGTCCATCCCAGTCATCCTCAGTCAAATAAATAGCGTGAAGATCATAATGCAAACGACGGGCCAGTCTATCTTTATCTGCTCGCCGGCTTCTATTTGAACTTGAAGGGTCCAATTTATTGGACTGCCTGAGCCAGGGCGTAGTGCATGTGGTCGAATGAATTCAACCCTACTGGCTTGTATCTGCTCATTCAGGGTTCAATTCACACCGGCACGCTAATCCCGGCATCGCGCATGCGCGCCAGCTTATAGCGCAGGGTGCGAGGGCTGATACCCAGTTTTTCCGCCACCTGCTGACGGCTGCCGGCGTGGGTGTGCAAGGCCTGCAGAATAAGCTGCTGCTCCTGAGTAGCGAGCTCCTTGCCGAGGTCACTATCCGGCTCACCACGCCCGGAGGCGGTTGGTGCGGCAGGGAGTGCGACGGATGAGGCGGCGTCCAGCAGAATATCCGCCGCTTCAATCACCTCGCCGTGCGCCAGTATCAGCGCTCGCTGTATCACGTTACCCAGCTCGCGCACGTTGCCGGGCCAGTGCCAGGCCTGCAGTCGCGCTTTGGCCTGGTCATTCAACACCAAAACGCCCCGCCCCAACTCACGCGCATGGCGCTGCAGCAGATATTCCGCCAGCGGAATAATGTCGCCGGGTCGCTCGGCCAGCGCCGGCCAGTGCAACGGAAACACGTTAAGCCGGTAGTACAAGTCTTCCCGAAAGCGCCCTTCCGCCACCGCCTGGCGCAGATCCCGGTTGCTGGTGGCCAGCACCCGCACATCAAGCCGAATGGTCTTGCGCCCGCCCAGGCGCTCCACTTCCCGCTCTTGCAACACCCGCAGCAACTTGGCCTGCAGGTTGAGATCCATTTCGGTAATTTCGTCCAGCAGCAGGGTGCCGCCATTGGCCTGCTCAAACTTGCCGGGGCAGGCCTGCACCGCCCCGGTAAAGGCCCCCTTTTCATAACCGAACAGGGTGGCTTCCAGCATGTTCTCGGGAATGGCGGCACAGTTGATGGCCACAAAGGCGCCCTCGGCCCGCTCGGAGCGACGATGAATAAAACGCGCCAGCACCTCTTTGCCGGTGCCGCTGGGGCCACTGATCATCACGCTGGCGCCCGACTCCGCCACCCGGGTGGCCAGTTGCAGCAACTGTATGCTGCCGGCATCCCCCACCACGGGATCGCCGCCGTCTGCCGCTTCTTGCGACGTATGGCACGACCTGTGTTGCGACACATAAGGCGACACCACCGCCAGCAGCGCATCGGGGGTAAACGGCTTGGCCAGATAATCCACCGCACCGGCACGCATGGCGGCCACCGCCCCCGCAACCTGGGCATAAGCGGTGATCACCAGCACCGGTAGGCCGGGAATGCGACGATTGATCCAGCCGAGCAACCCCAGGCCGTCCATGCCGGCCATCTGCACATCGGTGATCACCAGCCGCGCCGCCCGCTCCTGCAGCCAGACGATGGCCGCCTCGGCACTATTGACCGCGGCGCAGGAAAACCCCGCCAGCAGCAGGGTATCCTGCAGCGCCTGCTGCAAACCCGAATCGTCTTCGACGATAAGAAGATCAACCACATCGGGCTGTACATCATGTGTCATGAAGATGCCTCCTTAATCTCTGTTTCCCCTTTATTCTTCATTCCTTACCCCTTGCGGCAAAAAGAGGCTGAAACGGCTGCCCTGCGCCGGTACCGACTGCACCGTGACCCGGCCCTGATGGGCACTCATCACCGCCATGACCGCCGCCAGCCCCAGGCCGGTGCCCTGGCTGCGGGTGGTAAAAAACGGGGTGAAAATCCGATTAAGCAGACTGGCGTCCATGCCCTTGCCATTATCCTGCACCCGAATTTCGACTTCATTATTCGGTGCCGACAGCACCGTCAGCGCGATTCGGATCGCTCCGGCTTCTGTCGCATTCTCCAGCAGATTCAGGATGATACCCTTGAGGGCGTGCGCATTGCCGAGCACGTGCACCGGCTGTGCCGGAGCAAGGTCCAGGGTAGCCCCTTCGGCCGCCAGCAGAGGCATGACGGCCTCAGCACACTCGCCGAGCAGCGCGTTCAGCTCCAGCTCTTCGGCGATGGAGCTCTGCTCGGGCCGGGCAAACAGCAAAATGTCGCTTATTTGACGCTCTATGTCGCTCAGCCGCGCCATCAGCCGCTGCTGAAACTGCGCCCGTTGTGCCTCGTTGAGGCTGGGCGCAGACAAGTTGGCGCCATATAGCATGGCCGCAGACAGGGGGGTGCGAATCTGGTGGGCCAGGGTGGCCGCCATTTGCCCCAGCGCCGCCAGCCGCCGAGCGTGGCTTTGCTGCTCAACCCAGGTTCGAGTGGGCGTCATGTCGGTCAATTGGATCAGCTGGCCGGGCTGGCCTTCTATATGGGAAATGGCCAGCTGTATGCGTCGACCGTCCTTGAGCGATATTTGCAGGCCGTCATCCGGCTGGGGCGCAAACACCCGTTCAATCACCTCGGGCCAGGCGATGTCCTGCAGGGGCTCACCCAATATGGCCCGGGCCGCCGGGTTGGCAAGCCGTACCCGGCCCCGGCCGTCCAGCCAGACCACACCGCTGGGCATGGCGTTCAGCAATAAGTCCATACTCAAGGGCGTATCTGACGACGCTTGTGGCAACAGGGCCGGATCACTGAACATAAGATGGCGACAATTGAGGAAGTGTTGAACCGGTTATTCAATAAGCATGCCATTTAGGAAAACTCGAGAGGTCCCCTTCTGCAGCCCCCCCTCCCCCTTGGCAGCGGCGCCACAGGCATAACGGCAGATTCGCCCCAGGGGGCGGCTGGGAGGGGGTGTCATTGGGAATGGATTAATATTCTCGGCTGATACCGTATTTCTTCATTTTTTCGACCAGGGTGGTGCGACGCATGCCCAGGTGCTCGGCGGCGCGGGCCACTATGCCTTCGTTCACTTCCAGCGCCTGGCCAATCATGTCCATCTCGATATTGGCCAGCATCTCCTTGAGGTTGACGCCTTCGGCCGACAACGAGGGAGCAAGCGGCTCCGGCTCTTCCAGCCCCATATCGTCGATAGCCTGAAAGTCGAAAAAATCGGCTTCGTCTTCGGCCGGCTCGTCAGCGGACTGAAATATCGACGACAGCGCATCTCGTTCGTCCAGTTCGTCGAAAGGCTGTACCGCCAGCTGTTCGTCACTCAAAAAACGGTATTTCGCCGGCAAGTCTTTCTGCTGCACCACCTGATTGGGGCACAGAATAAACATGCGCTCTACCAGGTTGGACAGCTCGCGCACGTTGCCCGGCCAGTGCCAGGCCTGCAGCGAGGCGATGGCGTCCGCTGAAAAAGACAGCTCGGCACCATGAGTGAGCCGGTGACGACCGATAAGCTCATTCAGCAACAAAGGAATATCGTCCTGCCGCTGGCGCAAGGCCGGCGTTTCTATCGGAAACACATTCAGGCGGTAATAGAGATCTTCCCGAAAGCGCTGCTCATAAATCATCTGCTCCAGATCGCGATGGGTGGCGGCAATCACCCGTACTTTTGCCTTGATGGGGCGAGTGCCCCCCACCCGCTCGAAGGTACGTTCCTGCAACACTCGCAACAACTTGACCTGCATCGGCAACGGCATGTCGCCAATTTCATCCAGAAACAGGGTACCGCCCTCGGCCAGCTCGAAGCGGCCCTTGCGCGCCGCCACCGCACCGGTGAAGGCACCTTTCTCATGACCGAACAGCTCGCTTTCCAGCAACTCGGCCGGAATGGCGCCGCAGTTAATGGGCACGAACGGCCCTTCGGCCTGCAACGACAATAAATGAATGGCCCGCGCAATCACTTCCTTGCCGGTGCCCGACTCGCCCAGCAACAACACATTGGCCGGCTTGCCCGCTACCTGACGGATCAGCTTTTTCACCTCTTGCATGGGGGCGCTGTCGCCAATCAGCAACTGTTGCAGACCCGCATCCTGCTCGCTGGACGACCGCACCGGTTGCCATTGCTGGGCCTGAGTCAGCAAGGCGGTCAGCTCACCGTAGGTCAGCTCGGTCAGGGCACCCAGCAGGTTGTCGGCCCGACAGTCGGTCTTGTTAAGGCAGATAAAGGCATGGTGAGGAAACGTCTCCAGCAGGCTGGACAGGGAAACATCGGCCTCGCCCACCAGCACCGTCATGTTTTGCGGCTGGCTCTGCAGCCAGGCTAAATCGTCGGCCCGGTTGCCACTGCGCCATGTTACCTGCATAAAGGAAAGGATGGCTTCAAGCCTTGAGCGTCGCTCCTGGTTGTGGTCCATGATCAGGACGCAGCCGTTAAAGCCCATAGGGTAAATATCCTTTCTATTCAATTGGTTATTCTGAGTATTTACTCGATTATTATCCCGAAATCGGTCATAGCATAGCACCATGATGGTGCCGATATGAACCCGAAGAGTCGTAATTCTGACACGTGCGTCAAAATAACTCGACAGATAAGATCGCGTAAGCGCCTTCATCGTTGATCTGGATCAATTAAGCATTAAGAGCCGATTGGTTTTAAACCGAAAATGGGTTAGTGAGCGGAAGGGCTGGCAAATTTATGACACTGACCGCTACACAACGGCCATATCCATACCGAGCGAAAAAACGAATGAAGCTCGATTTTTACAACGAGAAAAGCGATGATCCGGATAGGGGATATTGCAGGAAGAACAAGGGTAAAAGCTTGTGATAAAAACATGATTCATAGAAAGCGGCGCCGAATATCGGCGCCGCGATAAGAGTCAGCGCTTAAGCAGGAACCTGCTGCTGCTCGGTAGGAATGGCATCCCAGCTTTCTTTAATGTCGCGCAGCAAGCCACTGATGGCTTCCAGCTTGTCGATACTGTTTTCGGTATTGGCCAGCACCAGCTCTGCCATGATGAACTCATAGAGGTTATCCAGGTTGGCCGCTATATCGCCACCCGCATCATGATCCAGTGCCATGCGCAGCTCGGCAACAATCATCATGGTTCCGCCCAACAGCTCGCCACGCTGAGCCGGTTTTTCCTGCTCTATGGCTACCCGCGCCTTGGCCAGCCGTTCCAAGGCACCGGCCAATAGCATTTGCACCACTTTATAAGGGCTGGCCACGGTTTTCTGGCTGTCTAGTGCTACCGATTTATAGGCTTTCATTGAGCCGCGCATGAGTTACTCCTAAATTACGTCTAATTACGTTTAACAGATTGATAAGCCTGCACTGAGCGACGGCCTTTATTCATTTTTTTAAGCCGCTCACCCAGTTGCTTCTGTAGCTTTTCGGCGGCTTCTTTTAACTTTCTTGAGCGAGCAATCAGTTCGCTCGACTGCAGTGGTGTTACATCAGCCTGCTTAATAACAGCCTGTAACAAGGTAGCGCGCTCGTCCAGTTGCTCTGACAGCCAGTGTTCATCCAGCTGCTCTGAGTTCGACAACGCGATAAGCAAATCTCGATCCAGCTCTGCCAATTGTTCCAACGCGGTCGTCACTGCTTGCCACCACTAAAGTCAGGCATATTGGCAAAAGCGGATGTGACCGCACTAAGCTGTTGGTTCAACTGTGCAACCATAATATCCATGCTGGTAAATTGCTTATAGGTACGCTCTTCAAACTTTTCCATATAAAGCTCAAAGTCAACAGCGTCTTTATCGAGCTTTGCCATTTGCTCGTTCAGCGATTTATCGCGTTCGGTTAACACACCTTCCTTGCCGACGAAACTTTCCAGCATCTCGTCCAGCTTGTTGGATACCCCCTTTTCGGACGCAAACAACAAACCAATGCGTTCAAAGTTATCCTCTACCTGCTCTTTCAAAATATCTTCGTCCAGTTCTATGGTGCCGTCTTGCTTGCTGGTAATGCCCAGGTCGGTCAATGTTTTGATGGGGGCAACCGCACCTTCTATCGGCTCGCTCAGCATGTTACGAATTTGTGACGTTAAATTGCGCGTGCTGCCGTCGCCGTTCAACGGACCGGCCCGCTCGGTTTCTGCATCATAAGCAGTAAGCTGGTTGATGGTTCCCATCACCTTGTTGAACGCCGTCACAAAGTCCTTGAGATTGCTTTCTACCGTTTTCTTGTCGTAACCGATGGTCAGCTTGGTATTGGGCTTTTCACTGTCGGTCGTGGTGTCATTGACCTTTTTCAGATCCAGGGTCACGCCCTGAATGGCATTTTCTATCTCGTTGGTCTGACTGGTCACGGTGGCGCCGTCTATGGTCACCACCGCGTCTTTGGCGGCCTGCACCGTGGTCAGGGCGTCATCCAGCGTCGCGAGATCGGCCCCGCCTTCGCCATCTGCATTGCCGGTGGCCGACACGGTAATCTGACTTTCGGTACCGGTTTTATCGGCAAAGAAGACCAGCCGTGAACCGGTATCGTCGGTGACCACGGTGGCACGCACACCCTTGTTATCTTCCGAGTTGTTCACTGCCTCGGCGACTTCGGCCAGAGTGCTTTTCTCTTTATCGATCGCGACCGTAAACGACTCGTCACCTACCCCCAGGGTCAGGGTACCCGAACCCAGCTTTTTCTCCGCGTCCGCCTTGGGGATGGACGCGGTGCCCAGCTTGTGAGCCTCGGCCAGCTCTTTCACTACCAGGGTATAGCTACCGGCCACTGCTGTTTTATCGGCGGTGGCGCTGGCAAAACCACTGTTATTGAAACTGGTAGATCGCTTTTGAAAGGCCTCTTCTTCACCCAGCTTTTTAAGCGAGTCTTTAAACTCGCTGAGCACCCCTTTCAGTGAGCCATAAGAAGACAGCTGTACGTTAATGTCATTGGCCTGGCGGGCTAACATCTTCTCTTTAGGTGCCCGTTCACCGGCGACGGTGGCATCCACAAAACTTTGAATCGGAAAGCCGGAGCCGACCCCGGGTAACTTGATACCGGACATTATGCTGTCTCCTATGCTTTGGTGTCGATTAACCCGCCAGAGGCTTCTGCCAGACGGGTGATCACATCCAGCAGTTCTTCAGACGGGATCTGGCGAATGATATCACCGCTGTGATTATCTACCACCGTCACTACATTTCGCCCCGACTCTTCATCCACTCTGAACTTGAGCCCCCGGTTGAAACTGCCGATGAAAGACTCCATCTGACCGGCCATTTCTTCCAGCTGTTCGGTAGAAAGCTCTGAGGCTACAGGCTTGTCTGCCGCCTGCACTGCCTGGGTCGTTTGCGTGGCTTCACTGCCCGCCGGTTGAGTTGTAGCCTGAGGCTTTTGGCCAGCGTCCGAGGTCAGCACAGGTATTTTTTGCGTTACGGGAAGAGTATCCATCGTCATGTCCTTGGGCCTTGGTAGCCAGTGCACATTTACCTTGATGAAAACGCTGTTTAGCTTAATTGCCTTATTTTCAGAAAATTAAGCTAAACAGCGAAAAACCGGGGGCAAAGCCCCCGGTAGTAGCTTTAAGCGATTAACCCAGCAGTGACAGTGCCGCCTGCGGGATTTGCTTGGCTTGCGCCAGAATAGAAGTACCGGCCTGCTGCAGAATCTGCTGCTTAGTCAGGTTCACGGTTTCTTGGGCAAAATCCACATCCTTGATGCGAGACATACCGGCCGCCGCATTTTCACGGGTGTTGGCTAGGTTGTTGATGGTGCTGTTCAGACGGTTTTGCATGGCACCCAGGTCGGAGCGCTGGGAGTCGATCATACCGATGGCACCGTCGAGAACGGAAATTGCCGACTGAGCGCCGCCTTGAGTAGAAAAATCCAACTCAGAAACTGCATTAAGCTTAGAAAACTCGGCAGTTGCAGTTAAGTTGAGAGTGGTAGCTGCACCGGTCGCTGAAAGCGCGAACGACTCATTAGAGTTGGTGCGGATGGAGCCAGCCACGATGGTACTGTCAAGAGCACCGGTAGCCAGAGCCACGGCATCACCGGCATCGTTGCCATCAATGTCTTTACCCTGCAGGGTGGCATTTGCACCCTTAAAGTCTTCAATATTGATGTTTTCGCCGCTGTCGTTAACGATGGTCAATTCGCCGCCGTCCACGGTTGCCTTAACGCCAGTCTCAGAAGACTTGGCGTTGATAGCATCTGCCAAAGTAGACAAATCATTTTTATCGGAAACGTTAGCCGCAATAGCAGTACCATTCAGTTCAAAACTGATTTGACCCGCAGCGCTCAGACCAGAAATCACCGCTTCGGTGCGAGCTTCGGCGGTTACACCGGTGTTGGCACTTTCGGAGTTGATGTTTGAGGCTATGGTCTTGGCCGAATCACCACTTGCAACTGCCACGGTTGCGGTCTCGGAGCCATTGATAGTAATGGTATCGGCAGCAATACCATTGTTAGTTGCTGTAGTTATTGCACCGACGGCGGTAATACCACCACCCAGTCCTGCCGTTGCTGTTGTGCCGGCAGCTAGGGTCACCCGGTTGGAGCCGATAGCATTGGCAGCCACGCTCTTCAGGCTCAAGTCGATGGTTTCGTTGGAGTTGGCGCCTACCTGCAGGGTGCGGCTACCGAAGGTACCGTCGATCAGGTTCTGACCACCGAAGGAGGTAGTCTCGGCAATGCGAGTCAGTTCGCTTTGTAGGGCAGATACTTCTTTCTGTATTGCCTTGCGATCGTCCGCAGAGTTGGTGCCGTTAGATGACTGCAGAGCCAGGTCACGCATACGCTGCAAAATGTTGGTAGATTCGTTCATTGCGCCTTCGGCGGTCTGCGCGATGGAGATGCCGTCACTGGCATTCTTCATCGCAACACCCAGGCCGCGAACCTGAGAGTTCAGACGATTGGATATTTGCAGACCGGCGGCATCGTCCTTGGCGGAGTTGATGCGGCTGCCGGTGGCCAGGCGCTCCATGGAGGTGGCCAGGGCATTGGAAGACTGATTCAGGTTACGCTGGGCGGTCATGCCGGTGACGTTGGTGTTGACTGTAATCGCCATAATAAACTCTCCGTTGAGGGTTGCCGGCACACTGCCGGTCAGGTCGTGTTGTTCAGGGTATCGGCTGTGAAAAAAATGACTTTAGGAAAATTTTTACTACGCAGCTCCCTTGGGTGCATTAGGTATCGGCTCAGGCTCCACCAACTTTAGGACTCATTTACTCCCGGCTGTTCAGGCACACTCAAGGTAGACCATCAACGGTTTCTGGTTGTATCCTGTTCTGCTGTTTGTAACGGGTCATATTATCACTATTGAGGCTGTCTCATGGCGCAGAGTAAAAGCAATATAGAAAAGCATGCTCATTATGCTGATCAAACAAACCTTATTTTGAACAAGGCTCTACAATATTTTCACTCTTCGCAGCCGGAAAAAGCAATATGTGCCCTACAGCAAGCTTTGGCAGAGAACTCTGACGACAT
Organism: Oceanisphaera sediminis; assembly: GCF_039539745.1. Classification (NCBI taxonomy): domain Bacteria; kingdom Pseudomonadati; phylum Pseudomonadota; class Gammaproteobacteria; order Aeromonadales; family Aeromonadaceae; genus Oceanisphaera; species Oceanisphaera sediminis. The sequence goes on from NZ_BAABDS010000036.1 coordinate 217,378, forward strand.
TCCCGTATTGCTGCTTAAAGGAAAAATCCATCGCGATTCAGGAGGAACGAAAAATGCTCTTCGGTGCTTCCACAATATTTTAACACTTGCTCCAAATCACCATGAAGCCAACTTTGAGTTGGCGAAGCTATATCATAACGCCAATAAAAATCAAATTGCACTCCATCACATTGAAGTTGCAGAAAAGTCTCAGCCAGAACACCAACTAACCCAAGAGCAAAAAAGCATTATCCTGGGCGGCTTAAACCGATATAGTGAAGCAACAGCCATCCTTGAAAAAATAATAAAACATGGAAAACCCCACCACTTCAACTGGAACAACCTGGCTAATCTTTACAAAGGTGTTGGCTTATTTAATGAGGCTGAACGTTGCTACTTGGAAGCCATAAAACTTTCTGGTGAAGATGACACAGCGTACAATAACTATCTTATCTTTTGTCATTACATCCCCAACTATCCAAAAGAAAGGATGTTAGAACTTTATAAAAATTGGGAAGAGCGTTACGCGAAAAGATCCTTCAGAGTTAGTCAGCCTGCAACCACATTGAAAGCGGACAAAACTCTTCGTATTGGTATGATCTCTGATGGTTTTCGTACCCACCCCGTGGGACAGATGATTACATCGGCTCTGGAATCGATACCTACCCATGAAATAAAAATTTATGCATACAGTACTAACCTGTCTGAAGATGCCATAACACAACGAATAAAAAATGTGTCCGCAAAATGGATGACTGTGACTCATCTAAGCGAACGGAAACTAGCTCAACAGTTTATTGAAGATGAGATCGATATTCTGTTCGATCTTTGCGGCCATAACAGTGGCAACCACATGCGTACCATGTCCATGAAACCTGCCCCTCTGCTGGTCAAATGGGTAGGCGGCCTAATCAACACCACCGGACTCAGCACAATGGACTATCTGCTGAGCGATAATATTGAAACACCCGAGGGTGAAGACGAATTTTATACCGAGAAGCTCATTCGCATGCCGGATGACTATATCTGTTACAACTCGCCCATCTATACTCCAGACATACATATTACGCCGGCTAAATATAATGGTTACATCACGCTTGGCTGCTTCAACAACCCAACCAAACTAAATGCTGTTTTGTTAGAAAAATGGGCCAGAATTATGCACACTTTGCCTAACTCCCGACTGCTGCTAAAAGGATTTCAATTCAGCAGTGAAACTTTGCGAAACAATATCCAAGCGCAATTCAGCAAGTTAGATATCAATGAAGATCGTATTCTACTAGAAGGCCCTTCTCCTCATGCCGAACTGCTGCAAACATACAACAAGATAGATATCGCCCTTGATCCCTGGCCCTATTCCGGCGGTCTGACCACCTGCGAAGCAATGTACATGGGCGTCCCCGTGGTCACCCTGCCCGGTCCCACCTTTGCCGGTCGCCATTCCGCCACCCACCTGACCAATGTAGGGCTGGGGCAACTGGTGGCCGAGGACTGGCAGCAGTACCACGACATAGTGGTGCACCTGGCCAGCGATCTGGACAATCTGTCGAATATCCGCTCCCATCTGAGGGCCGCGCTGCTGGAGTCCCCGCTGTGTGATGCGCCCCGTTTTGCTCGTAACTTCAGTAACGCCATGCGCGCCATCTGGCAGCGCCACTGCGAAAACAAGGCGCCCGCCGCACTCATACTGGATAAGGAAGGCCAGGCTCGCTTTGAAGACGAAGCCGAACAGATTAAGCTGCAATTACCAGCAGCCCCCGTGGTGATTGAAGAGGATGAATTCCGGTTTCGTTTCAACGGCAAGATAGTAGCGCTGGATAATGGCGGCATTCTTTCTAGCTCACAGCGCTTCAGTGTTTTTCATAAGCTGGATGCGTTTAGCACCTTGTGTCTCGATCCGGGAAGCCGCATCGCCAATGCCCAGCAATTGAAGCAAAATGGTGATTTTCAACACGTGCCCATGACCACCCTGGGCAATGGCGAACAGGTTATGTTGAGCATTACTCAAGACCCCGCCTATAGTGGAACCTTGCTGCCACTGGACCTCGATCAGCAGCCCGAACAGACGGCATTGAAGTACCAGCAGATTGCACAGGTTCCCATTAATACCATTCGGCTCGACGATATCGCCGGCATTCATACCCTAGAATGGCTGGTGCTGGACAACCTGAATGACCTCGGCGCCATTATTGCCAACGGAAAAAAAAACCTGGCCCACCCGCTGCTGGTCCAAATTCGGGTCAATTTTTTGCCGACCCATCAAGGGCAAGCGGCGCTCGCCGAGTGTCAGCAACGAATGAACGAGCTCGGCTTTAACTTTCACGGCCTGTTCAACCGGCACAAGGTGGAGGCCTGCGACACACACAATGAGCAATTGCTTTTCGCCGACGCCGTCTTTATTCCCAATGCTGAGCGCTGCGCCGCCCTTGGTGCCAACCAACACCTGAAACTGGCCTTTTTGCTCCATGCGGTATATGAATCCTACGCCTTGGCACATCAATTGCTTCAGAACGTGGACATCGACCAAGCCGCAGATTACCTAAAAAGCCTCCCTATGAACACGCAAGATGCCATTCGCCGCACCCAGGCCGCCGTCATCGACGAACCGCTGAAAACGCACTCAGCGCCGGCCGCCGAGCCTACGGCCGCGGACTGGAGCCAAGTCAGCATTATCAAGGCCGGAAGCTACACCCATGCCCCCAGCCGCGTCTGCGTCGGCGTGCCCATCTACAATGAGGCCGACTACCTGGGCGAAACCCTGACCTCGCTGAAACGGCAAACCCTGAACGATTTGCATTTTCTTATCATCGACAACGCATCAACCGACCAAAGTGTCGAGCTATGTCTCGATATCATCGGCAATGACGAGCGTTTTACCTTGCTACAGCAACATGAAAACCGAGGTGCCATGCCCAACTTTCAGGCCGCCTTTGCACTCAGCCAGTCCGAGTATTTCATGTGGCTGGGCGGCCATGATTACCTCTCCGACGACTACCTAGTTTACGCCGCCGCCGAGCTGGACCGCTCCCCCCAGACCGCCATGGTGCTGGGCCAGCCCCATGCGGTGTTCAACGGCCAACGCCACGGCCTGGTCAAGGAAGCCCTATACGACTTCTCTTCTGATAATCGGCTGGAGCGATATCTGGCTTCCATCGCCGGGCTTGGCAACTGCACCATCTTTCACTCTCTGTTTCGCCGCCAGGCATTGCAGCGCCATGTGCTAAGAAAGACCATATCGGCAGACCATGTAACTATCAGCCATCTGTTATGGCACGGCAAGCTGCATTTCCTTGAAGAAGCCTGCTATTACCGGCGTTACTTCGAACAACGCAGCAGCACTCAGTCTGAACGAATCTCTGGCAATAAGGACTATCTGAGCCGGCATGACTTCTATTGTTTTTATCTCGATGACTTTTCAGAACTGTATTGTGGGGATAGTAGAATTAAGCACTATCTGGAACATAAAATCCTCAGCTTGCTTGAGCAACGCTTCGGTACTTCAGGGCTGCTGGAAATCGACGGCCTCCCTCTTTATTGATTAGCAAACGGATCGACATGAAAGCAGTCATACTCGCCGGTGGACTCGGCACCCGGATTTCGGAAGAAACCCATCTCAAACCCAAGCCGATGATCGAGGTCGGCGGCAAACCGATCCTCTGGCACATCATGAAGCAGTATTCCCATCACGGCATTAATGACTTCATCATCTGCTGCGGCTACAAGGGCTATGTGATCAAGGAGTATTTCGCCAACTACTTTCTGCACATGTCCGACGTCACTTTCGACATGTCGAAAAACAGTATGGAGGTGCACCACCGTTATGTGGAGCCCTGGCGGGTCACGCTGATCGACACCGGCGAGCACACCCTGACCGGCGGCCGCCTTAAGCGGGTGCGGGAACACCTGGGTGACGAGCCCTTTTGCTTCACCTATGGCGACGGCGTGTCCAATATCGACATCAGCGCACTGATCAACTTTCACCACAGCCACGGCCAGCCCGCCACCATTACCGCCATTCAGCCCCCCGGCCGCTACGGCGCGCTCAATCTGCAGGGAGAGCGGGTCAACAACTTTCAGGAAAAACCCGCCGGTGACGGTGCCTGGATCAACGGTGGCTACTTTGTACTCAACCCCGAGGTTATAGACTATATCGCTGGTGACATGACCAGTTGGGAAGCCGAGCCGCTGGATCGGCTGGCCCATGAAGGCAAGCTGATGTCCTACCGCCACGCTGGATTCTGGCAGGCCATGGACACTCTGCGGGACAAGAACCAGCTGGAAGATCTTTGGGCCACCGGCACTCCTCCCTGGAAGTGCTGGGCATGATCCAATTCGGCAATATTTACGAAGGCAAACGGGTGCTGGTCACCGGCCACACCGGCTTCAAGGGCAGCTGGCTGACCGCCTGGCTCACCGAGCTGGGAGCCGAGGTCATCGGCCTGGCGCTGGATCCTGAAGGAACGCCCAACCACTGGCAACTGCTAAACACCAGCGCCACCGATGTGCGTGGTGACATTCGCGATGCCGAACTGGTGCTGCGCCTGGTCGAACAAGTTCAACCGGAGCTGGTGTTTCACCTGGCGGCCCAGCCCCTGGTGCGGCGTTCCTACCGGGCGCCACTGGATACCTGGTCCAGCAACCTGATGGGCAGTGCCCATGTGCTGGACGCCTGCCGCCAAGTGAGCAGCGCTCGGGCCGCCGTCATGATCACCACCGACAAGGTCTACCAGAACCAGGAATGGGCTTGGGGCTACCGGGAGTCCGACGCTTTGGGCGGCCATGATCCCTACAGCGCCTCCAAGGCCGCTTGCGAGCTGCTGATCGACAGCTACCGTCGCTCTTTCGGACCGCCCCAGTCATCATTACTGATCGCCAGCGCCCGGGCCGGCAACGTCATCGGTGGTGGCGACTGGGCCGAAGACCGGTTGATCCCCGATCTGGTGCGGGCCCTCGCCCAGGGGCAACCGCTGGAGATACGTTCGCCCCACTCCACCCGCCCCTGGCAGCATGTGCTGGAATGCCTGTCAGGTTATCTGCTGCTGGGGCAACATCTGCTGGAGAGAGACGCCAGCGCGGCTCAGGCCTGGAACTTCGGCCCGGCACTCGCCGATAACCGCTCCGTGCAGCAAGTACTGACCAGTCTGCAAGAACACTGGCCCGAACTGAACTGGCACACCGGCACGACTCCCCAGCCCCATGAAGCCCGGCAGCTTTACCTCGACTGCGCCCGGGCCCACACCGAGCTCAACTGGCAGCCGGTGTGGAGCCTGGAGCAGGCCCTGGCCATGACGGCGACCTGGTACCGGCACTTTTACGCCACCGGCCAGGCCCGAACACGGGAACAGCTGCAACAGTATTTCGACGCCGCCTGCCGCAGCGGCCAGCCCTGGATAGCGCCAGCACAAGAGGCAGACTTCTTATGAGCACCTTTACCGTGACCGAGCTGCCGTTGCCGGGCCTGAAGCGCCTGACCCGCCGCCGCTTTGAAGACCAGCGGGGCCGGTTCAGCCGCCTGTTCTGCCCGACGGCGCTGCAACAAGCCGGCTGGCAGGGCCCGGTTGCCCAGATCAATCACAGCGTTACCCAACATGAAGGCACGGTGCGAGGCCTGCACTATCAACGTCCGCCCCATGAAGAAATGAAACTGGTCAGTTGCCTGCAGGGCCGCATATGGGATCTGGTGGTGGACATGCGTCCCGACTCCTTCACTTTTCTGCACTGGCACGCCGAAACCCTGGATGCCGACGAGGACAACGCCCTGCTGATCCCCACCGGTTTCGCCCACGGATTTCAGACCCTGACGCCGAATGTCGAATTAATATATTGCCACTCGGCCGGCTATGAACCGGCCTTTGAGGCCGGCCTGCGCGTCGACGATCCGGCCCTGGCCATTCTCTGGCCGCTAGCTGTCAAAAATCTGTCGGCGCGGGACCAGGCGTTTCCCTTGATCGAGCCCGGCTTTGAAGGAGTTAGTAGATGAAATGTCGTCATTGTCAGCATGAGCTGACGCTATCGTTTCTCGATCTCGGCAGCGCCCCGCCTTCCAATGCCTACCTGACCGCGGAGCAACTGGCCACGCCCGAGACCTGGTATCCGCTGCATATTCTGGTGTGCGAGGCATGCTGGCTGGTGCAGACCGAGGACCACGCTCAGCGAGAGCAGCTGTTCGACGCCGATTACGCCTATTTCAGCTCATTTTCCCGCTCCTGGCTGGATCATGCCCGCCGTTACGTGGACGACATGATCGGCCGTTTCGGGCTGACGACCGCTCAACGAGTGGTGGAAGTGGCGGCCAACGACGGCTATCTGCTGCAATATGTGCAGGCCGCCGGCCTGCCCTGCTACGGCATCGAGCCCACAGCCAGCACGGCGCGGGCCGCTCGGGACAAGGGACTCACCGTGGTCGAGGATTTCTTCGGCCGCGCTCTGGCCCGGCGCCTGGCCGACGAGGGCCAACAGGCGAACCTGATGGTCGCCAACAATGTGCTGGCTCATGTGCCGGACATAAATGACTTTGTCGCCGGTTTTCCGCTGCTGCTGACGCCTGATGGCGTGGCCACCTTTGAGTTTCCCCATCTGCTGAATCTGGTGCAGCAGAACCAGTTCGACACCATCTATCACGAGCACTACTCCTATTTGTCCCTGACTGCGGTGGAACGCATTTTCCAGCAGCACGGACTGACGGTGTTTGACGTTGAGTCTCTGCCCACCCACGGCGGCAGCCTGCGGGTCTTTGCCCAGCGGACCGACACCGGCCAGCGAACGATCGAGCCGGCCGTGGCCCACTGGGTGAATTGCGAAGAGCAAGCCGGCATAAGACAACCGGCCTTTTATGCCGGCCTGCAGCAACGGGCAGAGCACATCAAGCATGAGCTGCTGGCCTTTTTGCTCAACGCCAAGCGCCAAGGCTGCAAGGTCGCGGCCTATGGCGCCGCCGCCAAGGGCAATACCCTGCTGAACTTTGCCGGCGTGCGCCCGGACCTGTTGCCCTATGTGGTGGATCTGAACCCGGCCAAGCAGGGCAAATTCATGCCCGGCAGCCGCATTCCCATCGTGGCCGAGCAGCACCTGCTGGACGACCAGCCCGATTACGTACTGCTGTTACCCTGGAACCTGCGCGACGAACTCATTCAACAATTGGACGCAGTCCGCCAATGGGGTAGCCGGTTCGTCGTCGCCATTCCGGCGCTGACGGTACACGGGACAGAGCAGGCATGAGAGTCTTGCTGACCGGCGCCACCGGCTTTATCGGCCGGCACGTGCTTGATGCGCTGCAACAAAGAGGCATAGATACCCTGACGCTGGGCCGACACCGACCGCCAGGTGATGGCGGCTTTATTCAGGCCGATCTGTTGCACGATGATCTGGCACTGCGGCTTAAAGGCTGCGAAGCCAGCCATCTGCTGCACCTGGCCTGGTACACCGAACCCGGGCAGTTCTGGCACTCGCCGCTGAACACCGACTGGCAGCGGGCCAGCCAACGCCTGGCCCAGGCCTTTATCGCCCAAGGTGGTCAACACCTGGTGGCGGCGGGCAGCTGCGCCGAATACGACTGGTCCCTTGGCCTCTGCTGTGAAGACGAGACCGCCTTGAACCCGGCCAGCCTGTATGGCCAGGCCAAGAACGCCACCCGTCTGCAGTACGAAACTCTGTGCCACCGGCATCAAGTCCGTTTAGCCTGGGGACGAGTTTTCTTTCCCTACGGCCAGGGGGAGCCCGTGGGCAAGCTACTGCCTTCGGTGCGCGACGCCTTGCTAGGCCAACGTCCAGCGTTTGCCATCAATACCGAGGCCCGCCGGGACTACATCCATGTATCGGATGTAGCCGCCGCTTTTCTGACCCTGTTAACCAGCCCAGCTCAGGGTGCCTATAACATCGGTTCCGGCCAGCCGGTGCGGCTTGCCGAGCTGATCAAACACATGGCCGAGGAATTGAATCAGGATCCTTTTCCACTACTAAACCTAAGCGTTGACCGCCAAGACGAGCCGCCATTGATAACTGCAGACATCAATAAACTCACTAAACTTAGCTGGTGTTGCCACACGCCACTAGAGAAAGGAATAAGAGCCTTTAAACTAAAAAACTTAAACCCTCACATTAACTAAAACTTTATTTAAATTAGCATCGTTAAAAAAAACTTATAGGCAGAATCAAGAAATGAAAATAACTCTAGACACTGAAAATGAAACCTTATTCATTGTAGAAAACGACAAAGAAAAAACGCTCCCACTGTACTCAAAAGAAGCTTTTGAAACAATTTCACGTCATTGGGTCAAAGTCGGCTGGAATCAGAAATATACATATACATTTAGCTGGATGGGCCGCCCCATTATTCAGCTACCAGAAGACATGCTGCGCATTCAGGAAGTCATCTTTGCTCTGCAGCCGGAGCTAATCATTGAAACCGGCGTGGCCCACGGCGGTTCGCTAATTTTTTACTCCAGCCTGTGCAAGGCAATGGAAAAAGGCCGGGTCGTCGGCATCGATATTGAAATCCGCCCTCATAACCGTAGCGCCATTGAAGCTCATCCACTCAGTGATCGCATTACCCTGATTGAGGGCAGTTCCACCGCACCGGAAGTGGTCGACCGGGTGCATGCCCTCGCCAAGCCCGGCGAAACCGTGCTGGTGATCCTCGACTCCAACCACAGTTACCAGCATGTGATGGACGAACTAAATACCTATGCGCCTTTGGTCACTCCCGGCTCCTACATAGTGGCCACTGATGGCATCATGTTAGACCTGACCGATGTGCCAAGGGGTTATGCCGCTTGGCACCAGGACAATCCGGCACGAGCTGCGCTAGACTTTGTTGCCAGCCATGAAGAGTTCACCATAGAACAACCCTCCTGGCCCTTTAATGAAAGCGAGCTGAATCAGAATATCACTCACTGGCCACATGCTTGGATTAGGCGAAATATTTCCAAATATTAAAATATACTTTAGGGGCGTAAACACGCATCATTATCGATTACCTTTACCAAAGATGCCCTTTACTTAAATAATAAACAGTAAATCAGCGGAAGTTACACTTCAATTTTATCAGGAGTATCCATTGCCTATTTTCACAAAAAATGAAAAAAATATTTTATTCATTCACATACCAAAATCTGCCGGCTCAAGCATAGAGAGAATAGGTAATGATTTAGGATGGAGAGAAAGCTTTTCCATTAGAGGGAAACCGCTAAGCGAGCTCAGCGTTTACAGGTCTTCTTTTCAACACTTGCACGCTCAACCCCTGTCCGAAATATTAAATCTTGATGCATTTGACTCCATCTTCACAGTGGTCAGAAACCCTTTCATAAGATTCAAATCTGAGTACTATTGGCAGCGCAGGCAACACTTGACGAGCCTAGGTGTAGATGAATGGGTTGAGGAGATGTTCAGTAGCTACTATAAAAATAGCTACATATATGATAACCATATAAGACCTCAAATAGAATTTATACCAAAGAACCAGAATGTTAATGTATTCAAATTAGAGGGCAACGCAACAAGCAAGGCAAGAGATTTATTTTTAAGCTTTCGCCATCCGAACAAAAAAGAAGTACTACCTTTTGGTTTTTTTCCTGAAAGTAATGAAAATGAAATACCCCCCTCGTTATTCGACCGGCATGAAAAAAAGTCAACAAAAGATAACGTAATAGAGGCCTCCTTTGAAAAGCATTACGATAATATTGTCAGATTTTACAAAGACGATTTCTTTGCTTTCGGCTACAAGATATAAATAAAAAATCAAGTGAAAACTGTCAGCCAGCACTTCCAAAAGAGCTGGCTGAACAGAAAACAAAATTAAATATCCGTCATTCCTCACCTGATTTTCTGATTTCCGGTGCTTGACACCGATCCGCCAGTTTGATCTATTACATCTATTTGGCGGCAGCAGCATGGCAACTCCTTCTTATCGCATTAAAAACCTCGATCACCTAGGCTTGGTGGCTGGAATGTACCGTGAACTGGGACTGGCCCAGATGGTCGATGCCATCGTGCCGAAGCAAGGAGATTATCAGGTCTCTCACGGTGAAGCCCTGGTGGCCATGATCATCAATGGTCCGGGATTTCACAGTCGCAATCTGCACATGTTTCCCCAGTTTTTTGCCGATAAGCCCACCGAACGCCTGCTACGCCCCGGTATTCTGCCTGAGCATCTCAATGATGATGCCTTGGGACGTTGGGGCCGATGTGTCCGCGCTTTACCAGGTCATGGCCAAGCAAGTCGTCGCCCGGCTGGGATTGAACAGTACGGCGGTCCACCTCGATCACCAGCTTCCATGTGGATGGTGCCTATGAGCGTGACGAAGAGGACCCTGCTTGCATCAAATTGGTAGCCGAGATCATCGGCCAGAGCTGAATCAGGTCATCCTGGAGCTGATCTGCGAGAATCAGGCTGGACTGCCGGTCTACATGCAGGCGCTGAGCGGCAATACCAATGACCAGAAAGCCTTTGCGGAAGTGACCCGCCAGCATGTGCAGTCCCTGCAAGCCGCACAGCAAAGCCGTTATTTCGTCGGTGATGCCGCACTCTATACGGCCGATTCGCTTTCAGCCCTGCATCAGCAGGAGCAGCTATTCGTGACTCGAGTGCCGATGACACTGAAGGATGCCAAGCATGCCGTCTCGAACCTACAAACGGAGCGACTGGAGACCTTGGGGGATGGCTACCATGGCTACTGGATCGAGGCCGATTATGCCGGTGTACCGCAACGCTGGTTATTGGTGCGCAGCGAACAGGCCACCAAACGTGAACAACAGACGGTCACCAAAAATCTGCTCAAAACCGGCACGCGTGAGCTCAAACAGTTCCAGCAATTATGCAAAAAACGCTTTGCCTGTCAGCAAGGTGCAGAGCAGGCCCTAGCCGAGTTCAGCCGTGGACTCAGCGTGTTGCGGATAGAGCAGGGAAACACCTTGGCACAGCCGATTTATAGCGGAAAGGGCCGCCCAAAGAAAGGTCAGCCCCGGAAAGAATCGACTACAAGCTAACCGGCCAGGCGGTGACCTGCCTGGATAAAGTGGCCACGGCCAAGGAGCAGGCGGGAATATTTATCCTGGCGACCAACGATCTGAGCGACCATCTGGACATGGCCGGACTCCTCGCAATCTACAAATCCCAACAGACGGTAGAACGCGGCTTCCGTTTTCTGAAAAGCCCGGAGTTTTTAACCTCTTCCCTGTTCCTGAAAAAAACCAGAGCGCATCGAGGCATTGCTGATGGTGATGACCTGTAGCCTGATGATTTATGCAGCGCTGGAGCACCGCATCCGGCAGTCACTACGACAGAAAGATCTCAGTTTCCCGGACATGAAGAACAAATCGAGCCAGAATCCCACCGCGCGGTGGGTATTCCTGTGCTTTAGCGGCATTCATGAACTGTCGGTGGGAGACGAAACACCGCTCATTATCAATCTTCAGCCGCCGCAACAGACCATTCTTGAAGCACTCGGCAAACGTTACCTGGGCATTTATTCCTGAATTAGGTGCGGAATGTCGGAAATATCATTATAAATAGGTAAGTTACTGACCTAACTCCTATAATTTAATAGATAATTCTCAATAAGCGATTGATTTTCATATTTAAATTTCGTGTCCCACATTATATTTAGAGAACAAGGTCAGTAGTGCGCCCCACCCCAAAGTATATTAATCGGGCATGGCGTACAGTATCAGGCTCATACAGATTACGCCCATCCACTAATATTGCAGCGCGCAACTGCAGCTTCAGCCAGTAAAAATCCACCGCCCTGAATTCTTTCCATTCGGTGCAGATCACCAGTGCATCAGCTTCATAAACTGCTTCTTCCTTGCTGATACAAAGCAGCAGCTCAGCGTCATTATTTAAATTGGAAGCCTGTAACTGATCCGCGTATAACCGCCGACACTCCTCCATCGCTTTGGGATCATAAGCCTGTACGCGCGCACCGGCTTGCCACAAGGCTTCCATCAACACCCGGCTGGGGGCTTCGCGCATGTCGTCTGTGCCCGGCTTGAAGGCCAGCCCCCACACGGCAATAGTTTTGCCGGCCAGATCACCGTTAAAGGCCTGATGCAGCTTGCTGAACAAGACGGTTTTCTGGCGCTCATTTACCGCTTCAACCGCTCGCAGCAGCTGGCTGGGTTGGCTCAGCTGCTCGGCAGTGTGACACAGTGCGCGCACATCCTTGGGGAAGCAGGAGCCGCCATAGCCGCAGCCGGGATAGATAAAGTGATAGCCAATGCGAGGGTCGCAGCCAATGCCCTGGCGCACTTCTTCTATATCTACCTGCAGGTGTTCGGCCAGACTGGCCATTTCATTCATAAAGCTGATTTTGGTGGCCAGCATGGCATTGGCTGCGTATTTGGTCAGCTCGGCGGCCCGCACGCCCATAAACATGAGTTTGTCGTGATTGCGGTTATATGGTCCATAACATTCCCGCATTGTGCTCATTACCCATTCGGAGTCGGTACCCACGATAATACGAGGGCCGCGGGTAAAGTCTTCGATCGCCGCCCCTTCCTTCATGAACTCCGGGTTGGAGCACACTTCATAATTCAGTGCCATATCTCTGTGTTCGAGTTGGCCGGCGATGATCGCCGAAACCTTGTCGGCCGTACCGACCGGTACCGTCGATTTATTGACGATAACCTTGGGCTCGCACATGTAACGCCCAATATTCTGTGCCACTTGCAGCACATACTGTAAATCGGCACTGCCGTCTTCATCTGACGGAGTACCTACCGCGATAAACTGCAAAGTACCGAAGTGCACCGCCTGCTCAATATCATGGCTAAACAGCAAACGTCCGGCGGCGCGATTACTGGCAATAAGCTCTTGCAAACCGGGTTCAAAAATAGGAGTTTGGCCATTCAGTAGCGCCGTAATACGCTCGGCGTCTACGTCCATGCATATCACCTGATGTCCCACATCGGCCAGGCAGGCAGCTGCCACCAGGCCCACATAGCCGGATCCAAACACGGTGATCTTCATCAACATTCCCCACTTTAAATAGAAAAGCCATCACTGTCAGTCAGTAATGACTCAATATAATCTCCATCCAACATGGATCAGATGTAATTAAACAAACTGATGTTCTGTACCTTGCCGAACATGGTCTGGGTCGCTTGCAGGGCGACCATGGTCTGGCTGAATTCGCCGGTGGCTTTGGCGTAGTCCAGATCTTCCATGCCGCTGCGCAGTTTTTCCAGTGTAAGCGTCATGTCGGCGTGGGTCTCTTTCTGGTTGTCCAGCCGCTGCATGCGGTTACCGGTGTCGGCTCGTACCTGAGTGAAGTGGCCGCCCATGGCATCCAGCTCGTCAAGGATGTCGATCATTTCACTCTGGCCGCTGGGAGTGTGGCCGTCACTCTCGAGCCACTCTTTGGCCCTGTTTAAAATGTCGAATGCACCACGCTCATCCTGACCGGTACCGTCTTGTACTGTGGAATTAAGCTCGATTTTATCGCCTATTTTGGCTTCGCCTTTTACTACTATCTCTAAACCATCTACCTCAATTTTCTTACCCGGTTCGTAAGCTAACTGCATTAGCGGATCGTTAGGATCAGTAGGTAAGATAACAGCTCCGCTCTCATCTTTAATCTGATAAAACACTTCTTCCGACTCTGGATCGGCAGGTATCACGCCAACAAACTCGACGGTATAGCGCTCTTGATCACTAAAATTGGCACGGTCTGCAATATTGGCGCTTTCTACCCGCACCTGGTCTTCTCTAGATTCGTCACCCAGCTGATAACTTGCAGTAAAATCGCCGCGCGGGTTAGGCACACCGCCAAATACCAAGTCACCGTCGTGGTTGATCCCCACCTTGACGCTGTCGCCCACCATCATCTCCCGCTGACCACTGTCGCCGGAATAGGTCACATTGCCGCCGGGCTGGCGGGTAAAGGGGTCGGTGTCGGTCTGAAAACCGCCGAATATGGCCTGGCCAAATTCGTCTTTGGTATTGGCGATATCAAGCATTTCATCGATACGACCTTGCAGCACGTTCTTGTAGGCATCGCGTTCTTTCTGGGTAATCGCCGGGTTGTTGGCACCCAGCATGATCTCTTTTACCTGCTGGGTAATATTTTCAGCGCTGGTCAGGCCGGTTTCTTCACGGCGCAGGCGGTTCTCGGCCAGGTTGATATTGCTCTGGTACTGGTCGAGCTTACGCAATTCCTGCTTGTAGTTGAGAATGCCGTTAGCAGCGACCGGATCGTCACTGGCGTATTCCACTCGCTTGCCGGACGACAGCTGCCCCAGCTGCCGGTTGGCCTCGGAAGTGCGGCCACTGATATTGTCCAGGTTGCGCTGAATAAACTGAAAACTGGCTACTCGCATCGTGATTCCTTAGCGTATCTGCAGAAGGGTATTCATGGTCTCGGATGCCACGGTCACCACCCGGGCCGAAGCCATATAGGACTGCTGAAAACGCAGCAGGTTGGCGGCCTCTTCATCCAGGTTGACCCCGGAGGTCGACAGCATACGGTCGTAAGACTGGTCATAAGCCGCCTCGGCAGCCATGGCTTTCACCCGCTGGTTTTTGGTGAGACCGCCCAGCTCTACCGCGGTTTTATTCAAACTGTCGGTCACGGTCGACTTGCCGTTATTAAGCCATTTCTTGTTTTGCAGCTCGGCAAAGGCCAGGGCGTTGGTGTTGTTGCCCGAGCCTTGGGCCTGTTCGATGGCGAACTGATCAAATTCCTTGGCCTCGCCTTTAACGCCGAGCTGTACGTCACCAAAGGTGATATTGCCATCACCATCCGGCACGCCGGTGAACAAGGCTGGCAACGTGCCATCTTTATCCGTCACAACATAATCAGTGCCATCAAATTTAACACTCAGCGGATAAGCCGCTTCCGGAATGGCCGTGGCCGGTGCTGTGGGTTCAACCAATTTGATACCGAGTTTAGCGGTGCCGGTATTGTCTTTATTGGGGCTGACCATCACCGAGCCGGACACGGCAATCTGATCACCGGTATTCAGATTTACCTGAAGATCGTTGCCGCCCTGACGAGTGGGCCTTAGCTGCATTTCGTCACCCGTGTTGGGTACGTCGTTCAAGGTAAAGCTGAAGCCCAGATCCGGCATATTAATAGTTTGTGCAGGGGGCGATGAGTTATCTATATCTGCCGCATTAATGCCGAACGATTCACCGGTGGTGACATCGGTTAACAGATAATCACCATTGGTTTGGTATTTAAGCGTGTACTCGCCGCCGGTCAGTTTGCCGGTATCGGTAATTTCAACCTCGCCGCCGATGGCCGGGTTGTTGCCGATAAAACGGCGAGCCTGGGCGCCGGGATCGTTGATGTCGTTAAAGAAGTTTTCGCCGGCAATGCCATTCAGATCTACTCCCTGCGCCTGCACCTGGTTAAAGGCGTCTGCAATGGCGATGGCGGTTTTACCCATGTCGCTCAGGTTGGGGCCTAATACCTGATCGCGGTAATGAAACAGGGCGCCCATTTCTCCGCCCAGGGCCTGGCTGCCCTTGATGCGGGTGGCCTGATCCGGGTTGTTGGGGCTGGTCAGATACAGTTCGGTTTGTTGCGGATCCGGCGATCCGGGCCTTACTTCCATGCCATAGGCCTGGTTACCGCTCACCAAGGGTTCACGCCCGCCCAGCATCACCGAGATCATGCCGTTGTTGTCTTTTATGGTGGTAATTTGTACTTCCTGCCCCAGCTCCTGGATCAGTCGGTCGCGCTGGTCGAGCAGGTCGTTGGGGGTGCCGTTAAGGCCCGAATTCATGATTTGCTGATTAAGCTCGGCAATGCCGGCGGTGATGGACGTGACATGCTCGGCGCGGGATTCGATATCCCGGTTCTTGATGGTCATTTCCTGTTCGAGTGCGCTGTAATACTCGTTGAAATGGTTGGTAATGTCGTTGGCGTTGGCCAGCATCAGTTCCCGGTTACCCAGGTTGCCCGGGTTATCTGCCACGGCGTTAATGGCGCCGTATAAGTCATCCAGGCTGGCGGCAATGCCCTGGTTGGTGCTGGTCAGGCCCTTGTCGAGAAAGCTCAGGTGGTTATACAGGGCTTCTGCGCCCGCCTTCTCGGTATTATTGATGAGTACGTCCTTGAAGGCGTATTCCTGATACATGCGGGTCACGTCGGTGACCCGGGTACCGGTGCCGTAAAACTGCCCCCCCGAATACATCTGCATCGTGGTCATTTGCTCTACCCGCTGGCGACTGAAGCCTTCGGTATTGACGTTGGCAATGTTATGGCCGGTGGTGGCCAGCTGACCTTGTGCCGCCAGCAGGCCACTTACGCCGGTTTGATACATATCAACAGCCATGATGTGTCCTTATGCTTGTGATGCCAGTCGGGTTACGGTATTGAAAATGGAACTCAGCTTGTCGGCATATTTGGGGTCGGTAGCATAGCCGGCTTCTTGCAAGGCATTGAAATACTGCCGGGGCGAGTCGGTTTGCTGCAACGCCTCGCCGTAACGCGGGTTGTCGTGTAAAAAATTCACGTAGTCGTTAAAGCTGTCGTTGAACGAGCCATAGGCACGAAACGGCGCCTGCACCTTTACGGCTATGCCCTGCTCATATTCCAGGGTGCTGACCCAGGTTTTTGAGTCCTTCCAGCTGTTATCGGCCTTGATGCCGAAAAGATTATGGCTGGAATCACCATTTTTTTGGCCGATGATCTTTTTACCCCAGCCGGTTTCCAGCGCCGCCTGCGCCAGCATGGCCTCGGGCGGCAGGCCCATGCGCTTGCCTGCCTCGGTCGCCGCCGGCAACAGGCGACGCACAAAATCTTCGGGTGAGCGAAACGGCTCGCTGGCGTTGTAGATAACGGTATCCGGGCCGTTAGCGGCGGCCTGCAATGGCGGCCGGGCTTGTTCTGCGGCCGGTTTAGAGTCCGGCTTGGCCTCGACTGTGTCGTCCGGGCTCTGCTCAAGTGGCCGCACCACCTTGCCGGAAATTCGACGCACATCGGTCAGTTCAAAGTGCTTGGCCGGGGGCTCCACCTTGTTTTGCTCACCCCCCAGCTGGCGGGCAACCAGATCGGCCAGCCCCAAACTGCCCTGCCGGCTAAGCTCGGCGGACATCTGCTGGTCGTGCATGTCCTGATAATGCTGGGTGTAACGGCTGTTCATCGGGCTGTTGGACTCGAACACCTTGTTGGCGGCACGCATCGACTTGAACAGCTGCTGGGTGAACAGGCTCTCGAACTGGCGCGCCGCTTCGTCCAGCGCCTTGCCACGGTCTTGCTCAAAGCCCTGCTGGCGCAGCTTGTCCAGCCCCTGAATGTCGTTGACCAGCAGGCTGTTATTGAATGAGTCGGTGGGTTTCATGCCGTTACTCCTTGAAACAAAGCTATAAGCCATAAGCTGGAAGCGATAAGTAAAACCAGAGTCTAAAATCGGGGTCCTTATGGTCATCAGGATCCCGGGGTTATTGTCATGCCGGACTTGCCGACGGGAGATACCCTGTAGGCGCCAATTTATTCGGCGCAATCCTGCAGCCGAATCGGCATTTGCAGGTACGGCGCCATTACCTGAACACCCTGCGTTTGTATTGCCCAGCGTTGCTGGGCCTGCCAGCTAAAGCGGCAGCTACAAAACACCAGAAACCAAGCGGTCGAATAAATTCGACCCTACTCCTCACTCCTCACATTCAATTAAATAATCACCAGCTCGCCCTGTATGGCGCCGGCCTGGCGCAGGGCTTCGAGTATGGCAACCAGGTCGCCGGGGGCCACGCCGACCTGATTAATCGCCCGTACCAGGTCGTCCAGGGTGGTGCCGGTATCCAGCTTGAACATGCGGCCGTCTTGCTGTTCTACGTTGATGTTGCTGTTGGGCACCACCACGGTTTCGCCACCGGCCAGCGCATTGGGCTGAGACACCTGAGGATTTTCCGAAATGGTAATGGTCAGGCCGCCGTGGGTAATGGCCGCCGGTTTCAGCTGTACCGTCTGGCCAATCACTACGGTGCCGGTGCGCGAGTTGACGATGATTTTGGCAGCTTCGTCGGCCACGTCTACGGTCAGGTTTTCCAGCGTAGACAGATAACTGACCCGCTGCCCCGGATCGCGCGGTGCATACACCTGTACCGAGGTCGCATCCAGCGCCTGGGCGTTGTTGGGGCCGACCAGATCATTGATCACCTCGGCCATGCGTTTGGCGGTGGTAAAGTCGGAACGGTGTAGGTTAAAGGTAATGGTATCGCCACGGCCAAAGGAGTTTTGTACTTCGCGCTCTACCATGGCACCACCGGGAATACGGCCCACGGTGGGAATATTGATCATGATGGAAGAGCCATCGGCCCCCTCGGCACCCAGGCCGCCCACCACCAGGCTGCCCTGGGCCAGGGCATAAACCCGACCGTCCACCCCTTTCAGAAAAGTCTGCAGCAGGGTGCCGCCGCGCAGGCTCTTGGCCTCGCCAATGGCAGAAACGGTCACGTCTATGGTCTGGCCCGGCTTGGCAAAGGCCGGCAACTCGGCATGCACCGCCACCGGCGCCACGTCGTTCATCTTGGGCCGCATGTTATCGGGTACGGTAATACCGAAGTTGTTGAGCATGGTGCGAAAGGTCTGGGCGGCAAAGGCGTTGTTACGCTCGCCGGTACCGGGCAGGCCCACCACCAGGCCGTAACCCACCAGCTGGTTGGCGCGCACCCCGGCCACCGAGCTGATGTCTTTGATGCGGGCGGCCTGGGCGGGCATTAAGGCACCAGCCAGTAAGGTTAAGCTCAGTAATATCGCAGTGAGCTGCTTCATGTATTTCTCCTGAAAACAAAACTTTCAGCCGTAAGCAAAATATGCAAACTGCAGTAACCCCCCCCCCCAACCCTCCCCTTGCGTTGCACCCCGGCGTTATTCTGACCGTCCGTATTCAGGGGGGGCACAATCGGTCGAATAAATTCGCCCCTACGACACCTCACCCTTCACGCCCTGCCCCGAACCGCCCCTCCCCCTTGGCTCCAGCCCCGCAGGCATCATGAAGAGGCATCGCCAGGAGGAGGGCTGGGTAGGGGTGTCGTTTGCGTGGTCGAATAAATGCGACCCTACGACGCCTCGCCCCTTCCGCTCTGCCGTTAAAACGGCAGCCAGGGGCTGTTGAAGAATTTAGCCAGCCAGCCGCGGGTCTGGGTATTGGCAAAGTCGCCGGTGCCGCCGTAATAGATGCGGGCGTTGGCCACCCGGGTCGACTCCACCCGGTTGTCGGCACCAATATCCTGCGGCCGTATCATGCCGCTGATGCGCACGTATTCTTCGCCGGTGTTCAGCATGATCCACTTTTCGCCCTGCACCAGCAGGTTACCGTTGTCCAGCACCTGAGCCACGCTAACGGTAATGCTGCCCTGCAGGCTGTTGCTCTGGTTGGTGTTGGCCTGGCCGTCGAATTCGTTGCTGCTCGACATGGACGCCTGCAGCGGGTAGCCGCCGACGTTGACCGGCGCACCTCCGAGACTGAGCGGATTGATGTTCACGCTGGAGTCTTTGCCCTGCTGGGTGGTGGCTCGCTTCTGGGCTCGGGTCGACTCGGCCAGGTCGACGGTAATGATGTCGCCCACCCGGTGCGCCTTGATGTCGGAATACAGGCTGTTGGCGTAGTTGTCTCTGAAGATGCCACCGTTGGGCTCCAGCTGCTGCTCGTTCAGGCTGGGGATCACCGGCGCAAAGGCGGGATCATCCGGCTTGGGAGTATAAGGGGTGCTGGTGCAGGCCGACAGGCCGCCAACACACAAAACCAGCAGACCGAACCTCGCCGTTATGCTACGCATGACTCTCCATTGGTTAACATGATTCCTGTTTAACATGATTCCTGCTTAACATGCCCGATTACAGCTGCTGATTGACATAGGCCATCATTTCATCGACCGACGAGATCACCTTGGAGTTCATCTCGTATACCCGCTGCGCCTGGATCAGGTTGACCAGCTCTTCGGTCACGTTGACGTTGGAGGTTTCCAGCATGCCCTGCTTGATGGTGCCGTAACCGTCGGCACCGGCAATGCCCTGCAGTGGCGCACCGCTGGACTGGGTTGCCAGGTAGAGGTTTTCTCCTTTGGGCTGCAGGCCGGACGGGTTGGCAAAGTCGGTCAGCGTCAGCTGGCCAATCACCTGGGATTCGGCCTGACCGGCCAGCTGTACCGATACCTCACCGTTGGTGCCCACGCTGATGCTTTGGGCATTGCCGGGAATCTGCATTTCCGGCAGCAAGGGATAGCCATTGCCGGGGGTCACGATAATGCCTTCGTCGTTGAGCGCAAACTGACCGTTACGGGTGTAGCCGGTGGTACCGTCTGGCAGCATCACCTCGAAGAAGCCCCGGCCATCAATCATCACATCCAGGGCGTTGTCGGTAGTTTGCACGCTGCCCTGGGTAAAGGTTTTCTGGGTAGCCACCACCTTGCTGCCCGCCCCCAGCATAAGACCGGAGGGCAAGTTGGTGTCGGCGGTGGCGCGACCACCCGGCTGGTGCACGTTCTGATACAGCAGGTCTTCGAAGATGGCCCGGCCTTTCTTGAAACCAACGGTGCTGGCGTTGGCCAGGTTGTTGGAGGTAACCGAAATATTGGTCTGCTGGGCATCGAGGCCGGTTTTGCTAATCCATAATGCGGGGTTCATCGCAATCTCCTTTAGATGCGCAGCAACTGTGCGTGGGCTTTATCATTCTCTTCGGCGTGGCTCATCATCTTCATCTGGGTTTCAAAACGCCGCTGCAGATCGATCAGGTGGGTCATTTCGGCCACCGGGTTGACGTTGCTGCCTTCCAGCGCACCGGCAATCAGCTGCACCTGCGCCGACGGTGCCTCGGCCTGACCGTCTTTGCGACGAAAGAGACCATCCAGTCCTTTTTCGATATCGCCGTGTTCGGGCAGCACCGTCTTGATGCGTTGCAGTTCGGCACCGCCGTCGGCCGGCTCGCCTTCCAGCCGGGCAAAGATGGTGCCGTCTTTGTTGATTTCCATTTTTTCCAGCGGCAGCGGCAGAAAAATGGGCCCGCCGTTGTCGTCCAGCACGTTGAGGCCGTTGCTGGTTTGCAGCATGCCCTCGGGCGTCACCTGCAAATTGCCGAAACGGGTGTAAGCCTCGGTGCCGTCTTTGGACTCCACCGCCAGCCAGCCGTCGCCGGACACGGCAACGTCAAGATCCCGACCCGTGGTCTGAATGGGACCGGAGGCAAAACTTTGCCCCGGCCGCTCGGCCATGGCAAATACCCGGCTGGGCAAGCCTTCGCCAAAGGCCTGCATGGCCCGGGCCTGCTCCATATCGGCCTTGAAACCGGTGGTATTGGCGTTGGCCAGGTTGTTGGCTCGCAGGGCCACACTGTGCATGTTTTCTTTGGCGCCAGACATGGCGATATAAAGCAAATGATCCATTTCAGCTCCGTCGACGCTGTTGCCGAATAAGTACTGAGTGATGCTGAACGTCAGCTATTGTACCAATTACATTACAGAGTTATCTGCAAAATTGGTGCCATTAAACATAGTGAGGGGTAAAGCGAGAGGCGTGAGGGGGTTGAGACAAAAGCTCAACAATCGGTGTTAAACAACCCAACACCGATTGTTTCTATCAGAACAAAATTTACCGACTATCTGTGGTCCAAAAGCCACAGGCCACATAGGGGAGTCAGACTTTTCTTTGTCTGCCTCCCTCACTCTTCACGCCTTACCCCTCACGATTTAGGTTACCGGATCTGCAATATGGTCTGCTGCAGTGTGCTGTTCACTTCCAGCGCCCGGGAGTTGGCCTGGAAGTTACGCTGGGCGGTGATCAGGTCTACCAGCTCGGTGGTCAGGTTGGTATTGGATTGCTCCAGCGCCGCCACGCTGACCTTGCCGAAAATACCGGTATTGGGCTGACCGGTAACCGCCTCGCCCGACAGCAACGATTCACGCCATTGGGTATCACCAACCTGGGTCAGGCCCTGATCGTTCGGGAAGCGCGCCATGGCTACGATGCCCAAGTTTTCGGTACTGCCGTTGCTGTAGGTCGCCTGCACCAAGCCGTCTGCACCAACATCCACCTTGGTCAGGCGGCCGACGGTGGTGCCGTCCTGGCTGGATTGAGTGACTTCGAAGGGGCCGGAGTTCAGGGTGGCAGAGTCTATTTTAACGTCCAACGTCTGAGCCGGATTAGAACCGTTACTAAAATTCAAAGGCTCGGTTGTCAGAGGATCTGGTGTTTTTGACAGCAACTGACCACCCGTATCAAATTGCAGCTCTTGAGTATTGATTACCGGTACACTGGTAGGGTCGGGCAGAGGTGGTACATCGGTGGTACCCAAGGCATTTTTACCATCTACATAGACAAACATCTGCCATTTGTTTTCGCCGGGCGCCGCTGTATCGTCTTTCACGAAATACTGGGTCATGGTGTGAGTATCCCCCAGAGAGTCGTACACCGTCATAGAGGTCGACGAGGTATAAGTTGCAGAATCTGTAGGATCAAAATCGGCGACCGTTAGGGAATCGGCCTTGACCGGCAGATTGACACCGGTCTTGATCTCAGTCGTCGCCTGAGGATCACCGGCCTTGTCGGGGATCCGCAGTGGCTGGGTGGTGTTCAGGCCCAGACCGGACGGGGTACCGTCCTCGTTGGCGGCATAGGTTTGCAGGTAGTTGCCCTGAGAGTTGGTAACAAAGCCCTGATCGTTGAGGCGAAAGGCACCGGCACGGGTAAAAGTACGATCGAGCGAGCCGAGTTCGTTGGACATCACGAAGAAGCCGCTGCCGTTGATGGCCATGTCCAGCGAGTTGTTGGTGAACTGCAGTGCGCCCTGGTGAAACTGTTGGGCCACCGAGGCGGTTTGCACACCGCTGCCGGTACTGGTTTTGGAGTTGGAAAAAATGGAGTTGGCGTACACGTCGGCAAATTCGGCGCGGGACTCTTTAAAGCCAATGGTATTGACGTTGGCAATGTTATTGGCGGTCACGTCCAGGTCTTTCTGGGACGCATTCACACCGCTCAGGGCAATATTAAAAGACATTAATGTTCTCCTTACGCCGCTTTACGGCCAGCTATTTCGAGTACCTGATTCAGGGGAATGCCCCCAAGACCAGCAAGATTCACCAGGGTTGGGCTGTTGGCACTGCCTAAGGTCACGCTGTCGACCCGGCCAAAGGCCAGGGCGTTTAGGTCTTCACGCTGATTGTCAATCAGGCCGCTGACCTTGATTTTGTAGCGGCCCTCGGGAGCCGGCTCCCCCTTGTCATTCAGGCCGTCCCAGCTAAATGGCACGTTGCCTTGTTGTGGGCCATCCAGGGGAATGCTACGTATCAATTCGCCCTTTTCGTTCTCTATTCTTATCAACACGTTATCGGCGCCCTCACCGGTCACGGCCACGCCATCTACCGGCTCGGCCCGATCCCAGTAAGCCAGATCGCTGGGTAACAAGACTTTTTGCCCAACCAGACTGGAGGCCTGCAGTGCCTGGCTGGAGGTCATGACGTCGCTCAGGCTCGACAGTTTTTCGCTCATCTGATTGATGCCGTCGGCGGTGGTGAAAGACGTCATCTGGGCAATCATCTGGGAATTGTCTGCCGGTTTGAACGGATCCTGATAGGCCAGTTGCTGGGTCATGAGGGCGAAAAAGTCTTCCTGCCCCAACTGTGCCCGGCTGGGATCCTGAGCTTTTTCGGCGGGGCTTTGCTCCCCCGGCCATTTGAGACCGTTTAAATAGTCTTGGTTAACTTGCATGGCTTATTACCCCTTACCCAGACGCAGGGTTTGCTGCAGCATCTGCTTGGCCGCATCGGCCACCTGCACGTTGGTCTGGTAGTTGCGCGAGGCGCTGAGCATGTCTGTCATCTCTTCCACCACATTGACGTTGGGCTTGTAGATGAAGCCATCCTGATCCGCCATCGGATGATCGGGGCGAAATTCCTTTAACAGCGGTTTGTCGGTTTCCACTATGCCCATTACCTTGACGCCGACGCTTTCCTGACGGTCGGACAAGGCCTGATCCAGATCGGCGGCGAACACCGGTTTGCGAGCACGGTAGGTTTCGTTGATGCTGGAGCTGACGCTGTCGGCGTTGGCCAAATTACTGGCGGTGGTGTTGAGCCGCACCGACTGGGCGCTCATGGCGCTGCCGGAAATATCAAATACCTTAAACAGGCTCACATTGAATCTCCTTTGATGGCCTTCAACAGGCCGCTGATCTTGCCGTTAAGAAATTCCAGCGAGGCCTGATACTGCAGGGCGTTTTCCATGTAGTTGTTACGTTCGGTCTGCACGTCCACGGTATTACCGTCGCCGGTATCCGGCTGATTGGGGACGCGAAACTGCACCGTGCCGGGGGAAGCAAGCTCTACGGCAAAGTGTTGTTGACTGGTGCGGCTCAGCGAGAAGCCCTGATTGGTCTGCGCCTGACTCAGGGCAGACTGAAAGTCCATGTCTTTGGCTTTGTAGCCGGGGGTGTCTGCATTGGCCAGGTTGCCGGCGAGCAATTCGGCCCGTTCGGAACGGGCCACCAGGGCGTGTTGATGAATACCAAAGGCTTTGTCGAACGAAATCGTCACCTGGCACCTCTTGCGTTATGTTGACGCCATATCGTGGCTAAAACGCATGCCACGAAGCTATGCCTAAAATAAAGCAAAAGGTGTGCCAGCTATTACTTGAGACGATAGATGATACCGGGGCTGCAACGGATCATCTCGAACTTGTCGGACAGGCCGGTCAGTGATTCGGAGGCCCCCAGCAACAGGTAGCCGCCGGGATTCAGGCTGCTGGCAAACTGGTTGAGGATCCTGGACTTGTTCTCGGGAGAGAAATAAATCAGCACATTACGGCAGAAGATAATGTCGAACTTGCCCAACAGGCTGTAGCTGTCCAGCAGGTTGAAGGGACGAAAGCTGACCATGTTTCTCACCTTGGCCTGCAACTGCATCTTGCCGTCGGTCAGCGGGGTAAAAAACTGCTTGCGGCGCTCGGGAGACAAGCCGCGCGCCAGCGACAGGCTGTCGTAAATGCCGCTCTTGCACTGCTCCAGCATGCTGGTGGAAATGTCGGTGGCAACAATTTGCAGCCCCGGCAAGCCGCCCGGCCGCCGAGCCTGATATTCCAGTGCCGTCATGGCAATGGAGTAAGGCTCCTGACCGGAAGAGCTGGCGGCAGACCAGACTTTCAACGACTTGCCCGGTTTGGCCAACTCCGGAAACAGTTTGTCCGTTAGCAGGGTAAAGGGGTAGCCGTCTCGAAACCACAGGGTTTCGTTGGTGGTCATGGCGTCGATAACCGCCGTTTCCAGCTCCCGTTCGCGTACCGACATGGCTTTGCTGATCAACTCGTCGAGTGAGTCTATCTGAAAGCGAGTCAGTAGCGGAGACAGCCGACTTTTTACCAGATACTGCTTGTTATCGCCCAGCACAATGCCGGTGCCGGCTTCAAGAAACTGGCAAAATACCCGGTACTGCTCGTCGGTAAAGTTCTTCATCCGTGTTGTTTACACCTTTATTACAGCGCTTGTTTCACCGCCGATGCCAGCTCGTCCGGGTGGAATTTGGCGATAAAATTATTCGCCCCCACCTTTTCCACCAGCGCCTTGTTGAATACACCACTCAGAGAAGTATGCAGGATCACATACAAGTCTTTCAGTGCAGGATCATTACGGATTTCTGCCGTCAGGGTATAACCGTCCATCTCCGGCATTTCCACATCCGAGATCACCATCGACAGTTGCTCGTTGATGGGGCCGGTAGCGGCCATTTCTCTGAGTTTGTTCAGCGCAAGCTTGCCATTTTCGGCAACGATGCATTCCAATCCCAGGGTCGCCATGGTTTTCTGGATCTGGCGTCGGGCCACCGAGGAGTCATCTGCAATCAATATCGGTTTTTGCCGTTCGGTATTTAAATGCGAAACCTGCTCTACAATCTCGGCGTTCACCGTGGTCTTGACCGGGGCGATCTCATCGAGAATTTTTTCCACATCCAGAATTTCCACCAGCTCGCCGTCGATCTCGGTCACTGCCGTCATGTAATTGAGGCGACCCGCCCCTTTGGGCGGCGGCAATATCGACTCCCAGTTGACGTTGATGATCCGCTCAACCGAGTTCACCAGAAAGCCCTGCACAGAGCGGTTGTATTCGGAGATAATCACGAAGCTGTTTTCAGTCTGCTCTATGGGCCGGCCGCCCATGGACTTGCTCAAGTCGATAATGGAAATGGTTTGGCCACGAATATTGGCAACGCCTTTGACCATGGTATTACGCTGTGGCAAGCCGGTCAGCCTGGGGCACTGCAACACTTCCTTTACCTTGAACACGTTAATGCCAAATCTTTGACGTCCGTTCAGCTTGAACAGCAGCAGTTCCAGCCTGTTCTGACCGACGAGTTGTGTTCTCTGGTTTACCGAGTCGAGTATCCCCGCCATTACCTTGTCTCCATCTGTACCATGGCATGCTTTTTGCGTAAATTAAATAACGATGCTTATCATGCTTGAGTTATACGACGCCAGCTTAACACCCGCCCAAGGCAGACACCAACTGAAGCCAGCCTAACGTGTTTTATCGGCCATGAGGTAGTAATGCTTAAGAGAAATTTTCCGCTTTTTAACATTCTGGTTCGCACATCATCACTGGCAACGCTCGGCCGACTGCTCTGCTGGTTGCTTGCCGCTTCGCTATGGCCGGCCCTGGCTCAAGCGTCGGTGCATGATGAACTTCGCCATTATGCCGAAGACTATGTGCGAGATTTGGTCCCCTTGCAACCGGGTGATCGGCTGCACGTCAACGCGGCCAGCATCGATACCCGATTATCGTTAACCGAATGCCTGGGCAAGCTGACCGCCGATATTCGCGGTGCCGGCGAGGTACGTCGCAATACCCACGTTTATCTGCAATGCCATGAGCAGCCAGGCTGGGACCTGTTTGTGCCGGTACGGGTTAAAATACTCAAGCCGGTGGTCACCGCCGCCGACCCCGTTGCCCGCAATACCCTGCTGCAGGCGCAGCATTTAACCGTGGATTATCAGGATGAAGTGTTACTGCGCGGCGATGTATTCAGCTCGCCGGATGAACTGATTGGCGCACGCAGCAAGCGGGATTTACGCCCCGGCCAGCCTATTCGTAGCAGCCAACTGTGTGTGGTATGCAAGGGCGACAAGGTCGGCATTCTCGCGCAAACCGGGGGATTAATGCTGAAAACCGACGGCATGGCGCAGGAAGACGGCGGCTTTAATGACAGCATTCGTGTGCGCAATATCAACTCCGGTCGAGACATTACCGCCCGGGTCATGGCCGCCGGTCGCGTGCAGGTCAAACTTTGACATCCTCCTCGGCCTAAAGGCCGAGGATTCCTACTGCGGTTAAACGCTTGCGCTTAACTCACTTCGGTGGGTTCCTGCTGCTGGCGACATTAATGCATCGCTCACTTCACAGGCTAACCGGGCGTGTCCCGCCCTTAATACATTAATGGCACCGACCACATCGGCGTTTTCCTCAAATTCACAGGCCACACAGACAAACAGCGCCTGGCTCTGACGGTTATCCGCCGAGATATACCCACAGCAGGGGCAGGTTCGGCTGGTGTTCTTCGGCGGCACGGCTATCAGGTGCCCGCCTTGCCAGGCCAGCTTGTAGTCGAGCTGGCGGCGGAACTCGAACCAGCCCTGGTCGAGAATGGCCTTGTTCAGACCCGACTTGGCCCGTACGTTGCGCCCCGGCGCCGCTGCCGTCCCTGCCGCTGACCTGGACATGTTCCGTACCTGCAAGTCCTCGATACACACCATCGCGTGGTTTTTGCTGATGGCGGTCGTGATTTGGTGCAGGTAGTCGCGGCGGGCGTGGCCGACA
Organism: Oceanisphaera sediminis; assembly: GCF_039539745.1. NCBI lineage: Bacteria > Pseudomonadati > Pseudomonadota > Gammaproteobacteria > Aeromonadales > Aeromonadaceae > Oceanisphaera > Oceanisphaera sediminis. Next base: position 245,092 of record NZ_BAABDS010000036.1, read on the forward strand.
CGGGCATGGAGGCGCTGGACCCGGGCTTTCGCCTTCTTCCAGTTCCGGCTGAATTTGGTTTTTCGGCTCATCGCCTGCTGCACTTTGCGCAAGGCGGTTTCGTGCCGCTTGAAGCTGTTGAGTGGGGCGTAGAAGCTGCCATCTGACAAGGTGGCGAAGCGGGCAATCCCCATATCAATCCCGATAGCGCCGCCATGGTGGAGCGGCACGGCGACCTCTCGCTCGGTCTGGATAGCGGCATACCACTTGCCGTTTGACTGGCTCACGGTGACGTTCTTGATCACCCCGAGCACGTCCCGGCTGTGGCGGTAGCGCACCCAGCCCAACTTGGGCAGGAAGAGGCGACGATTGCCCTGGTCGAGTTTGTAACCTTGTGGATAGCGGAAGCTATCGCCGCGCCCCTTCTTTTTGAAGCGTGGGAAATCGGCTCGTTTGGCGAAGAAGTTGGTGTATGCCCGCTCCAGATCTTTAAGCGTTTGCTGCAATGCCTGAGAGGGGGTATCGGCCAGCCAGGCGGTTGAACCGTCCCGCTTCCATTGGGTCAGTTGCTTGCACAGTTCCGCATAGCCGAGCTTCTTCTCGCCCTGCTCGCGGCGCTCCTGCTGCAACGCCAGTGCCTTGTTGAACACGAAGCGGCATGAGCCAGCGAAACGGCGCATTTGCCGCTGTTGCTGGCCATCTGGCCGAAGTGCGTATTTGAAGGCTTGAAGTCGTTGCATGGTCACAATATAGTTTGGTCCATGAAAAAACTCAACGACATCAGAACAGGCAGGCACTGTATTTTCTCCATGCACGTTCATTTGGTCTTTGTGGCCAAATATCGCAGGAGAGTATTCGATAAGGCCGCCATCGACCGCCTCAGAGCACTGTTCACCAAGATCTGCGCTGACTTTGAGGCTGAACTGAAAGAGATGGATGGGGAGATTGACCATGTTCACCTGCTGGTGAATTACCCGCCAAAAGTGGCGGTATCGGCGCTGGTGAACAGCTTGAAAGGGGCATCCAGTCGGGTATTGAGAAAAGAGCGGCCAGATATAGCAGCCAAGTTCTACTACAAGGGGGCCTTGTGGTCGCCATCCTACTTTGCGTCAAGCTGCGGTGGAGCTCCGATAGAGATCATCCGCCAGTACATAGAGCAACAACAAACGCCCCATTAACCACGGAACGGCTACGCCGTTCACACCTTATATCCCCGCCATGAATGACGGGGCTTTACGGTGTTTATGGTAAATTCTGCTAAAGTTACGGCTACAGAGGCCGATACTTCATTTATGCAGCAGTAACATCAGGACTTGACCATTATGGCTATCGATAAATTACCTCCCGGCCTCGGCAGCACGACGCCGTTGGCGAACAATGCAAAGTACAAGGCATCAACCACCACCGGCGCACAGCCCGATGGCAGTACAGCCGCGATTCGCCAGGATGAAGTCACCCTGACCCCTCAGGCCAAACGCCTCAGTCAGATGCAGCAATCGTTGGCAACCACGCCCGCTCCCGATAACAGTGCCCGGCTGGATGCACTGAAAAAAGCCATCAATGAAGGCAGCTACCAGGTAGAGAGTGAACGACTGGCGGCTAATATTTCTCGCTTTGAACAGGATTTGGAAGGCCTCTGACATGCCCCTTGATGTGCTGCTGAACCATCAAAAATCACAACTCGAGCTACTGCTGGAGATTACCCATCAAGAGCGCGACTTGATTGTTAAACGCAAGGCGCTTGAACTCCCCCCGTTGACCGAGCGCAAGCAGGCATTGCTGATCGAGATTCAGAATACCGATAGCCAGCTTGCCGGCCATCCCGAACGGGAGCGCCTGAACGGCGATTATCATGATCGGGTAGCGGAGTTGCGGGCGCTGTTGCAACAATGCCAGGAGCAGAACCAGGTGGCCGGGCAACTGCTGGAGCAATCGCTCAACGGTATTCGCCAGCTGACCAATATTCTGAGCCGGCTGCATGAACGCCAAAGCATGACCTATGACCAGAAAGGTCACACCAAAGGCATCAACAAAGGCGTTGGTTTCAAGGTTTAAGAAAAGGGGGGGATTAACACTCCGCCCTTCCCCCTTTACGTTTCACCCTTGTTTTTATATTCGACCACCCTGGGTCAATTGCCTCGTCGCAATTGCTCGTAAACCGCCAGATCCAGTTCAAGCTCGGTGATGTAGATGTCACCATCGGGATAACTGTTTACCACTCGCGCGCCCCTGACCACGCCACGGCTGCTGTTACTGACGGTACCATCCTGCAGTACATGACTGCTCATTTGGCTGGAGCTACTGGTCATCACGCCACCCAACTGCTCGGTCAACTCGCGATAGGCATCCATCTTTGACGCCCGCATGGCATGCAGCAGCTTCTGCTGATGATTGGCAGGCTGCTGCAGGCTGATTGGGGCATACCCCACCGCATACAGATGGTTTTTGGCCGGCCGGACGTCGCCCTGTTGCCCGCTGCACCCCGCCAGCATCAACAACAGCAAGGCACACAGATTATTTCGCATAACGGCTCCTTTGCTCCGGGGTCATCACAACCCGGGGCTCAGGCCCCTGTGCCCTGAGCATGCCGGCAACCAGATATTCGGGAATAAACTGCTGGGCACTGGCCACCAGGCTGTTGTCGCCCATCGAGACCAGTCGTGCATTAATCAAACGTCCGCCCGTGGTTTCACTAACTGTGCCATGCAACAGATAGCGGGCACCGATACGTGAACTGAGCTGCCGATAGTCCCGGCTGGTACTGACATCTCCTTGCGGGGTGATACGAATAAAAGGCAGCGCCTTGAAGTCGACCACGCGCAAGCCATATTGATTGAGCTGGAACATCATGGTTTCCGACAGCAGGCGGCCAAAGTCGTCCTGGCTGTGATAGTCCTGCTGATCAACAAAGCCACTGACGGCAATGCCCGACTGACTGTCCAGATGATGCGCGCTCGACACCAGATGGTAAGCCAGAGCCGACATATGCTGCTGCAACCGGGTTTGGCCGCCCACCAGTGAAGGCCCGGCAGATGGCAGATAGGCGCTGCGAGTTCCGGCACTCATCCGCATGGGAATGCCATCTCGACTATGTCTGGGTGATGCCTGCGTTTGCCCCAAAGATCCCGGCGGTTTGCGATTGATGTAGTGGGACGCATGATCGTGGGGCAGGTAATGATGTTGGTCATCAAACTGCGACTTCCCCGCTCCCGAGCAGGCCGTCAGGCCCAGTACGGCAACAAGGAAAAAAGGTCTGCTCATGCACCGACTCCCGCTAAATTGGTTAAATGAAACTCGATAGGTTATCGACCGGAGGCCGGCAGACTTTACCCGGCCTGCAGTAAAACAACCATATGACACGCCAGGCGAACAGAATAACTCGTTTGAAATATTCGCGTATTTAACGCTTTTATCGACGTATCAGGCAAGATTTTTGCATAATCCTTGCCAAGAAGTATCAACAATTGACCGCCGCCGTGATTTCATCTGGCTGCCGCTGTTACACAGGATACCCAGTGTCGATAAAAGCCTTGTTACCCTCATTCTTTCTGCTGCTGCCATTGGCAGCTCACGCCGACTGGTATCAGGCCGAAGGCTCGGCACCGCTCAGCCTTGGGGCAGAAACCGCCCGCCAGCAGGCGCTGGAGCAGGCGTTGACCGATGCTCTGTTGCAGGCCGGCGCTTCGCTGACCACGGTGCAGTCGGTTACCAACGGAGCCCTCTCGGGTCAGCAGATCGATATTGCCGCTCAGGGTGAACTGATGGACTACGTCATCCTTGATGAGCAGCATTCACAGGGCCAGCTAAGACTGACGCTGCGCGCCGATATCTGGCCCGATGGTGATGTACAGCCACAGTGTGCCGGTCGTTATCGCCCGGGTCTGACCCTCAGTCGTTTTCCGCTGTTGCACCCCGAGCAGGGCCAGATTGGCCAGATATATGAACTGGGCGTCGCCGTTACCGCCAGATTGGCGCAACACCTGACACCCGGCGTCAATTTGATGACACAGCTGCCTCACCGGCTGACCACCGATTATCAGCTGCCCCGCAGCCCCGGTCTGCGTCAGGGCAGTGATGTACTGGCACAACAGCAGCAATCCCGACTGCTGCTAAGCGGAGTGATTGATGATATCAGCATGAATAAGGGCAACTGGGTTAAATGGCGTTTCACCAATATGCCGCGCCAGTTTGGCCTCTCGATTACCCTGGAAGACAGTCTGACCGGTGAACGCTTGCTGCAACAGCATTACCAGACCATATCACCCTGGTCTTTCAGCAAGCACGCCAGGGTAAAGGTACATGAACAGAGCTTCTGGCAGTCGGCCTACGGCCAGTCGGTAGATCAACTGCTGTTACGTATCGCTCGTGATGTCACCAATGCCCAGTCGTGCATGAAGGCCATTGGTCATATATTGCAGCAGTCTGAAGAAGGTATATTGATGGATCTTGGCCGCCAGGCCGGCATTCAACCCGGCGATCGCTTCACCCTTGTTCACCGTCGCCAGCTTCAGCCCGGCTACTACAGCGAAACCTCATCCAAGGCCCAATTTGTAGTGCAACAGAGTCACACCGACTACAGCCTGCTGGCACCGGCCGATAATGAAGCCCGCCAGATCAACATTACCCCGGGCGATATGCTGACCAGCGTCAAGTGATCCAGCGTGAGGCGTGAGGCGTGAGGCGTGAGGCGTGAGGCGTGAGGCGTGAGGCGTGAGGCGTGAGGCGTGAGGCGTGAGGCGTGAGGCGTGAGGCGTGAGGCGTGAGGCGTGAGGCGTGAGGCGTGAGGCGTGAGGCGTGGCAGCATAAGGGCACATTGCCAAACTACACCAGAAAAACATCGAGGCCGGCAGCGCCGGTGTTCTCCTCCTCACGCCTCCCTCTTCACTCCTCACTATTTTTCAGACATGAAAAAAGCCCGATTCTTTCGAATCGGGCTTTTTAATTGGGTGCCTGGCGTGGCCCGTCCCCTCGCAACGCTCGGGTCGCGAAGCACTGAAAAAGCGCTGCTTTTTCCGGGCGTGCTTCGCCCTACTTTCACTGTTGAGAAGTCGCTGCGCTCCGCTGAGTCTACCTTTGCCATGTGAAATAGTGTGATCTGCAGACGTAAAAAAGCCCGATTCTTTCGAATCGGGCTTTTGTATTGGGTGCCTGGCAGTGACCTACTTTCACATGGCAGCTGCCACACTATCATCGGCGCGGGTGCGTTTCACTTCTGAGTTCGGCATGGGATCAGGTGGGACCACAACGCTATCGCCGCCAGGCATAAACTGGTGTTTGTCAGCTAAGGCTAACAAACGCTGGAAAACTGATTAACAGTGCTCGAATGAATTCGACCCTACAGAACGTTTTTTATACCCGTTCTGTCTGTTTGATTTGAAATAATTTGTTTGTTCTTGACCGCAAGGTCTCACACTTCTTGGGTGTTGTATGGTTAAGCCGCACGGGTCATTAGTACAGGTTA